>JAKAMQ010000055.1 GCA_021812805.1 Acidobacteriota bacterium
CTCGCTCATGAACCGTCCGCGGACATCCTGGTAGGCCACGATGTAGCCCTGGTCCAGGAAGGCCGGGGAAGGCCCCACCATGCGCGGAAAGACCGCCGGGCCGTAGGGCCAGATGCCGTAGGGCGTACGCTGGAGCAGGATGGGATGGGGGGTGTGGGTGTTCTTCGGGAGGTAGAGGATGGTGAACAGCTTCACGCCGTCGCGCATGGGGATCTGCACCTCCTCCTTGGTATAGAGGGCCTGGACGGGGTTCGTCGGCGGGGCCTGCCGGGCCGCCAGGGGCGCGAGGAGGATGAGGGCGAGCAGGAACCGGCGGAGGGGCATGCGTGACTCCCGGCCGTGCGCGCGGGGCGCCGGCCATGGGACCATCATCGGATGGGAGCGTCCGGCGCATGAAGTTCAAGGTCAACGAAGTGTTCCACAGCATTCAGGGGGAGGGACGGGGCCCCGTCCGCGAACGCGCAGCGGGAGCGGGAGGACGCGCCAGTGGCGCGTCCGATCCGGGGGTTGTCCTGGGCGCCCCGCGATCGCCCGGAGGGCGGGAGCGGCGGATGGAGGGGAAGGCGGCGCATCCATGACGTTCAAGGTCAACGAAGTGTTCCACAGCATTCAGGGGGAGGGCGCCCGGGCCGGAAGACCCTGCCTGTTCATCCGCCTCACGGGGTGTCCCCTGCGCTGCACGTACTGCGACACGGCGTATGCCTTTCATGAGGGTGTGATGCGCGAACAGGGCGACCTGCTGGCTGAGGTCCGCCGCCGGCTGGGGCCGCCTCGTACTGGGCCTTGCGCGCCCTTCGTGGAACTCACGGGGGGGGAACCGCTGGCCCATCCCGATGCCCCGGTGCTGCTGCGGGGCCTGCTGGACCTGGGCTACGAGGTGGCCCTCGAGACCGCGGGCAGCCACGATCTGACGCTCGTGCCGCGGGAGGTGGTGAAGATCGTGGATCGCAAGACGCCGGGCAGCGGCGAGAGCCATCGCTGGCTGGAGTCGAACCTGGAATGCCTGGTGCCCGGCCAGGATGAGCTGAAGTTCGTCCTCTGCGATGCGGAAGACTACGACTGGGCCCGGGCCTGGTGCGCCGAGCGGCGCATCTGGGACCGGGTGGAAGTCCTCTTCAGCCCGGCCTGGGGGCGCGTGGACCCTGCCTGGCTCGCCGGACAGGTGCTGGCTGACGGGCTGCCGGTGCGCTTCCAGCTCCAGCTCCACAAGCTCATCTGGGGGGCCGAGGCGCGCGGCGTCTGATCCGGAGCCTGGAGTAGCATGAAGGCTTCCAGGAGCCTCCGATGCGCATCATCCTCGGGATCACGGGCGGCGTGGCGGCCTACAAGGCGGCGGAACTGGCGCGCCTGCTGGCCAGGCGCGGCCACCAGGTGCGGTGCATTCTCACCGAGGCCGGCTCCCGCTTCATCACGCCTCTGACCCTCACGAGCCTCACCGGGGAGCCCTGCTACGGCGCGAATCCCGACCATGGGGAGTGGCGGGCCCTGCCCACCATCGAGCACATCGAGCTGGCCCGCTGGGCCGACCTTGTGGCCGTGGTGCCCGCCACCGCCAACATCCTGGGCAAGGCCGCCAACGGCCTGGCGACGGATCTCCTCAGCACGGTGCTGCTGGCGACCCGTGCCCCGGTGCTGTGGGCCCCGGCCATGAACACCGGCATGTGGGAACATCCCGCCGTGCAAGCCAATGTGGCCCGCCTCCGGGGCTTCGGACACACCCTCGTGGACCCCGCCGAGGGCAGCCTGGCCTGCGGCGAAGAGGGCGCGGGGAAGCTGGCGGAGGTGGAGGTCATCGCCGAGGCCATCCAGGTGGCGGGCACACCTCCTCTGCCGGCCCTGGCCGGGCGCCGGGTGCTGATCACCGCGGGCCCCACCCGGGAGGATCTGGATCCCGTGCGCACCCTCACGAATCGCAGCACCGGCGCCATGGGGGTGGAGCTGGCCCGGGCCTTCCGGGATGCCGGGGCCCAGGTGCAACTCGTCCTGGGGGGCGATCTTCCGGCGCCCTGGGGGGTGGACACCGTGCGTGTGCGCAGTGCCCAGGACATGCTGGACGCCTGCGCCTCGCGCTGGGCAGACGCCGAGGGTCTGGTGGGCGCCGCCGCCGTGGCGGACCAGCGCCCGGAGGTCCGTGCGTCCGAGAAGGTGAAGAAGGGCGATGGGCCCGAGACCCTCGTGCTCGTGCGCACCCCCGACATCCTTGCCACCCTCTCGGCGACCAAGCGGCCCGGCCAGTGGATCCTGGGCTTCGCCGCCGAGAGCGAACACCACCTGGACCACGCCGCCGCCAAGCTGGCGAGGAAGGGGCTCGATGCCGTCCTGCTGAACGATGTGAAGGACGGCAGGGCCTTTGGGGACCAGCCCAATACCCTCACCCCGCTCACTCCGGATGGTTCCGAGCCTGCCTTGGGACCTCTGCCCAAGGACGCCCTGGCCCGCGCCGTCGTGGCCTGGTGGGCGGACCGCCTGGCTCGCCGCTCCTGATCGGGGGATCGCCATGCACATGGGCGACGCGCTGATCTCCGCCACCGTAGGGGGAACCTTCTGGGCTGTCTCCGGCGCCTCGCTGGCGGGCGCTTCCCGCCGGTTGCGCCGGGAAGGCGACGAGAGCCGCGTGCCCTTGATGGGGGTGCTCGGCGCCTTCGTGTTCGCGGTGCAGATGGTCAATTTCGCCATCCCCGGCACCGGCTCCAGCGGTCACCTGGTGGGCGCGCTGATGCTGGCGGCGCTGCTCGGCCCACCGGCCGCGCTGCTGGTGATGGGATCGGTGCTGCTGGTGCAGGCCCTGTTCTTCGCGGATGGCGGCCTGCTGGCCTTCGGCTGCAACCTCTTCAACATGGGCATTCTGCCGATCTTCGTGGCCTTCCCGCTGCTCTACGCGCCCCTGGCGCGGCGGGGACGGCCCGGGCTCGGGGCCCTGCTGGCCGCGGGGGTCGGGATGGAACTGGGCGCCCTGGCGGTGAGCCTCGAAACGGTGGCTTCCGGATTGACAGGGCTCTCCTTCCGGGCCTTCCTGCTGGCCCTGCTGCCCATCCACCTGCCCATCGGCCTGGTGGAGGGTGTGGCCACCGCCCTGGTGTTGCGGTTCGTGGCCAGGGCCCGGCCCGGCCTGCTGGTCCCGCGGCCCGAACCCATCGGGCGCCGCGTCCTGGGGACCATCCTCGGGGCGGCGGTGCTCGTGGCGGGTCTGCTCTCCTGGATTGCCTCCCGGCAACCGGATGGCCTGGCGTGGGCCACGGCCCGGGTGGCGCCGGCCCTGGGCGCTGCGCCTGGGGCCGCCCTCCACCGCCTGGCGGCGGGGATCCAGCAGCGGACCGCCTTCCTGCCCGACTACGCCCTGCCCGGGCCGGATGTGAATCTCCTGCGCCAGCGGAGCGGCACCAGCCTGGCGGGCCTCCTGGGGGGCGCGGTCACCCTGCTCCTGGTGGCGACCGTGGGCTGGCTGCTGGCGCGCCGCCGCGCCTCGCCTCCGGAGGCCTAGGTGGCCTCGCTGGCCGATGCGCTGCTGGATCTGCGGGAGATGGACCGCCTGGCCCGCCTGGACACCCCGATCCATCGCCTGGAGCCCCGCGCCAAGGTGCTGGCCACGGCGCTATTCCTGGCTGTGCTGGCCTCCTTCGGGCCCCGGGAGGTGTCGAGTCTGCTGCCCCTGGCCCTGTTCCCCGTGGCCCTGGCGGCCCTCGGAGGTATCCCGTTCGCCCTGGTGGTGCGCAAGGTCGCGCTGGGCCTGCCCTTCATCCTCGTGCTCGGCGCCTTCCTGCCCTGGCTGGAGCGGATGCCGGCCCTGCAGGTGGGCCCCCTGGTCCTGAGCGCCGGATGGCTGGCCTACGGCAGCCTGTTGGCCCGGGGGATCCTGGCCATGGCGACCGCCACGGTCCTGGTGGCGGCGACGGGCTTCGGGGAGATGTGTGCGGCCCTGGATCGCCTGGGCGCGCCCCGGGCCTTCTCCCAGCAGCTGCTCTTCCTCCACCGCTATCTCTTCCTCGTGGGCGAGGAGGCGGAGCGGGCCCGCCAGGCCCGGGCGCTCCGCGCCGCGGGGCGCCCCCTGTCCGCCCGGGAGTTCGGGCCCTTCGCGGGTCATCTCCTCATCCGGAGCTGGGAGCGGGCCGAGCGGGTGCACCTGGCCCTCTGCGCCCGGGGCTTCGAGGGTACCCTCCCGAAGCGCGTCCAGGGCCGCTTCCGCCGCCGCGAGTGGACCTTCCTGTTGGGCTGGGCGACCTTTTTCATCCTCTGCCGCTGGCGGCCCTTGCCGGTGTTGCTGGGAAGCCTTCTGCCGGGGGGCGCACCGTGAGCCACCACCTGCTCGATGTCCGCGATCTCCGTCATGCCTACCCCGATGGCACGCTGGCCCTGGATGGCCCGACCTTCACCCTGCACCACGGCGAGGCCGTGGCCCTGGTCGGCGCCAACGGGGCGGGGAAGTCCACCCTGCTGAAGCACCTGAACGGATCCCTCCGGCCCACCGCCGGGGAGGTGCGGGTCGGCGAGCTGCCGGTGCATCCGGGCACCCTGGCCCAGATCCGCCGCACCGTGGGAATGGTGTTCCAGGATCCCGACGACATGCTCTTCATGCCCACGGTGCTGGAGGATGTGGCCTTCGGGCCGCGGAACCAGGGTTTCCCCGTCGGAGAGGCCGACGCGCGCGCCCTGGAGGCGCTCCAGCAGGTGGGCGCGGCGCACCTGGCGGCCAAGGCCCCCTACCACCTGTCCATGGGCGAGAAGCGGCGCTGCGCCCTGGCGGCGGTGCTGGCCATGGCCCCGGACATCCTGGTGCTGGACGAGCCCAGCACCGGCCTCGATCCCCGCGGACGCCGCCTGCTGGTGGATCTGCTGCGGGCCTTCACGCACACCCGCGTCCTCGCCACCCATGATCTGGATCTGGCCCTCCGCCTCTGCCCGAGAACCCTGGTGCTGCACCGGGGCCGCCTCGTGGCCGACGGCCCCACCCGGGAGATCCTCGCGGACCGGGCCCGGATGGAGGCCTGGGAGCTGGAGGCGTGGCCGCCGGAGGGGTGAGCCCGCCCCGGCCGGGGCTGGTCACGGAGGACGCGGAAGGTTCACGGAAGACATGGAAAGAAGCCGGCAATCCATGACCAGGGCACCCAGGCCGTCCGTTCCGCGTCTTCCTTCTTTTGTCCGAGTCTTCCGTGTCCAGGGCTTCTCTTTGGCCTACTTTGCCTGGGGCACCACGATCACCGGGGGGATGCCGGCGTCGCGAACCGCCTGATCGAAGGCGGCGAGTTCGTGGCCCCACACCTGGGCCAGTTCGGCCTGGAGGCCGGCCAGCACGGCGTTCTCCTGGGCGTAGTAGGCCAGGGAGGAGGGGCTCGGCGCGGCATCGCCGCTGCCCACCACGCCGGCGAGGCCGATGAACTGGTGGTCGAGGGCGGGCGTGAAGTTCAGCGGATCCTGCTCGCTCTTCAGCTTCGGGTTCACAAACCGCGCCTCCAGGGCGTCGAGCTTGTCTGTGAGGGCCTTCGCGGGGGCCTTCAGGGGCTCGGCCTTGCCCAGCTTCTCCGCCCGGTCCACGAGTCCCTTGACCTGGGCCTTCACGTCCCGGATCTGCACCGCGGACTGGTGGATCTCGGTCACCCGGTCGCGGATCTCCTTGAGCAGGTCGGCCTGGGCCTTCAGGTCTGCCTCGCTGGCCGTCACGCCGGGCCGAGGACGGACCTGAACGTCCCGCGATACGGTGACGCCCCGGTAGGTGATGCGCAGGGTGTAGGTGCCGGGGGCCACTTCGGGGCCGCGGGTGTCGCCCCAGATGATGGCTCTGGGGACGAGGTGCGGCCGGAACATGCGGAGATCCCAGGTGACGCGGTTGAAGCCGGCCTGGAGCTTGAGGGGCTTCTCGGCGGGCTCGCCGTCGTGCTTCTCGGCCTTCGCGCTGCTGAAGCTGCGGAGCAGTTCCTGGCCGCTGAATACCTCCAGCGTGAGGGGATCCTTCTTGTCCGGGGCCGCCTTCAGCCAGAGGTCCAGAATGGCGCCCGTGGGCGGGTTCTGGCCGATGGCACGGGGTTTCGCGTGCGCGTCCATCCACCAGGCCTGTCCGTAGTCGGCGCGGATGGCGGGCCGGGGCTGGAAGACATGCAGGGGTTCGGCGGCGATCTCCGGCTGCCATTGGCGCAGACTGTCCAGGTCATCGAGGATCCAGAAGGCTCGGCCCTGGGTGGCCACGATGAGGTCGCCCTGGTGAATGGCCAGGTCCGTGATGGGCACCACGGGGAGGTTGCGCTGGAAGGGCTCCCAGGAGGCGCCGTCATCGAAGGAGAGGTAGAGGCCGGTCTCCGTGCCCGCGAAGAGGAGGCCCCGGCGCCGCTCGTCCGCGCGCACGACGCGGGTGAAGGCGCCCACGGGGATGCCCGAGTCGATGCGGGTCCAGCTCTTGCCGAAATCATTGGTGCGGTAGAGATAGGGCCGCAGATCCTCCAGCTTGTAGGCGGTGGCCGCGAGGTAGGCCGTGCCGGCGTCGAAGGGCGAGGGATCGATGCTGTTGATCTGGATGTCCTTCGGCAGGCCCTTGGGCGTGATGTCGGTCCAGGTCTTGCCGCCGTCGCGGGTGAGATGGACGAGGCCGTCGTCGCTGCCCGCCCAGAGGATGGCGGGATCCTGCCGGCTCTCGGCCAGCGCGAAGAGGGTGCCGAACACCTCCACGCCGGTGTTGTCCTTGGTGATGGGCCCGCCGCTGGCGATCTGGGTGGCCTTGTCGTTGCGGGTGAGGTCGGGGCTGATCGCCTCCCAGGTCCGGCCCCGGTCGAGGCTGCGCAGCAGCTTCTGGGCCGCGAAGTAGAGAGCGTGGGGCTCGAAGCGGCTGATGAGGATGGGGGCGTTCCACTGGAAGCGGTACTTCAGATCCTTCGGGGCCATCCCGATGGCCAGCTGGGGCCAGGGCATGACCAGGCGGGTCTCATCGGTGCGGCGGTCGTAGCGCGTGATCTGGCCGCCATACTCCCCGGCGAACACCACGTCGGGATCCTTCGGCTCCGGCGCGATCCAGCCGCTCTCCCCGCCGCCCACGGCGTGCCAATCGGCAGCGGTGACCCCCCAGCCCTCGGCCCGGCTCTTGATGGCCACGGAGGTGTTGTCCTGCTGGCAGCCGTAGATCCAGTAGGGATCCCGCGTGTCCACGGCCACCCGGTAGAACTGGGCCGTGGGCTGGTTCATCAGGGTGCTCCAGGACTCCCCGCCGTTGACGGTGACCGTGGCGCCGCCATCGTTGCCTTCGATCATGCGCTGGGGATCCTCCGGGGCAATCCACAGGTCGTGGTTGTCGCCGTGGGGCGTGGGGATGGCGGTGAAGGTGTGCCCGCCGTCCTGGGAGCGCATGAAGGTCACGTTCAGGGCGTACACGGTGTCGGGGTTCTTGGGATCGGCGTAGATGCAGGAGTAGTACCAGGCCCGCTGGCGCAGCCTGTTCTCGCTGTTCACGCGGGTCCACTTGGCGCCGCCGTCCTCGCTGCGGTAGAGCCCGCCCTTCTCGGCCTCCACGAGGGCCCAGACGCGGTCGGGCCGGGCGGGGGAGACGGCGAGGCCGATGCGGCCCAGGATGCCCGTGGGCAGTCCGCCCTCCAGCCGCTTCCAGGTATCGCCGCTATCCGTGGACTTGTAGATCCCGCTGCCCGTCCCGCCGCTCTCCAGGGTCCAGGGCTTGCGGCCCACCTGCCAGAAGCCGGCGTAGAGGATGCGGGGATTGTCGGGATCCATGCATAAATCGGAAGCGCCCGTTTTGTCATCAACATACAGCACTTTATTCCAGCTCTTTCCGCCGTCCAGGGTGCGAAAGATGCCCCGCGCTTCATTCGGGCCCCAGACATGGCCCAGGGCGGCCACGTAGGCGATGTCGGGATTCGTGGGATTCACGCGGACGCGGGTGATCTGCTGGGTATCGTCCAGTCCCAGGTGCGTCCAGGTCCGGCCAGCATCCGTGGAACGGTACACGCCATCCCCGCGGCTCACATTGCCCCGGATGGTGTCCTCGCCCATGCCCACGTAGATCACGTTGGGATCGGAGGCGCTCACCGCGATGGCCCCCACGGAGCCGGTCTTGAAGAAGCCATCGGAGATGTTCCGCCAGCTGGCGCCGCCGTCCTCGGTCTTCCAGACCCCACCGCCCGTGGCGCCCATGTAGTAGACCTGGGGCTGGCCGGGTACGCCGGTGACCGCGCCCACGCGCCCGCCGCGGAAGGGTCCGAGGTTGCGGAAGCGCAGTCCGGCGAAGGCGCCCGGATTCGCCGAGGGCGGCAGGGGCGGGGCGGCGCCCAGGGTCAGGGCGACCAGAAGAGGAAGGGCGCGGCGGAGGATGCCCATGGGATGGCTCCAGGCAGGGAATGGAAGGCCATCGTAATACGAAGTAATCGAGATGGAACCTCGATTGGACGGGCCGGGCCTATTTCTTCGCCTTCGCCAGCCGGTCCATCAGCTTCTGATCAATGAAGCCGGTGATGTCCGCCAGCTTCTCCGTGGACTGCTTCAGCAGGTCGGCGCACTGGGCCTGCATGTCGGCCACGTAGGCGGGATCGGTGATGTCCTTGAGGTTGATGATCACGTTCCAGAGGCCGCCGCGCACGCCGGCATGGGCCATCTGGGCGCCCACGGCGGCATCGGTGATGGAGGCGACCTTGCCCAGGCGCGCGGCCTCGCCGGCGAGTTCCAAGGCGCCCAGGCTGGCCTTGGCCGTGGCCAGGGGCACGTCAATGGCGATCTTCAGCCCGGCCTGCATGGCGGCCTGGCGGTGCGCCTTCTCGTCGGGCGTGCCATCGGGAAGGCGGCGGGCGTCCATGAAGGCGTTGAAGGCATTGGTGTCGTCATCCACGGCGATCAGGAGCTGGTCCTTGATCGCCTGGGCGCGTTCCGCCAGGGCGATGAGCTTGGCGTCCTTCTCCGCATCGGGGCCGCCCTGGGCCAGGTTGGCCACCATGCTGGCCAGGGCCGCGCCCAGGCTGCCCGCCAGGGCCGCGATGGAGCCGCCACCCGGGGCCGGCGTATCGCGGCTCACCTCGTCCGCGAAGGCGTGCACCGGCATGGACACGAGGGCCTTCGGGTCGTAGGCGGGCAGGCCGAGCACCTTCTTCTCTACCTCGAAGGGCGCCACGTCGGCCAGGCCCATGGAGAACACAGCGGATTGCAGGATGTCCGAGGCGGGCACGCCCGTGGACTTGCCCATGGCGCGCAGGTAGTGCTTCCCGGAGGCCAGCAGGCATTGGTAGGGCACGAGGCCCACGATCTCGCTGCCGGTCACCACGAGGCCGCGCTCGGCGGCGAGGCGGCGGGCCTCCTCCAGCACCGTGTGCGGCGCGGTCTGCTTGTAGTCCGTGAGGTTGATGCTGATCTGGGCGCGGTGGTAGGTGTCCACGACCCAGCCGATGGCCTTGCAGTGGGCGAAGGTGCCCCGGCGGCGAACCTTCTGGCCCACGGGATTTGCGGGGTCCACGTCGTTCATCCGCATGAGGGCGGGCAGGTCGTAGCCGTGGACGGACGCGCAGTGGTCCACGGTCTCCTGGAAGGTGGCGCCCGTGAAGTCGCAGTTGCCGCACGGGAACGAACCCTCGGCGTAGAAGATCAGTTCGCCCGCCTGGTAGTAGGGCTTCACGCGGCCCCGGCGGGCCACGCGGCCCTTCTCCCGCAGCTCGAAGGCGATGTCCGTGGCGTGGGCCTTGTCGTGGGAGTTGAGCGTCACGTTGTAGGCCACCAGGAATTCCCGGGCGCCGACGATCGTGGCGCCGGTGGCGGCGTTATAGGGCGCGACGAAGTCGGGCGTCCAGGCGGGATCCTGCAGCTTCTTTTCCAGGCCCTCGTACTCGCCGCGGCGAACCTCGGCGAGGTTGCGGCGCTCGGGCCGGCTGGCAGCGGCCTCATAGAGGTAGACGGGTATGGCCAGCTCGGCGGCCACCCGTTGTCCGAGACGGCGGGCCAACTTGGCGCAGTCCGCCATGGAAATGCCCTCCACCGGCACGAAGGGCACGACGTCCGTGGCGCCCATGCGGGGATGGGCGCCCTTGTGCTGGCGCATGTCAATGACCTTGGCGGCCTCGGCGATGCAGCGGAAGGCGCCCTCCAGGACGGCCTCGGGCTCGCCCACGAAGGTGATGACGGTGCGGTTCGTGTCGGCGCCGGGATCCACGTCCAGGAGGGAGACGCCGGGTACGGCGGCGATGGCCTCCGTCACCTGCCTGATCTTCGCGGCATCCCGGCCTTCCGAGATGTTCGGCACGCACTCCACCAGCTTCCGGGCCATGGCTCCTCCAGACCCGGAGAGTCTAGCGCAGCGCGGCTCGCAGTCCGGTCACACCCCGGAGGCTCCGCGGCAGGCCGGTTGCGTGCGACTGTGGCTGGTCCAAGCGTTGAGGATCGCCTATCGTCTGGGAAGGAGGGCTCCACGATGGGCGGGGGATGGGTCATTCGTGAAGCCTGGCCGGAGGCGTTTGATGACCTTGGCCGCCTGATGGTCCAGGTCTACAGCAGCCTAGAGGGCTTTCCCGGCCCTGAGGTGCAGCCGACGTACTACGACCTGCTGGCCCACATCGGACAGATGGCGGGCAAGCCGGGGGCGAGACGCCTGGTGGCCACCGAGGGTGAAGACCTCCTGGGCGGAGTGGTCTTCTTCTCGGACATGGCCCAGTACGGCTCTGGGGGCACGGCGACCCGGGAACGGAACGCCTCGGGGTTCCGGTTGCTGGCGGTCGCCTGGGCCCTGTACGAGAAGCTGGGATTCGAGCGGTCGCCGGATCTGGATTTTGAGCAGGGAACCTTGCCGGTTTTCGGATTCCGCCTGAAGTTCGTCCAAGGAGATCCGATCTGAAGCTGCTCTGGCCTGCCCTGGCCGCCACCTTTGTCCTTGTCCTCCATCTCTCTGGCGGGCTGGCCTCGGCTGAGCACCTGGTGCGCGATGCCCTGCTGCGGGCCCTCCCCCCGGCGCCGGCTGCGAAGGTGGCGGCAGTGGTCGTGGATGAGGCGGCGCTCCGGGCGGATGGGCCCTGGCCCTGGGACCGGGACCGGCTGGCCCAGGTGATCGAGGATGCCTTCGCCGCCGGGGCCCGGGGCGTCGCGGTGGATCTCCTGCTCCCGGAGGCGCGGCCGGGGGATGCTCGCCTGGCTCAGGCACTGGCCCGGGGGCCATCCGTCCTCGCGGTGGGGGTGCGTGATGATGGCCGTTGGCTGTGGCCGGATCCCGCCCTCCGGCGGGGCACGTTGGCGCATGTCAGTTTCGATCTTGATCAGGATGGCGTGGTGCGGCGTCTCGCCGCGACCCGGCAGGCCGGGGGACGGGAACTGCCGGCCTTTCCCGTGGCCGCCGCGCGCCTGGCGGCGCCCGACCTGCCCGTGCCCGTCGGAAGAATCCTCCAGCCGGGATTCCGGGTCCGTTCCATCCCGGTGGTGGGGGCAGGGGATCTGCTGGCCGGGAGGCCTGCCCCAGCCCTGGCGGGCCGGATTGTCTTCATCGGCACCACCGCCGCCGGGCTGGGCGACCGGGTGGTGACGCCGGTTTCCGAACGCGGCGCGCCGGAACCGGGGGTCCTGGTCGAGGCCCAGGCCACGGAAGCCATCCTGTCGGGGGATCTGCTGCACCCCGCAGCCCCCCTCCTGGAGGCCCTGCTGGCCTTCGGCCTGGCCTGGCTCGGGGCCCTGCTGCTGGCGGCGGGAACCCGCGTCGCCAAGGCGCTCGCCGGGGCGCTGCTCCTGGTTCCCTTCGGGCTCGCCGCGGCTTCCCTGCGCCTCTTCCGGGTGACCTGGGAGCCCCTGACGCTGCTGCTCGCCCTGCTGGCGGTGGGCAGCCTCGCCGCCTGGGTCCGGGCCCGCCGGAGCCTTCGGGACGCCCGGACGGCCGCCCACCGGATCTCTGAACTGGAACAGATCCAGGCCACCCTCGCCGAAACCGGCGCGCGGGAGGCCGAAGCCCGCCGGGTGGTGGCCCACGAGCTGAAGACCCCGCTCACCTCCGTGCGGGGACTGGCTCAGCTCCTGGCGCAGTACGATCTCTCCGCCGACGAGCGCGCCCGGGTGGCGGGCATGGTGGTCTCCGAGGCGTCGCGCCTGGCCCAGATGGTGGATGCCCTCCTGGACCTGGAGCGTCTGCGCCTGCGGACCTTCTCCGAACATACCCGGCCCCTGGATCTTTCGGCCCTGTGCGCCGAACGGGCGGCCTTCCTCCGCGCGGGGATGGATCGGCCCTTCGAGGTGGAGGTGGCCGCGGGCGTGTGGGTTCTGGGCGATCCGGCCCTCCTGGCCCGAGTGGTCGAGAACCTCGTCTCCAACGCCTGCAAGTTCTCCCCCGCGGGGATGCCGGTGCGGCTGGGCCTGCGGATCGCGGGCGCGGAGGCCCTGCTCGAGATCGAGGACCGCGGCCCCGGGATTCCTGTCGGCGAGCGCGCCCGGATCTTCGGGCGCTTCGCCCGGGGCAGCACCCAGGGGCTCGCACCCGGACTCGGCCTGGGCCTGGCCCTGGTGGCCGAGGTCGTCGCCTGGCATTGGGGCAGTGTTCAGGCGGATGATGGATCCGATGGCGGAAGCTGCTTCCGGGTCAGGCTCCCCCTGGTGCCCGCCGAGCGAGGGATGGGATGACGGACGTGCTCGTGGTGGATGATGATCTGGCGATCCGGGAGATGGTGGCCCTGGCGCTGGAGAAGCGCGGCTACCGGGTGGTTCGGGCCCCGGGGCTGGCCGCCGCCCGGGCCGCCCTCCGCGAACACCGCCCCGATCTCATCATCAGCGACATCTATATGCCCGGTGGGACGGGCCTGGACCTGCTGAAGGAGACGCGGGGCCTCGACGATCCCCCGCCGCTCATCCTCATGACGGCCCGGGGAACCATCGAGACCGCCGCGGCGTCCCTGCAGGAAGGGGTCTTCGACTACCTGGCCAAGCCCTTCGATCTGGAGGTGATGCTGGCGCGTGTGCAGGCGGCTCTGGCGGATCGGATCCTCGCGCCACCGGTCGCGAAGGAGGGCCCGGAGAGCCTGATCGTCGGTTCCCATCCCGCCCTGGTGGCGGTCTACAAGGCCATCGGGAAGGTGGCGCCGATGAAGGTGCCGGTCCTGATCCTCGGCGAGACGGGCACCGGGAAGGAGCTGGTGGCCCGGGCCCTCCACCGCTTCGGCGCCCGGCCCGGCGGCCCTTTCGTGCCTGTCCATTGCGGGGCCATCCCCGACACGCTCATCGAAAGCGAACTCTTCGGGCACCGGCGCGGCGCCTTCACGGACGCCCAGAAGGACCGGCGCGGCGCCCTGGCCCTGGCCCACGGCGGCACGGTGTTCCTGGACGAGCTCGGCGAGATTTCGCCCGTGTTCCAGGTGAAGCTGCTGCGCTTCCTGGAGGACGGCGTGATCCAGCCCCTCGGCGCGGAGAAGGGCGAGGCGGTGGATGTGCGGGTGGTGGCGGCCACCCACCGGGATCTGAAGGCCATGGTGGCGGCGGGCACCTTCCGGGAAGATCTCTACTACCGGATCGCCGGGTTCGAGGTGCGCATTCCCCCGCTCCGGGAGCGGATCAGCGATCTGCCCGATCTGGTGGCCCATTTCCAGGCCCGCTTCCAGCGAGATCTGGGCCTGCCCGAGCCCGGCGCGCCATCCCCGGCCGTGATGGCCCTCCTGGCCGCCCATCCCTGGCCCGGCAACGTGCGGGAGCTGGGGCACGTGGTGCGCCGCGCGCTCATCGAAGGCGGCTCGCTGGAGGACGCCGGGGTGCTCGCGAGGATGCTCAGCGGCGCGGAGCCGGAACTGGCAGGCTCCTTGCCACCGCAGTCCCCCATGAGCTTCACCCCGCCCTTCCTCCCCTTGGAGGACCTGGAGCAGGCCTACATCCTCGCCGTCCTGTCCCACTGCGGCGGCAACAAGACCGAGGCGGCGCGCCTGCTCGGCATCGAGCGGAAAACCCTGGCCCGCAAACTCCGGCGCCCCGAGGGGCCCGACCCGGACGATTCCGAAAGAGACCTCTGATGCTGAAATCCCTGCTCGCCCCCCTGGCCCTCGTCCTCCTGCAGAGCCCCGCCCCGGCGCCGGTGGCCTTCACCTACCGTTTCGACGTGGTGAAGCATTCCGTCGTCCGCTGGCCCGGCGGTGATGCCGCCCGGGCGGTGAAAGCCGCCCAGGGAGATGCGGCCCGGTCCGGGGATGTGGTGAAGACGGGCTGGTGGGGCCACGCGGTGCTCTCGGTGCCCGAACGGGCCTCCCGCTTCGAACTCTACCCCAGCACCCAGGTGCGGCTTGCCGGAGGTGAACCTGGCGTCCTGGTGATCCTCGACCGGGGACGGCTCAAGGCCATCTTCGATGCGCTTGCCGGGGGCAAGCCGGAAGAACGCCGTGTGGCGGTGCCCGGGGCCCTGCTGGCGGTGCGGGGCACGCGCTACGGGGTGGAGGTGGACAAGGCGGGGCTGTCCACCCTCGTGGTCTTCAAGGGGGTGGTGGAGGTCATCCCCCGGGCGGCCCACGCGGCGACCTCCTTCGTGAAGGCGGGCCAGTGGGCTGTTTTCGGTCCCTCCATGATGCCGAAGGTCGGCCCCATGGGCGGGCGGGGCTTCGGGGAAACGGCCTGGGATCAGGGCATGCGCATGGACCGCTCCATGATGGGGCCTGGGGCCATGGCGCCGGAGGGCATGCATCCGGGCACCGGCGGAACCACGGGCCCCATCATGCACTGAGGGGGAGCGTCGGCGGGTCAATCCGACCCGGAGCTCCCGGCGGGTACGCGTCAGAACGCCCCGCTTCTTCCCGAAAAGCCACCCAAAACCGTTGGCACGGTCCTTGATGTAGAGATCCTGTAAGCGATGCATGTCGCGACAACCCTGAATCGGCTCGATCCAGGTTCCTGTTCTCCAGTCTCTTCTTCAAACGTGGCGGATGCCCACCTCCCGAGGGAGGCCCGGATCTGCTCTCTCTCAAGGGAGGCCCCCATGGCCCTTCGAACCTTCAACCGGATCAGCGCCGCCGCTCTCCTCCTGACCGGCGGGATGGCCTTCATCGGATGCGGCGGCGGCGTCCACTCCAGCGCAGCGATGGGAACGGGAACCGGGACCGGAACCGGAACCGGAGGTGGAAATCCCACCCCCGCAGGATCCACCGCCATGCAGGTCGCGATCGGTGATGCCCCGTCCGACTGGATCATGGCCTTCGGAATGACCGTCAACAGCATCACGCTCACGAACAGCGCGGGGGGAACGGTCAGCGTGATGCCCACGGCCACCCCCACCGAGATGATGCAGCTCATGGCCACCCTGCAGCCGATCTCGGCCACGAACGTGCCCCAGGGCACCTACACCCAGGCCCAGGTGTCCGTCTCCAACATCACCATGGGCTACATGAACCCCACCACCCACGCCTACACCCAGGCGACGATGGCCGGTCCCTTCACGGCCACGGTGCCCTTCAGCCCCTCGATGACCGTGGGCACCACGCCGGTGGCCCTGAATTTCGACATGAACATGGCCTCGTCCGTGGCCCTGGATGCTTCGGGTCATGTCACCTTCGCCCCGACCATGACCGCAGGGATGGCCTCCGTGTCCGGCGCCACCTCCAACCCCTGGCAGGGCGGGATGCAGCAGCAGGTGGGCACGGTCTCCAGCGTGTCCGGCACCTCCTTCACCATGGGCTCGATGATGGGGCTGCAGAAGGCCACCTTCACGACCGACGGCACCACCCAGTTCTCCGGCTCCGGCCTGAGTGGAATGGGCGCCATGACCTCCGGCATGATGGTGGCCGTGGATGCCAGCCTCCAGGCCGACGGCACCTACCTGGCCCACCGGGTGCAGTACATGCAGACGGGCTCGGCCGGCATGGTGGGACAGGGCCTGGTGTCCGCCCTCACCGGCAATCCGCCCACCCAGCTCACCCTG
>JAKAMQ010000226.1 GCA_021812805.1 Acidobacteriota bacterium
GCGGTTTCTTGAAGAACTTCGGAAACTTCTGAAGCAGGCCGAGGTCGCCCGCGCCCTTGAGCTTCCCGGTCATGAAGGCCTGCATGGGATCGAGCTTGCCCTCGTTGAGGGCGATCCAGTCTTCAGCCGCGATCACCACCGTGGACGTGGCATCCGCCTTGGGCTCGCGCTTCAGTGAGAAGGCGCCGTTCTCGATCAGGCAGGTGTAGTCGCCGCCGCCCTCGCCCGTGACCTGGTAGTACACCGAGACCGTGAGTCCCTGGGCTTTCTCCGGGAGGAAGAGTTCGGGCATGCTCGAAAAGATGCCGTCTACCGTCAGGGCCATGGGTCCACCTCGAAGTGATGGAAACGAGCATGGCCGGGGCTCCCGCCCGGATGCAACGGCTACCATGAGTCAGAGGCTACAATCTCCTATGCGCATTGCGGCGGTGGACGTCGGATCCAACTCCATCCACATGGTGGTGGTGGAGGCGGATCCCCTGGGGGGACAGCGGGTATTGGCCCGGGAAAAGGTCATGGTCCGCCTGGCGCGCGGCGAAGCGAAATCCGGCGAGATCAGCCCCGAGGCCTTCCGGGCCGGCCTTGAGGCCCTGGCCCAGATGGCCAAGGTCATCCGGGGCTTCGCCTGCGATACGGTCATGGCCTGCGGCACCGCTGCCCTGCGCAATGCCCGGAACGCCCAGGCTTTCCTCCTTGAAGCGGAGCAACTGGGGATCCCCATTCAGGTGATCTCCGGCGAGGAGGAGGCTCGCCTCATCCACCAGGCGGTCTCCCACGCCATCCCCTTCCCCCAGGAGCCCGTGGCCCTGGTGGATATCGGCGGCGGCAGCACGGAGTTGACTTGGGTCCAGAGCGGAAGGGTGGTGGCAAGCGTTTCCATCCCCTGGGGCCTCCTGCGCCTGGCGGACGCCGTGGCCACTGCCGATCCACCCACGGCCCAGGATCTCAAGCGCCTGCGGAAAACCATCCGGAGGATCCTGAGAAAAACCCGGAAGCACCTGCCGAAGGAGCTTCCCGCCTCCACGCTGATGCTCGGCACCTCCGGCACCCTGGAGGATCTCGCCCGGGGTTCCGGCGGCACCTATGCCTGCGACCGGGCCCAGCTCCGCGCGTTCGCCTTGAAATTGTGGCGGACCGATACCCAGGGCCGCGTCGCACGCCTCGGCGTGGATCCCCGGCGGGCCGAAGCCCTCCATGTGGGCGCGATCTGGGCGCTATCCCTGCTCGAGTGGGTGGAGGCCCCGCGCTTCCGGCATCTGCCCGTGGGCCTGCGGGAAGGCATGGTCTGGGAGGCGCTCAAGCATGGCGGCGCTGCGATTCCGCCCCTGTCGGACCGCCGGCGGGCCTCCATCGCCCATTTCGCCGACCGGCTCGATCCGGATCCCGGCCACAGCCGCCAGGTGATGGCCTTCAGCGACCAGATCTTCCTGGCCCTCCAGCCCACCTTCGAACTGGGGGATACCGAACGCCAGTGGCTGGAATTCGCCGCCCGGTTGCATGACATCGGCCATTCCATCTCCGAGCGGGGCCACCACAAGCACGGTGAGTACCTGGTCCGGAACGCCAGCCTGCCGGGTTTCTGGCCCGAAGAAGTGGAATTGCTCGCCCAGGTGGTCCGCTACCACCGGGGCAAGGCGCCGGATCCCACCCGGCACGAAGCCTTCCGCGCCCTCGCCCCCTGGCACCGTGAGCGGGTCCGGAAACTGGCGGCCATCCTCCGGGCTGCGGATGCCCTCGACCGGCGGCGCCGCCAGGCCGTCCACGCCATTTCGGTTGAACTGGACGAGGAGACCCTGACCGTGAGGCTGGAGAATTCGGGGGACGTGGAGCCTGAAATTGAGGCCTTCCGTGAGCGCTCCGGACTGCTGGGAACCCTCCTGGACCGGCGGATCGAGATCGCCTAGCCTGAGACCTGCGATGACCCTGGATGACCTGATCCACGACTGGAATGGCCCCGCCCCGGACGGTTCGCGGATGCCCCAGCTCAATGACGAGACCTTGCGGGATGGCCTCCAGAGCCCTTCTGTACGCGATCCCGACATTCCTGCGAAACGGGATCTCCTGCACCGCCTGTCCCGCCTGGGCGTGGATGCGGTGGGACTCGGCATGCCCGGTGCCGGTCCCAAGGCCCTGGCGGCGGTGAAGGCCCTCCTGGTGGAGATCAGGGACCACCGCCTGCCCCTGGCTCCCAATGCCGCCGTCCGGACCCTGGAAGCGGATCTGACCCAGGTGGCCGAGATCCAGCAGCGGGTGGGGTTCCCCCTGGAGGCCGGCGCCTTCCTCGGTTCCAGTCCGGTCCGCATGGATGTGGAGGGCTGGGACCTGGCCTTCCTCGTCACCACCGCCCGTCGCGCGGTGGCCTTCTGCCGCCGCCAGCAGGTGCCCGTGATGATGGTGACGGAAGACAGCACCCGGGCCCGGCCTGATGTGCTGAAGGCCATCTACCAGGCGGCCCTGGACGAAGGCGCCGAATCCCTCTGCCTGTCGGACACCTGCGGCCACGCCACCCCGGAGGGCGTACGGCGCCTGGTGGGGTTCATCCGGAAGGAAGTCATCCAGGATCGCCCGGTGCGCCTGGACTGGCACGGCCACAATGATCGGGGGCTGGGCGTGGCGAACGCCCTCGCGGCCTTCGAGGCCGGAGCTGATCGCCTCCACGGCACCCTCCTCGGGATCGGCGAACGCTGCGGCAACGTGGCCCTGGATCAGCTCATGGTGAACCTCCACTTGATGGGCCATCCGAAGGGCGATCTGGCCTCCCTGCCCGCCCTGACTCAGCGGGTGGGGGAGCTGTGCGGGATCCAGATCCCCGCCAACTACCCCGTCCTCGGCCGCGACGCGTTCCGCACGGGCACCGGCGTGCATGCCGCGGCCATCGTCAAGGCCCTCCACCGGGGGGATGTCGAGCTGGCGGATGCAGTCTATTCCGGTGTGCCCGCCGCCCTGGTCGGCCGCCGCCAGGAGATCGAGATCGGCCCCATGGCAGGCCACAGCAACGTGGTCTATTGGCTGGAACTCAACGGCTACGACGCCATCCCCGAGCGGGTGGATGGCATCCTCCGCCTGGCCAAGCAGAGCGCGCGCATCCTCAGCGAGGATGAAATTCGGAGCGTCCTGTAGCTCCTGGGGGGAAAAATGCGAAAAGGACTCATTTTGCATTGAAGGTTCCCCGGCAGGCCGCTAGGATGCCTCAACTTCTCCCACCCGGCCGGACCTTCGGCCCCGCTCAAATTGACATCCAGTCCTCGCATGGCATGCCACCTGCGTTGGACTGGTTTTTCTGTAGGAGCAGGTATGAACCGCATCCGCTTCACCCTGGCGGCCGCCGCTGCGCTGCTGGTACTGGGGGCCCTTCCGGCCCGGGCCCAGGATGATGGGAGCCGCATCGTCGGCCACATCTTCATCCCTGGAACCAGCATCGAACACGCCGGGGACGCCGGGGTCCGCGCGCACACCAACCACCGCATCCTG
>JAKAMQ010000056.1 GCA_021812805.1 Acidobacteriota bacterium
CTCCATGGCGAAGTAGAGCAGGCCGGCGGCCTCCCGGAACTCGTAGATGGTCACCACGTTCGGATGGTGCAGGCCGGCGGCGGACTGGGCCTCCCGGGCGAAGCGGGCCTTCAAGTCGCCCAGGGCCTCCGCGTCCGCGAAGGGCCGGATGGTCTTAAGGGCCACCTCGCGCCCCAGCGTCGTATCCCGGGCCAGGAACACCTCGCCCATGGACCCCTGGCCCAGGGTGCGGAGGATCTCGAACTTGCCGATGTGGTCGGGCATGGGGCTTCCTGGAAGGTGATTCAGGGGAAATCTTCCCTGGATTCTAGATCCAGCGCCGTGGGTCCGTGCGAAGGGACGGAGCGTTTTCGCATCCAAATGCCGAACGGATTACCGCCAAGACGCCAGGCATCGTTTCTTCTCGCGTATCCGCAGAGCGGATACCGAGAGGGCGCCAAGCAAGACAACAGGCTTTGCTTTTGCAGTTCTTGGCGTCTTGGCGGTGGGCTTTTGGTATTTCTGGAACGCGGGATCCCGCCTCAGCACCGCGCGCAGAAGTGGGGTGGGGCGGGCAGGCGGGCGAGCGACTCCAGGGCCCGTTCCCAGGCCGCTGCCGGGCCGCGGAAGGCGGCGGCGTCGCGGGTGAGGGCGCGCAGGGCGTGCAGGGGCGCGGGATCCGCGGGCAGGGGCAGGAGCGGAATGGGCTGGCCCAGGGCCGTGCGCAGGGCCGCCCGCAGCGCATCCGCCAGGGGCGTGCCCACGGGCAGCTCCAGGGGCGGCACCCGCAGCTCGGCGCCCTCGGGCAGGGGCACGCCGGGCCAGAGGTCGGCCTCGAAGCCGCCGTGCCGCTCGTGATCCGGGGCCTCCCGCCACTCGGGACGGCGGAAGGTCATCTTGCGCCGGGCCCTGTCCCAGTCGGCCAGGAAGGCCTTCAGCTCGGCCTTCTCGAGCGGCCCCAGGGGCGCCTTCTCCAGGGCCACGGGCACGGTCCGGTAGATGCGGCCCGGCAGGCGGCGGGGCAGCATGGGCTTCCCGTCCAGCCAGGGCAGACCCGCATCCAGGGCCGCCACCAGGGCGCCGATGCGGCGGCGGTGGAGGGCGAGGGCCGCGGGCAGGTCGCAGCCCAGGGCGAGGAGGCCCACGAGGTTCAGGGGGAGGTTCCGGGCCTGGAGGATCGCGATGGCCGCCAGGGCGGGGCCCAGATCCTCCGCCGTCCGGCCCAGCACCGCCACCCGGGGCGCCGTGTGCGGGCCGAGGCGCTCCACCAGCAGGAGGTGGCCGCCGGGGGCGGCGAGCAGGGTGCCGCCGAGTTCCGAGGCCAGCCGCAGGGCCCCGGGGTTCATCCGAGGGCCTCCACCAGGTTCTCGCGCCGCTGGTGGAGGAAGGCGGAGGCCGCGGGCAGGAGGGCCCGGTGGGCCAGGAGCAGGAGCCCGAAGAGCAGGGCCATCCCCGGCACCAGGGCCGCGGGGGCCAGCCAGGCCAGCAGGGCGAAGGCGCCCCCGAAGAGGAGGGTCCACACCGCCGAGACGGCCAGACTGAGCATGCCGAGCGCGAAGGGCATGGTGTTGTTCTTGAGGCTGTGCATGGGCATCGGCCGGGGCATCCAGGCGGAGGTCCACTGCCCCAGGGCGGTCTGGGCGAGGAAGAAGCAGCCCATGAGGAAGAGGCCCGCCACGAGGTGGGCCAGGGGCGGATGGTTGAACAGCACCAGCAGCCCCACCATCAGGAGGGCCTGGAGGCCCTGATGGGCGGCCATGCCCAGCAGCTTGCCCACCAGCAGATCCCGGGGGGGCACCGGCAGCAGCAGCAGGAGCTTGATGCCGTGGCGGTCGAGGCCGAACTGGTTCAGCACGAAGTTGTTGGCCACCAGCGACAGGTAGGCGAAGGCCGCGGGCACGGTCCAGAGGGACTGGCCCTGGAGCCGGGCGAAGGGGCCCTTGAGCAGCACCAGGGTCATGAGGGGCATCACGAAGGCGAACTTCCCGAGGTGGCTGCCCATGAGGGTCTGGAAGTGGAGCCGGGCCACGCCCAGGGCGGGGGTGCGGAAACTCCAGAGGCGTTCGACGCTGCGGACCGGGGCGGGGCGCGCCGCACCCGAGGCTTCCCGGGCCAGCAGCCGGGCGCCGGCCACCATGAGCAGCAGCAGGAGGGCCAGGGGATAGCCCTGCAGGGCCAGGGCCGCGCCCCACCGATGGCTGCGGGCCCGGACGACGCTGAGGGCCTGGGCCCGGCTGGGGAGCACCGCGGCCACCCGCGCGAGCTTCCGGCCCAGGGTCTGGAGGCGGGCCGCCTGGACCTGCGACAGGGGCGGCGCCGATCCGCCCCGGCCCTGGTGGGACAGGCGGCCGGTGAAAAGGACGGAGCACCCCCAGGCCAGGATGCCGAGGAGGAGCAGGGCCAGGCGCAGGCGCTTCACCAGGGCCGAGGCGAGCCCGCCCACCAGCAGCTGGACGGCCAGGAGCAGGAGGACGGTTTCCAGCAGGAGCAGGGGGAGGAGGGGCAGGGCGGCCGGCACCGCCAGGGCCAGGCCCGCCAGGAAGGAGCCTGCGGCCACGGCGAAGGTGAGGGGCCAGAGATCGCCCAGGCCCGCCACCAGTTCGGCCAGGAAGAGGGCCGGCAGCCGGAGAGGGAAGCCCCGGGTCGTCTCCCAGGAGAGCTGTCGCGCGCTGCCCAGGATGCCGCCCAGCAGGCCGCCGCCCAGGGAGACCCCCGCCAGGAAGCCCCCGAGCACGGCGATCATCACGGGCCGCCCCAGCCCGTGGCCCACCACCCAGCCCAGGCTGCCCAGGCCCACGACCAGCGGGCCCGCGGCGAAACAGCCGAGGATCCCCACCAGCAGGACCAGCACCCAGACGCCCTGGCGCCCCAGCTCCCGGGCGGACTGGTTCCAGGTGGCCTGGAGGTGGGCGGTCAGCAGCGCCCGGACGGGACTCACAGCCACGACAGTGCCCCCTTCCGGGTGCCGCCCACGAGGTCCACGAACAGCTGCTCGAGGCTCTCGCCGCCCCGCTTCAGGTCGTCCAGGGGGCCGAAGCCCTTGAGCCGCCCCTCGTCGAGGATGGCGATGAGGGGACAGAGCTTCTCCACCACCTCCAGGATGTGGCTCGTGAGCACCAGCGTGACCCCCCGCTGCTGGAGGGCGAGCAGGATGTCCTTGATGGTGCGGCTGGTGACGGGATCAATGCCCTCGAAGGGTTCATCCAGGAAGACCATGCGGGGGCCGTGGAGCAGGGCCGCGCAGAGGGCCACCTTCTTCTTCATGCCGAAGCTGTACTCGGCGATGAGGGTGCGGGGCCCCGGCGCCAGCTCCAGCGTGTCGAAGAGCTCCAGGCGGCGGCCATCAATGGCGGCATCCTCCAGGCCGTACATGCGTCCCACGAAGCGGAGGTACTGGGGGCCCGTCAGCATGTCGAGGAGGGCCATGTCCTCGGGCATGGCGCCGATCTGGCGCTTCACGGCCAGGGGCTCGGTTTCGAGATCCAGCCCCAGCACGCGGATGTGGCCTGCGGTGGGCTTCAGCAGGCCCGTGACCATCTTCAGCGTGGTGGACTTCCCGGCGCCATTGCGGCCCAGGAGACCCAGGAAGGCGCCGGGTTCCAGGGTCAGGCTGAGGCCCTCCACGGCCAGGGTGTCCCCGAAGCGCTTGGTGAGGTCCACGAGTTCGAGGGCGTTCGTCATTCGGGTTTCTTTCTCGCGGGCTTGGTGGGATTCAGCCGGCCTTCGCGCTGGAGGGACTGGCGCAGCAGGTACTCGATCTGGCCGTTGAGGCTGCGCAGTTCCTCATCGGCCCAGCGCTGCAGGGCGTCCAGCAGCGCCGGGTCGGTGCGGAGGAGGAAGGGTTTGCGCTCGGCCATGGGCGCTAATGATAGAGCGTGCCTGCGTTCACGACCGGGTTGGCGGCGCGTTCGCTGCAGAGCACCACCAGCAGGTTGGACACCATGGCCGCCTTGCGCTCCTCGTCGAGCTGCACGGTGCCCTTCTCCGCGAGCATGGCCAGGGCCATCTCCACCATGCCCACGGCGCCCTCCACGATCTTCTGCCGGGCGGCGATGATGGCGGCGGCCTGCTGGCGCTGGAGCATGGCCTGGGCGATCTCGGGGGCGTAGGCCAGGTGGCTGATGCGGGCCCCCTGCACCTCCACGCCGGCCTGGGCCAGCACGTGCTGGAGTTCCAGCTTCAGCTTGGCGGCCACTTCATCCGTGCTGCCGCGCAGGGAGAGCTGGCCCGCCTCGTGGGCGTCGTAGGGGAAGTGGGAGGCCAGGGCCCGCAGGGCGGCCTCGCTCTGCACCGTGACGTACTTCTCGCAGTCCTCCACCTCGAAGAGGGCCTCGGCGGTGTCCACCACGCGCCACACGATGATGGCGGCGATCTCCACGGGGTTGCCGTCCTGGTCGTTCACCTTCAGGTGCTGGCTTTCGAAGCTGCGGACCTTGGTGCTGATCTTCCGCTTGCTGAGGAAGGGGTTGGCCCAGGCCATGCCCTCCTGGCGCACGGTGCCGCGGTAGTCACCGAAGAGCTGTAGGGCCACCGCCACATTGGGGTTCACCACGAAGAGCCCCACCAGCAGGAAGATCCCCACCGCGATCATGGGCAGGGTGTAGGCCAGCCGGAGGGGCGCATCCAGGACGCCGGCCTGGATGGTGAGGCCGATGCCGGCGAGGAGGATCGCCAGGGCGAGCAGCAACATGGGCAAGCCGGTGAAGGCGCGGGCGGGACGTTCCTTGAGCATGGGATCCTCCAGGGGGTATCAATGTGATATCATATTGATACCGCGTCAACCCCGCCCGGCCCCGCGACCTTCAGGCGCCCTCCAGCCGGGATGGGAGCGTGATCCAGAAGGTGGTTCCCTCCCCCGGGGCGCTGTTGAAGCCCACCGCGCCGCGCAGCAGGTTCTCCCCGAACAGCTTCATGGCGTAGGTGCCGAGCCCCCGGCCCGAGGCGGCCTTGGTGCTGAAGGAGCGCTGGAAGATCTGACGCTGGATGTCGTCCGGGATGGCGCCCGGGTTGTGCACGGCGAAGTGGGGACGGCTGCCGTGCCAGCCGAAGGACAGGCGGATGGCCTGGTCCGGGGGCGTGGCCTCCAGGGCGTTCAGGGCCATGTTGTAGAGCACCCGCAACAGTAGGTCGGGGTCGCTGGTGAAACCGGCGGGGCCCGCAATGGGCACGGTTTCGATCCGTCGCCCACAGGAGGCGGGATGCCGGGCGAGCAGCGCCACCACCTCCTGGAGGAGGGCGGCGGCCTGGAGCAGGGCCGGGGCCGCCTGCAGGGTGCCTCGCTCGGCCTGGAGGAGCCGCCGGTGGGCGTGGACCTCCTGCCCCAGGCGCTCCGAGATGGCGAGGATGCGCTCGGCCGCATCCTCGGGCCGCACGGTGCCTTCGGACAGGCTTTCCGACCAGCCGTGAAGGCCCTGGAGGATGTTGGCCATGTCGTGGAAGAACAGGCGCTCCAGAACCTCGCGGCGCTTCTCGCCACTGATGTCGCGGAAGGCCACGGCCTTGAAGCGGTGCCCGCCCACGGGGAGGAAGGTGGCGCGGACCTGGAAATCCCGGGCCTCCCAGCGCCCCTTCCGGCGCAGGGCGAGCCGGCATTCCCCATCGGCCTGGGGATGGGCCTCGTCCACCGCCAGGAGGGTGAGCAGGTAGCCGCAATGGGCGCAGGCCCGCGAGGTTCCGCAGCCATCCGGCCCCTCCTCGACATGCACGCACTGGAAAGCCTCGCCGGGGCGATCCCCGCCGCCGGGGCCGCTCCAGCCCGGCCCCAGGGCCTCCCGCAGGGAGGGGTTCGCGGCCAGGATCTGCCGCTCTTCGTTGAGGATGGCCACGTGGCCCTGGAGGCTGTCCAGCAGGAAGGCGGTGAGAGGATCGTCCACGCACCGCGCGACCTCGGCCTTCAGCAACACCTCGTCCGCCCGGCCGGCTGGGGCGGCGAAGGTGGGAGGGTCAGGGAACGGCGGACATGGAGACATGGGTGTGGCGTCTGGAATGAGGTGACGTCGGATAGCATGCGCAGCTTGGATCGGAGTGGGTAATAGGCGATCCTTGCCGTGCGCAGGAACGCCGATAGCCGAGCGCATCCCCTGGCCTTCCGCAGCTTCCGGGGGAAGGATGGAAGGGTGAAGGAGGGCGTCATGGATCTGGGCATGGATGGGAAGGTGGCCATGGTGGCGGCCGGCAGCAAGGGGCTGGGCCGCGCGGCGGCGCTCGCGTTGGCGGCCGAAGGGTGCGCCGTGTCCGTCTGCGGGCGGAGCGCGGGATCCCTGGCGGCCGTGCAGGCGGAGCTGGAGGCCCTGCGCGTGCCCGTGCTGGCCGTGACGGCGGATGTCGCCTCGCCGGCCGAGCTGGCGGAGTGGCACCGGGCCACGGAGGCCGCCCTGGGGCCCGTGGAGATCCTCGTCACCAACACCGGCGGACCCAAGGCGGCGGGCTTCGACGCCCTCTCCGATGCGGATTGGGCCGCGGGCGTGGAGTCCACGCTCATGAACGTGGTGCGGATGTCGCGGCTGGTGCTGCCCGGCATGCGGGCCCGGGGCTGGGGCCGCCTCGTCCACATCACGAGCCTCGTGGCCAAACAGCCTCTGCCCCTGCTCACCATCAGCTCCACGCTGCGGGCGGGGTTGTCGGGGTTGACGCGCACCCTGGCGATGGAGACCGCGAAGGCGGGCATCACGGTGAATGCGGTCCTGCCCGGGCACATCCTTACCGACCGCCAGCGCCACCTCGCCGAGGTGAAATCCGCTGCGGAGGGGATCTCCATGGAGGAGTACTTCGCCCGCACCGCCTCGGCCATCCCCACGGGACGCATCGGCCGCCCCGACGAGATCGGCGCCGTCATCGCCTTCCTCTGCAGCGCCCAGGCCAGCTACGTCACCGGCCAGAGCCTGCTCGTGGATGGCGGGCTGGTGCAGGGGACGTTCTGACGCAGAAACGCCGGCCCATCGGCCGGCGTTGCTACGCAGGGCATCATCCTCAGTTCTTGAACGAACTCACGGTCTGGAAGTAGCGCGCGAAGGCGGCCATGCCGCCGGAGGCCTGCTCCCAGTCGTAGTTCTCGTTGGGGGCGTGGTAGCCGTGGCTGGGCAGGCTGAGGCCCAGGAAGAACACCTGGCAGCCCAGGATGTCCTCCATGGTCTTCACGGCGCCGATGCTGCCGCCCTCGCGGGTGAAGCAGCAGGGGGCGTTGAAGGCGAACTGGTAGGCATCCTTGATGGCCTCGGCGTAGGGGCCGGTCACGTGGCCCTTGAAGGGCGCCAGGCCGTGCTCCTCGTGGAACTGCACATCGGGGAAGTGCTCGTTCACGAAGGCGCGGATGCGGCCCATGGTGGTGGCCTCGTCCATGTCCGGCACCAGGCGGCAGCTCATCTTCACCTCGGCCCGGGGGGGCACGGCGCTCTTGATGCCGGGGCCCGTGTAGCCGCCCACGACGCCGTGGACCTCCATGGTGGGACGGCCCCAGATACGCTTCATGACCTTGAGGGGATCCTCGGTGCGCATGCCGGTGATCATGTGGTCCTTCTTGAAGGTCTCCACGCTGAAGCCTGAGCGTTCCCACTCCTCCAACTCCTGCTTGCGGGGCTTCACCACCTCATCGTAGAAGCCGGGGATCTTCACCTTGCCGGTCTCGCCGTCCATCATGGCGGCCACCACCTTGATGAGCTCGGCCAGGGGGTTGCGGGCCGCGCCGCCCACCACGCCGCTGTGCAGGTCGTGGTCCGCGGTTTCCAGCGTGAGACGGAAGCCCTTGAGACCACGCAGGCCCGCGGGGGTGCTGGGCTTGCCGCGGGTGATCCAGACCGTATCGCTCACCACGATGGCATCGGTCTTCAGGCGGTCCTTGTGGTGGTTCAGGCCGCCCTCGAAGCTGGGCGAGCCGATCTCCTCCTCCAGCTCCCAGAGGAAGTGGAGGTTGAGGGGCACCCCGGCGCGGCGGGCCGCCAGGGCCCCGAAGAGGGCGGTCACGGCGGGGCCCTTGTCATCTGTGCTGCCGCGGCCCTTGTAGGTGTCGCCGTCCACCACGAAGGTGAAGGGATCCGCCAGCCACTCGGGTTCGTTGGCGGGTTGCACATCCATGTGGTTGTACACGGTGAGGGTGCGCAGGCTGGGATCCTCGCCGAACCAGCCGTGGATGAAGGGATTGCCGCTGGTCTCCAGGATCTCGGCCTTGCCGCCGTGGCGCTCGAAGAGCGCGCGGGCCGCCTCGGCGCAGCGGCGCACATCCCCCTGCCGGTCCGGATCCGCGCTGATGGAGGGGATCTCCACCAGGGTCTTCAGCTCGGCCTCGAAGGTGGCGCGATTCTCCGCAGCGAACTGGGCCAGGGCCTCACGGGTGAGAAGGGAGGGATTCATAGACGCTCCGGGATGGGGCCATCATCATCCTCCACACGCTTCCGGCATGTCTACAAATAGACCCCGAGGTCGGCCATGTCCGCATCAGAGGGGCCAGCTGCCCGCCCCTTTCAATCCCGTGTCCTCGCGCAGGCCCAGGGCCAGGTTGAGGTTCTGCACGGCCTGGGCCGCCATGCCCTTGCCGAGGTTGTCCAGGGCCACCATCACCACGCCGTGACCCTCCTTGGCGGCCACACCGATGTCCGCGAAGGCGCTGCCCGTGGTGGCGGCCACCCGGGGCGAGCCGTCCACGATCCGCACGAACGGGCGGTCCCGGTAGCATCCCTCGACATGGAGGCGCAGCGCTTCCGGGCCCAGGCCCGGGGGCAGCGGGAACTGGGCCGTGGCGAAGATGCCGCGCACCATCGGCGCGCTCTGGGGCACGAACCCGAGGGAGGCGGTCCAGCCGGCGGCGGCCAGGGTGCGCAGCACCTCCGCCTCGTGCTGGTGCTGGAGCACCTTGTAGGCGCGGAAGTCGTTCGCCCGGGTGGGATGGTGCGTGGTGTCCGAGGGTGCGGCGCCCGAGCCCGAGGAACCCGTGGCGGCGGTGACGGCCACGAAGGCGGGCCGCCAGTCGGCCAGCGGGAGCAAGGCCAGCTGCAGGGCCGTGGCGAAGCAGCCCGGATTGGCGATGCGCCGGGCCCCCGCCATCCGCTCCGGCTGCCAGTCCACGAGGCCGTAGGTCCAGGCTGGATCCAGCCGGAAATCCGCGGAGAGATCAATGACCGTGAGGCGCTCCGCCAGGCCGAGGTCCGCCCAGGCTGCCTCGAAGGCGGGCCACTGCCTCGCCAGTTCGCCGTGGGGCAGGGCCGAGAAGAGCACCGGCGAGGCGCTCTGCGCGAGGGCCGCCCAGTCCGGCTCCGCCTCGAAGGTGCCCTCCACCAGCCCCCGCAGGTTCGGGTGCTGGGTGTGGAAGGGCTTGCCCGCATGGTTCCGGGCCGTGCCGCGCAGCGAGGCCACCGCCGGGTGCATGGAGAGCCACCGCAGCAGCTCCCCCCCGCCGTAGCCCGACGCGCCGAGGATGAGGACATCAATGGAGGTCATGCAGGCCCCGAGAAAACAACGGAAGGTTCCAAATAAAGGCCTCAGACGTTGGCTGCGATCTTGGGTTCGACGAGGCCCAGCACGAACTGGCCGAGGGCCTCGGCGTCGGCGCGGGCGTTGCGGGCGGGGAGGCCGAGGGTGGCCACGAAGCGCTCGCCCACGCGGTTGTCCGTGGCGGGGCCGGCCACGAGGTCGGTCTGGATGCCGTAGGTCTGCTTCAGGTCGGCCACGGCCCCCGCCGCGCCCACGGGGTCGTTGGCGCAGAGGAGGAAGGCGCCGCCCAGGGCCTTCAGCTCGGGATCGGAGAGGATGGCCTGGACGCCGTACTCGCCCATGATGCCGTCGCCCGTCTCGGCCACGATGACATCCACGCCGTGGGCCGCCAGCTCGGAGAAGATCACCCGGGACACGGCCGCGGCGCTGCCGGCGTCGGTGCAGACGATGCCCGCATCCGTGAAGTCCAGGGCCACCTCGGCGCCGTAGTCCCGCATGGCCAGGGCGTCGCGCATGAGGGACACGCCCGTGAGCTTGCAGGCGCCCACGCGGTAGCCTGCGCGGCTGAGCACCCGGATGCTGGCGCAGGCGGCGGCGGTCTTGCCCGCGTTCATGCAGGTGCCGGCCACGTACACCACGGGGCAGTGGGGCGAGAGGCTGGTGCCCTGGAGGGCCCCCATGCGGACGTGGGCGGGCTGGCCGGCCCGGGACTGGAACTCGGGAAAGACGAGCACCTGGCCCAGCACCTCCAGCTCGAAGGGCTTGCCGACGTCGGGGTTGTGGGAGAGGCAGGTGCCGAGGACGCCGCCCATGTTCAGCAGGTTCACCGTGTCGCCGGGCTTCAGGGCGGTGGGCAGGACGCCCTCGTAGCCCTGGAGGGCGTTCCGGTGGCCCAGGGCCCCCACGAGGATGTCCCCGTCGTGCAGGGTGCTCATGCGCCCGTGGGGATCCTCCAGCTGGTTGTAGGTGGTCTTCTCGCCCCGCACCCGGCAGGCGAGGACCGAACCCTCCTCCAGGAGGATGTCCGGCGAGAGCGTGAGCGTGCGGCCCAGCCGGAGGTTCCGGGTGACCGAGGCAAGCTTGTCCACGTGGATGCGCATCATGGAAACCTCAAAAAAGATCCACCGCCAAGGCGCCAAGACGCCAAGAACTGCTAAAGCGATTTCTTGTTCTTTCTTGGCGTTCTTGGTGTCTTGGCGGTGATCAGTTGTTTTTCGCTTTGAGCGTCAGCACCTGCTGGACGCCGAAGAGCTTGGCGAAGCCGGCGGCTTCGGCGCCGGTCCAGAGACGGTTGGCCTCGCCGTAGGTGGCGATGCGGGGATCCATCAGGGAGTAGGGCGACTGCACACCTTCGATCACGAAGGCCCGGGGATGCAGGGTGAGGCGCACCTCGCCGCTGACGCGGTCCTGGCTGGATTCCAGGAAGGCCTCCAGGTCGCGGGCCAGGGGATCGAAGAAGTGGCCCTCGTGGAGCAGGCTGCCGTAGAGGTTGCCCAGGCTCTCCTTCCAGAACAGCTGCTTGCCGCTGAGCACCAGCTTCTCCAACTCCCGGTGGGCGCCGATGAGCAGGTGGGCCGCCGGGGCCTCGAAACCCACGCGGCCCTTGATGCCGAGGATGGTGTCGCCCAGGTGGACGCCGCGCCCGATCCCGTAGGGCCGGCCCAGGTCGTTGAGCCGGGCCACGAGGGCCACGGGATCCAGGGCCTCGCCGTCGAGGGAAACCGGCACGCCCCGCTCGAAGCCGAGCACGAGGGTCGTCGGGGGCAGGCTCCCGATGTCGCCGCCGGGGAAGGCCGCCTCGGGCAGGGTGGTCCAGGGGTCGAGCGTCTCGCGGCCGCCCACGCTGGTGCCCCACATGCCCTCGTTGATGGAGTAGTCCTTGGTCCTCTCGGGGAAGACGACGCCCCGCTCGGCGCAGAAGGCCATCTCCTCGTCCCGGGAGAGGCCCAGGTCGCGGATGGGCGTGAGCAGGTCCAGCTCCGGTGCCAGGGCCCGGAAGGCCACGTCGAAGCGCACCTGGTCGTTGCCGGCGCCGGTGGAGCCGTGGGCGAGGGCGTCGGCCCCCAGCTCCTTCGCCAGCTCCGCCACGGCCCGGGCCTGGCAGACCCGTTCCGCCGACACGGACAGGGGGTACAGCTGCCCCCGCAGCACGTTGCCGTACACGAGGTAGCGCAGGTAGCCCTGGAAGAGCTCGGCGCGGGCGTCCACGGTGACGTGCTTCACGGCGCCGAGCCGGGGCGACTGGGCTTCGATGCGGGCCAGTTCCCTGGGCGAAAAGCCGCCCGTGTTCACCGTGACCGTGGCCACCTCGTAGCCCTGCTCCTTCAGGTAGAGCACACAGAAGGAGGTGTCGAGACCGCCGGAAAACGCGAGGACCGCGAGCTGGGTCATGGCAGGCCTTTCAATGAAAAAGCGAAGGAATCACCGCCAAGACGCCAAGAAGCCAAGCACTGCCAAAGCGGTTTCTGGCTCCTTCTTGGCGCCCTTGGCGTCTTGGCGGTGCTCAATTTCAGTTCGCCCACAGGGCCTCCTCAGCCTGGAGGTGAAACTCGCGCTTGGCTTCGATCCAGGCCCGAGCCGACGCAAGGTCTGCGGTGAGGTCGTCCAATCCCAGGTTCCCGGCGCCGCCGAGGTGGGTGGCGGTGAGGGCTTCCCGGTCGGGGGCGAAGGTGCCCTCCTGGAGCTGCTGCGCCACCTGCCGGTAGGCCTCGCGGAAGGGGAGGCCCTGGCCCACGAGGACGTAGGCCTGGTGGGCGGCGTAGAGGTCATCCGAGCAGGCCGACGCGGCGGCTTCGGCCTTCACCTGGAGGGCGGGTACCAGGCGGGCCAGGACGGCGAAGAGCTCGTCCGCGTTCCGCAGGGCCGTGACCACGGGCCGCTTCAGGAGCTGGAGGTCCCGGTGGTAGCTGGAGGGCAGTCCGGCGGCCACCTCCTGCACCAGGCCCGCCCAGCCGCGCAGCTCGCGGCACCGGCCCCGGGCCAGCTCCACCACATCGGGGTTCTTCTTCTGGGGCATGATGCTCGAGCCCGTGGTGAAGGCGTCGGGCAGGCCCAGGAAGCCGAACTCCTCGGTGCTGTAGAGGGAGACGTCCCACAGGAACTTCTCCAGCACCCCGCCCGCGGAGGCGGCCCACTGGAGCACGGCGCCCTCGTGGCGGCCCCGGCTGTTCTGCACATCCACGGGGCTGCGCTGCACCTTCGAGAAGCCCAGCAGCCGCGCCGTGAGGCCGCGGTCGAGGGGCAGGGGCACGCCGAAGCCCGCGGCGGAGCCCAGGGGGCAGCGGTCCAGGCGGCCGTAGACGCCCGGCAGGGCCTCCAGCTCCTCCAGCAGGCCCTCGGCGAAGGCCGCGGCCCAGAGGCCGAAGGTGCTGGGCATGGCCCGCCGCAGGTGGGTGTAGCCGGGCAGCGGCGTCGCCTGGTGCGCCCGGGCGAAGGCCAGGAAGGCCTCGGCCAGGTCCGCCACCCGCAGGCCCAGGCGCAGGAGGGCATCCCGCAGGTAGAGCCGCAGGGCCAGGATCACCTGGTCGTTCCGCGAGCGGCCCAGGTGGATGCGCTGGCCCGCGGGGCCCAGCCAGCGGGTGAGGTCCGCCTCGATGGCCGTGTGGCCGTCCTCCTGCTCGGGCGTGATGGGGAAGGCGCCCTCCTCCGCGAGGTGGGCGATGCGCCGCAGGGCCCGCAGGAGGGCCGTGGCGTCGGCCTCGGGGATGAGCCCTGTGGCCCCCAGCATCCGCGCGTGGGCCGCACTACCCAGCGCATCCCAGACCAGCAGCGCCAGGTCCGTATCCGGATCCTCCCCCACCGTGAAGCGATGCACCGCCGCATCCAGCGGCAGGTCCTTCGCCCAGAGCTGCGCGTTCACCGGAGTCGTCATCGGTGCTCCTGGAAGCGGGACAAGCGGAACACAGAGGACACAGAACTCCGGGGAGGACACAGAGACCTGCAGGAAGGCCGATCAGGGCCGTCACAGAGAGGTCGGCATTCCGTCCTGCTTTTCTCTGCGTCTTCTGTGGTTTTCTGTGTCCTCTGTGTTCCCAGCTTTTCAGCCTTCATGGAGCACCTGCAGCTTGAGGAAGGCGGGAGCCAACTTGGCGTAGAAGGCGGCGCCGGCCTCCAGCTCGGGCAGGGTGAGGTACTCGTTGGGGCGGTGGCTGCGGAAGGTGTCGCCGGGACCGGCCTTCACGGCGGGTAGGTCGCCCAGGAAGGCCCAGTCGGAAGTGGTGGCGGACCCCACGGGGCCCACCTTGCCGGCGGCGGCGAGGGCCGCCCGGACGATGGGATGGGCGGGGTCCGTGCCCTTGGGCAGGTGGCGCTTGGAGTGGATGGCCACCTCGCTCTCGAGCAGGCTCTGGAACTGCACCGCGAGGGCGTCATGGTCCTGGTCGGGGCTGGTGCGGAGATCCACGAAGAACTCGCAGGCATCCGGCACCTGGTTCCGCCGCAGGCCGCCCTGGATCTGGGTGACCTGGGCCTTCTGGGAGCCGAGCAGTGGATGGGTGGGGAACGCCATGTGGGCGATGCGGGTGATGTCGCGCGCCGCCTTGTGGATGGCATTCTCGGCGCCCAGCATCTGGGCGTGGGCCACATGGCCGCTCTGGCCCCGGGCCGTGCACTTCAGGACCAGGAGGCCCCGCTGGGCGGCGCAGATGCGCAGGCCTGTGGGCTCGCCCACCACGGCGCCGTCCAGGGGGCCGAGCTGGTCGAGGATGGTGGCGAGGCCCGCGCCGCCGGTCTCCTCCTCCGCCGTGAGGGCCACCACCACCTCGCCGGGGAGGGGCTGGGCCGCCAGCTCGAAGGCCGCGAGGAGGATGGCGGCCACGCTGCCCTTGGCGTCGTTGGCGCCGAGGCCCTGGAGCCGCGGGCCGTGCCAGACGGGCGTGAAGGGATCCTCCGACCAGCCCGCGCAGGGGGGTACGGTGTCGAGGTGCGAATTCAGCAGCAGCCGCGGGCCGCCGGGGGTGCCGACCGTGAACCAGAGGTTGGCCCCGGAGCGATGGACCTCGAAGCCCTTCGACGCGGCCAGATCCTGGACCTGGTCGGCCAGGGGGCCCTCCTCGCCGGACACGCTGGGCATGCCGACGAGCAGCGTGAGCAGTTCCGCGGGGTTCATGGCTGGACCCCGGTCGGCGTGGGGGCCGGCTCCGTCACGCCGTTCACGATCATCGTCCCGCTGCCCTCGTTGGTGAATACCTCCGCCAGCAGGGCGTCGGCGGCCACGCCGCTCACCAGGTGGGCGCTGGGCACACCACCGGCGAGGGCGGATTTCACCGCCGCCACCTTGGGTCGCATGCCGCCGCTCACGATGCCCCTGGCCTCGTAGCCCGCCAGCTCGGCCAGCGTCGCGTGGGGGATCAGCGAGGAGGGCTTCGCCACATCCTTCAGCAGCCCCGGCACGGAGAGCAGGAAGAAGAGCTTCTCTGCCTTCAGCGCCACAGCCAGGCTGGCGGCGATGGTGTCGGCGTTGGTGTTGTAGATGGCGCCATCCTCGCCGCCCGAGAGGGGCGCCACCACGGGCAGGAAGCCGCCCTCCAGCAGGTGGCTGAGGACGCCCGGATCCACCGCCGCGATGTCGCCCACCAGGCCGTAGTCCACCCATTCGGGCTCCGTGGCGTCGTCCGGCTTCACGGAGACGGGGGGGCGCCGGGTCGCCTTCACCAGCCCCGCGTCCAGGCCCGTGAGGCCCACGGCGGGCACGCCGGCGGCCTGGAGCTCCGCCAGGAGGTCCAGGTGCACCTGGCCCGCGAAGACCATCTTGGCGGCCTCCAGCACCTCGGGGCTCGTCACCCGCCGGCCCGCCACCTTCTGCACGGGAATGTGGAGGGCTTCGCACATGGCGTCCAGCTCGGCGCCGCCGCCGTGGACTACCACCACGCGGATGGAGAAGGACCAGAGCAGGGCCAGTTGCTCGCAGAGGGCCTTCCGGAGCTTGGGTTCCGCCAGCACCTCGCCGCCCACCTTCACCACGAAGGTCTTGCCGCGGAACAGGCGGACGTACTGGGAGGCTGACCTGAGGGCGGCGTAGGGATTGGGCGAGAGCGGCATCGGGGGCTCCGGGGCAGGGGGATCAGGCGTTCAGCAGGCTGTGGAGGGTGGCGCGCTGGACGTGGAAGCGGTTCTCGGCCTCGTCCACGACGCGGCTCCAGGGGCCGTCGAGGACGCTGTCGTGGACCTCGA
>JAKAMQ010000057.1 GCA_021812805.1 Acidobacteriota bacterium
CAGGAGAGCCGCCAGGTGGACAGGGTGCCCCTTGGCGTCGGGGAGCGTGAAGTCGGGCGCCTTCTGGCCCTGATGGATCGCGCGTTCAGCCTGGCCCGTCTTTTCGAGATCCGCAGTGGCCTTGGCGAAGATGGCCTTGGCATCCGGCCGGGCGGGGGGCTGGGCAAAGAGGCCGGTGGCCAGCCACGCAGCGGTCAGGAGGAGGAAGGGCCCCTTGTGCATCATCGGAATCTCCAGCGTGCGGTTGTCGGGCCGCGGGCGCCCTCTAGTTGATGCCCGATCGCGGGTCATGACAAGAGCCTGGCGCTGGAAAACGCTTGCCGCCAGCAGGGGAGCGAGGATCCCGGCGCGGGTGCCCACCGTCTCCAGCGGTGGTACGGTCATCCTCAGTCGAGGATGAACCAGCCCATGATGTCGCTCAGCACCCTCCTCCGCACCTGCACCCACGACCCCCGCTTCCTGGGCGGCCTGATCGCGGTGCCCTTCATCGCCCTGGTGGCCCACACTGCGGTGGCCACCGGCATCCTGCTGCTCCTCTTCCCGGAACTGGGCGCCCTGTCCATGGATGTCTTCTCGCGGCCCGGCGGCCTCTGGGCCCGGCATCCGGCGCACCTGGCATTCACACCGGCCCTCACCGCAGTCCTCGGCCTGACGGTGACGCGCCACCTGGGCTATGGCTTCTTCTCTGTCGGCCTGGTCGTGGCGGGATCCATCCTGATCCTGCAGGTGCTGAAGTCCCCCATCGCGCCGGCCATCTCCGCGGCGGTCCTGCCCCTGGCCCTGGGCATCAAAAGCTGGTGGTACCCGGCGGCCATCCTCCTGGGGACGGCGTCGCTGGCCCTGGCCTCCACCCTCCACCGGAAGTCCCTGGGCCCTGAAGGCATCGCCAACCGGGCCCAGGCCACGGATGCCACGGATGACCTGATGGAGGCGACGGCCGGCCGCTACCAGTGGATTGTCTTCTTCTGCGTGTTCCTCGGAGCCTCCCTGCTGCTGGTGCGGGTCACGGGCTGGCGCCTGATCCTGTTCCCGCCCGCCGTGGTCATCGGCTATGAAATGTTCGCCCACGATCGGGAATGCCCCTGGGCCCGGCGGCCCTACCTGCTGCCCGTGGCCTGCGTCCTCACGGCCACCGCCGGGCTGGGCTTCACCCTGTGGTTCGGCGTGGGCGCCGGGGCCGCGGCTGCCTCCATGGTCTTCGGCATCCTGGTGCTCCAGCTGATGGACCTCCACATCCCACCGGCCTTGGCCATCGGGTTGCTGCCCCTCGCCATGGAGGCTCCCGACTACCGTTTCCCGCTGTCGGTGGCGCTCGGCATGACGCTGCTGACCTTGATCTTCCTCCTCCATCGGAAGCTCGCCCTGCGCCGGTTCCCCGCGACCGCCTGACAGCCTTATCCGGCGGGCTTCAGGTGGTGCCCCGGAATTCGGCCATCTCCCGCTAGAATGAGGCGTGCTGCGACGGTCCCGTAGCTCAGCGGATAGAGCGACCGCCTCCTAAGCGGTAGGTCGTGGGTTCAATTCCCGCCGGGACCACCAGCAGCTTTGAATGGCCAAGAACCCGACCCGTGACAGGCGGCCCCCGATCCAGCGGCAGCAGGGGAAGCGCCCGCCAGGGTGTCCCGGAGGAGGCGCGCACGGGCGCCCATGCGATCATGGCCCTCCCGTTGGATCCCCGTGCCCGCCCTCTTCGACGCCCACTGCCACCTCCAGACCCTGCCCCCCGGCGAGGCGGCCTCGGCGCTGGGCCGCGCGCGGGAAACGGGCGTCACCCGGGTGGCCTGCTGTGCCACCGGGGAGGAGGACTGGGAGGCCGTCCTGGCGTTGGCCCAAGCTCACCCCGAGGTGGTGCCGTTGCTGGGCGTGCATCCCTGGAAGGCCGCCGAGGCCCGCCCCGGCTGGGAGAAGCGCCTGGAGGCCCTGCTGCTCGACCACCGCGCCGGCGTCGGCGAATGCGGCCTGGATTTCGCGCGGCGGCCCGTGGATCGGGGGGCGCAGCTGGACGCCCTGCGCCGGCAGCTGCGGATGGCCGCCCGGCTGCACCGCCCGGTCGTCCTCCACTGCGTGCGCGCCTGGGGCGCCCTGGTCGGCGTCCTCCAGCAGGAAGGGGTGCCGCCCGCGGGGGCCATGCTCCACGCATTCAACGGCAGCCTCGAAACCGCCCGGGCCCTTCAGGCGTTGGGGCTCTACCTCTCCTTCCGCACGCCTGGCCCGGGGCTGGCGGCCGTGCGGTCGGACCGCCTGTTGCTGGAATCGGACGGCCCCGAACCCGCCCAGGTGGCGGATCTGTGGGCGAAGGCGGCCAGGGCCGGAACCCAGGCGGCGGACCTGACCCCGCGCAATGCCGAACGGTTTTTCGGAGATCTGCTGTCATGAGATGGTACGCGCGGACGGAACTGCTGTTGGGCGAGGCGGCCCTGGCCCGTCTGGCTGCGGCCCGGGTGGTGGTCTGCGGACTGGGCGGGGTGGGCTCCTTCGCCGTGGAAGCCCTGGCGCGGGCTGGCGTCGGCCGCCTCCGCCTGGTGGATCACGATGGCGTGGGCCCCAGCAACCTGAACCGCCAGCTCTACGCCCTGCGCAGCACCCTGGGCCGCCCCAAGGCGGAGGTGGCGGCGGAGCGGGTGCGGGACATCAATCCGGAGTGCGAGGTGGAGCCCTGCGTGGCGTTCATCCACCACAACACCCTCCCGGGACTGCTGGAGCCCCGGCCCGATGGGGTGATTGACGCCATTGATTCGGTGAGTTGCAAGGTGGCCTTGCTGAGCGGGGCCCACCGACTGGGCATCCCCATCGTCTCCGCCATGGGCGCCGGCGGGCGCCGGGACAGCAGCCAGCTCCGGGTGGGTGATCTGAGCGCCACGCGGCTCTGCCCCCTGGCCGCCCGGGTGCGTAAAGAGCTCCGGAAGGCGGGCATCGCCACGGGCATCCGCTGCGTCTACTCCCTGGAACCCGCGGACAACACGCGCCCAGCCAATCCGCTGGACCTCGAGCCCCACCGGGGCCCCGGCCGCCAGCGCCGCCCCGTGGGCACCCTGTCCTACATGCCCGCCATGGTGGGCCTCAAAGTGGCCGAGGAGATGTTGAACCTGCTGTTAGCGCCAGCGCCAGCCCGTCTCCAGGAACCACCGGAACCCATTGCCGGACACGCCTGACTGGTAGGCCACCGCATCCTGGTGCTGCCAGCTGGCGCCGGCGGAGGCCCGGAAGCCCGAAGCGCCCCGGTAGGCCACGAGCTGCTGGAGCCCGAGGAAGCGGTTGATGCCCGGCACCTGTCCCGGGTGGGCCTGGGACCAGAGATCCAGGTGATCCCGAAAGGGTCGCCCGCCCCGGTGCAGCCAGGTCTGGAAGGACCACGCGTGGTTGGCCTCCCATTCGGCCCGCAGCGTGGCCACGTGGGCCTCGCCACCCAGCGCCGTGCCCAGGGGATCCCCCTGGTAGTAGAAGCCCGTGGGATAGACGCTGTTTTCGAAGGAGCGGTGCCCATTGGGGACCGGATTCCCGGGGAACTGGTCCCAGTCGTTGGAGGTGTCCTGGTACTCGAGGCCGAGCCGGAGGCGCGTCCAGGCCACCAGTACGCCGATGGTGTCGTTGGGCACCTCCGGGGAGGGCGCCCAGTAGCGCCATTTCTGGTTCCAGACCCGCCGCGGAGAACCGTCCACCATCAGGTACTTCCAGTCCCGCTGGAGATCCTGGGAAAGGGTGTAGAGCGGCCGGTGGTACACCGAACCGAACAGGGTGTTGACCGCCTTGGCGCCCCGGCTGATGTAGAACCGCACATCCTGGGCCTCCAGCCAGTGCTCCATCACCTGGGAACGGAAGCGGAAGCCCACATCCGAGGTGGACGCGCTCCGCGCCTTGTTCGCGTAGGTGTGGCCCTGGGGCGCGTTGGGATCCGAGGGCAGATTGCTGCCCTCCGCCAGGGAATCCTTCAGGCCGAACATGGCGGTCATCCAGTCGCCGAAGCCGTAGCCCTGGGCCATGGCGCGGCCCCCCACCGTGCCGCCGAACAGGTTGATCCAGTTCAGATAGAACTCCGAGGCATCACCGAACCGGGCCTCGGCCCGCACCCCCGAGAGCAGCGGCCCCTGGGGATCCTGGGCGAGCAGCGTCTGGCGATAGGCCGGATCCTGCACGTTCTCGCCGAGGCTCCGGCGGCTTTCGAGCTTCCCCCAGAAGATCTGGCCCTGCCAGGTGCCCAGGGGCACCCCGGCGATGGACAGGGCATGGAAGGGCGACTGGATGCGGAAGCGGGGGAAGGGCCGGGCCGCCGAGCCCAGCACGTAGCCGCCATTGAGGCCGTAGCCCCAGACCAGGGGTTCCTTCTCAAGGCCGAAGTGCCAGCCCCGCTTCGTCCGGAAGATCACATGGCCCTGCTGGAGGCTGGCCCGGTCGCCACCATCGGGATCCCGGTAGAGCAGCACCTGGCCGGCCAGATCCCAGGCCCCCGAGGCCTTGCCCGCTTCGAGGTACGTCCCGCCGCCCACCAGGGCGTTGCCCAGGCCCAGGGACTGGACGAAGGTGGCCGGCGGCCCGTGGCGATCGGCGGCCCAGAAGCCGGCGCCGTACCAGGCCTGGCCCGCCGGCATGTCCGAGCCGAGGGGGCGGGCCTCCCGCCAGCCCGGCGGCATCTGCGCGTGCAGGGCGGGGGCGCCGAGCCCCGCCAGGAGCAGGGCGAGGAGACCGCCCCGCCTTCGCACGGGTTTCATCCAGAAGCTCCCCAGGCCTTCGCCCGGGCCACCAGCCCCTTCCGCCACCGCCGCAACGTGCGCTCGAGGCGCTTCCGGGGCGGGTGCGCCCCTTCGATCTCCCGGATCCGCGCCTGGAATGCCCTGAGTACGTCCTCGCATGCGGTCTCCGTCCATTGGCTGGTCTCTTCGGTCCTGCGGATGTCGTAGTGTGCCATGCGATCCCGCAGCCGGAGATCTGGCTGCCCCTCCAGGACCGCGCGCAGGGCCTTGAGGATGGGCTCCACCTGCAGATCCCGCAGGCAGGCCAGATCCCCGCGCCCGCAGGCGTCCAGGGTTTCCGCTCCGGCCGGGAGGGCATGGTAGCAGCCCAGACACGCCAGGCCCTCGCAGCGCACGATGTGCACGGACTCGGGCCGGGTCACTCGGAGTTCCGGCAGGGTGCAGCCAAAAAGCCCCACCAGCGGCACCCCCAGCGCCTGGGCCAGGTGGAAGGGGCCCGCATCCACCGCGATCCAGGCATCGCTCCCCGCCATCAGGGCGCCCAGCTCCCGCATGGAGGGCAGCGCGCCCCCCAGGTTGACGCAGCCCTCGACCGAAAGGGGCGCACGTCCCGTGAGCAGGACCGTGCCTCCGAATTCCCGGCGGACCCCGTCCACCACCGCCTGGATCTGGGCCAGCGGCAGGGTGCGGAGCGCGTGTTCGCTGGTGGGGCTGAAGCCGATCAGCGGCCGGGGAAGCCCACTCAGGATCCGCTCCGCCGAAGCCCGCGCCCCCGCGTCCACCGTCCAGTCGAGGGTGCGGCCCAGGGGCTCGACCCCCGTGGCCAGCGCGTACCCCTCCAGGGGATGCAGGGCCGGGTGGTGTTCGTAGGTGAACCAGAAGGTCCGCGCATGCCCCGCCTGAGCCTGCCGCAGCCCGCACTCCTGGATGGGATACCAGCGGTCGCCGCCGGCCCCGGCCCAGACATCCCCCACCAGGGAGAACAGCTCCACCCTCTGCGCGGCATCCTCGGCCCGCAGCCGCCGCAGGAACGGCGTCAGCATCAGCACATCCCCGAACGCTCCGGGACGGATGAAGAGGACGCGGGTCGAGCGCGGGCTCCAGAGCAAGGCGGTGTCCTGGGGAAAGGCTGAGAAAAAAGGGTGGGCCGGGCAAGCCCTTCGAGGATGCCATGGAAGCCCTGGCCCGGCACAGGGGGCCTTCCTCTGGGATACTGGCTTCATGAGCCTCCGTCCCGATTCGCCCCTCCTTGCGCCTTCGCTCCTCTCCGCCGACTTCGCGCGGCTGGGGGAGGATCTGGGGATGATCGCGGCGGCGGGCGCCCAGGTGGTGCATGTGGATGTCATGGATGGCCGCTTCGTACCTAACATCACCATCGGTCTGCCGGTGGTGGAGGGCCTGCGCAAGGCCACTGCCCTGCCCCTGGACTGCCACCTGATGATCGTGGAGCCCCTGCGCTACGCCGCCGAATTCGTGAAGGCGGGGGCCGACTGGGTGAGCGTCCACCAGGAGGCCGATCCGCACCTGCACCGCACCCTGGCCGCCATCCGCCAGGCGGGGGGTCAGGCGGGGGTGGTGCTGAACCCCGGCACGCCGGTGGAGACCCTGGTGGATCTCGTCGGCGATTTCGATTTCGTGCTGCTCATGAGCGTGAACCCCGGCTTCGGCGGGCAGGCCTTCATCCCCCGCGTGCTGGACAAGGTGAAGCGGCTGGATGCCCTGCGCGCGGAACGGGGCGTCCCCTTTCTCATCGAGGTGGACGGCGGCGTCAGCCTGAAGAATGCCGCGGACCTCGTGCGCGCCGGGGCCGATTGCCTCGTGGCCGGCAACGCCGTGTTCAAGGCGCCGGATCCAACGGCCGCCGTGGCCGGTCTGCTCCGCGAGATGGCGCACGGGCGCACAGTCTGAGCTTCGCCTCGCGCGGCATCCGCTTGATGGCCCGCTCCCGCCGGAGCGCGTCCGCCTTCGTGCCGCAGGCTTCGGTATAGACGAGTTTCAGCGGGGCCCGGCCGCGGGTGTACTTCGCCCCCTTCCCCGCCGCGTGCTGGGCCAGCCGGGCGGCCACATCCAGGGCGATGCCGCAGTAGAGCGTCCCGTCGCCACAGCGAAGCAGGTAGACGGACCAGGCAGTCACTTCATCTCCAGGATGGCCTTCAGGCGGGCCAGGCCCTCGACTTCGCCGCGGCCCGCGGGCAGACGGAGCACCACCAGCACATCGCCCCGCCCCGCCAGCACCCAGGCCCGGGTGCCGCCGCCCGGGGCCGGCGCGGTGGCCGGGAGGATCCACCAGCCTTCCTTGCCCAGCAGCACCTTCACGTCCACGAAATACCCGGAACAGAACCGCGGCAGGGTGGTCAGCAGCTCCATCTGCAGCGGATCCTCGAGCCAGGCCGCCAGGTCCGCGGGGCTCGTCTGGAGGAGTTCCCCGCGGCCAATCCAGGGGGGGGTGATGGGCGGCAGGTCATTGCCCGGCGGCAGACGGTTCCCGAGAAAGGGCGCGAAGGTCTCCAGGAGCTGGAGCCGGGCCACGCTGCCGCCCTCCTCCTGCCGCCACTGGGCCATGGAGTACTGGGTCCAGGCCAGGAAGGCCCGGTCGCAGCCCTTCCGGAAGGCCCCCTCGAGATCCACCTTGCCGTGGCCCTTGGGACCGCCACAGGGAAAGGGCGTGTCACCGCCGGAACACTGGTAGCGCAGATCCTGGATGCTCCAATCGTCGCCCAGGAGCTTCAGCCAGAGCACACGCGCCAGCTCACCCATGGGCGTGACCGTCTTCACCTCGCCAAGGGCCATGGGAGTCGCCTCTCCGGCATAGAGCACCAGGCCCTCGCCCGGAAGCAGGGGGCCCAGATGGGGCGCCCCCGCGGCCCAGGCGGGCACGATCGCCAACGCCCACCCCGCCACCGCACCCCGGAGCCACCGCCCGGCCTGTCCCATGGACGCCCCCTGGCTGCGATCCTACCCGCATCCGGCGGCGGATCCTGCCCCAGCGCGAACGGGGGCGAAACCCCGTCATCCCCTCTGGCAGACTGGAGCCATGTCCGAGCGTCGCGTCCTCGTCAACCTCAAGGGCCTGCTGACCCCCGATCCCGCCCAGGCCTGGGCCGTGGACCGCATTCCGGGCGCCGCGCTGGCGATGGAAGGCGGCCGTGTGGCCTGGGTGGGCCGGGCCAGTGACCTGCCCGCCGCCTGGGCCGATGCGCCCCGGGTGGATGGCGGCGGCGCCTGGGCCAGCCCCGGATTCGTGGACCCCCACACCCACCTGCTCTTCGGGGGCGACCGCTCGGGCGAATTCAACCGCCGCCTCCACGGCGCCAGCTACCAGCAGATCGCCGCCGGGGGGGGCGGGATCCGCGAGACCGTCCGCGCCACCCGGGCCGCGTCCGTGGCGGAGCTGGTGGCCACCGGCGAAGCGCGGCTGCGAGCCTTCCGCGAGCGGGGCGTCGTGCATCTCGAGGTGAAGACCGGTTACGGCCTGGAGCTGGAAGCCGAATCCCGGCTGACGGAGGCCTACGCCGAACTGCGGCGGCGCGGCTGGAGCTTCGACGTCACCCTGCTGCCGGCCCACGATCTGGCCCCGGAATTCGCGGGCGAGGCCGAGGCCAACGCCCGCGCCGTGGCCGAGGACTGGCTGCCGGAGCTGGTGCGCCGGCACCCCGGGGTCGCCGCCTTCTGCGATGTGTTCGTGGAAACGGGTGTGTACTCCGCGGACCAGGGGCGGCGCGTTCTCGAAGCCGGGAAGCGGCTCGGACTGCGCCCCCGGGTCCACGCCGACGAGCTGAGCTGGACCGGCGGGGCGGAACTGGCGGCAGAGCTGGGCGCGGCCAGCGCCGACCATCTCATGTTCTGCAGCGAGGCCGGCATGAAGGCCATGGCCGCGGCGGACGTCACCCCCGTGCTGCTGCCGGGCACCACGCTCTTCCTCGGCATGCGCGACTGGGCCCCGGCGCGGAAGCTGATCGAGGCCGGATGCCGCGTGGCCCTGGCCACGGACTTCAACCCGGGCTCGTGCCCCTGCGTGGATCCCCTCACCATCCTGCGCCTGGGCTGCCTCCAACTGCGCATGACCTTCGAGGAAGCCTTCACCGCCATGACCCTCCACGCCGCCCACAGCCTCGGCCGGGGCGATCTGGGCCACCTGCGCCCCGGCGCCAGGGCCGATGTGCTGCTGTGGGACGTGGGGGAGCTGCTGGAGCTGGTGTACTGGGTGGGCGAGCCCTACCGGCCGAGGTTCCTGCCCGCCTGACCGCCGTCTTGTGGCCGGCAGGCAGGCTTGCCCGAATTCAGTCGCCTGCGGTCCCGTTCCGAGAAGTAGCAAGACCGCCGGAGGATGCACGATGCTCGCCCAAGTGGGAAAACCCGCTCCCGATTTCAAGCTGATGGGCCTGGTCGGGGGCGCGTTCAAGGAGGTCCGCCTCTCGGATTTCAAGGGCAAGAAGAAGGTGGTGCTGCTGTTCTATCCGGCAGACTTCACCTTCGTGTGCCCCACGGAGATCCTCGCCTTCTCGGATGCCATCCAAGAATTCTGGAAGCGGGATGCGGTGGTGCTCGGCATCAGCGTGGACTCCCTCTACAGCCACCATGCCTGGACCCGTATGAACCGCAAACAGGGCGGAGTCATGGGAGTCACGTTCCCCCTGCTCAGCGATCCGAGGCGCGACGTGACCGCAGACTACGGCGTCCTGATCGAGGAAAGCGCCCAGGCCATGCGGGGCCTCTTCATCGTGAACATCCAGGGCATCCTCAAGCACGTCACCATCAACCATGCCGACCTTGGACGCAGCGTGGACGAGGCTCTGCGGATCCTCGACGCCATCACGACCACGGAAACCCATGGCGTCGTGTGCCCCGCCAACTGGAAACAGGGCCAGAAGTCCATCGAACCCAGCCAGGAGGGCCTCGAAGCCTACGTCGCCGCCGTTTCCGACACGGCCTGACGGCTTCGGGCAGAGCCTGGGGGCTTCAGGATTCCCCTTCCGGAGCGCCTTCCTCCGGCCGCTTCCCGTGCATGAGCTCCACCACGGACTGGTAGAGCCCGCGCCGGACTTCGTGGCGCTGGTAGGCGCGGGTGATGTAGCGGATGCGCACCTCGATGCCATTGCTGGAGGGCCGCACGTTGATGCCGGGCTGAGCGGAGAAGGCCTGCACCCGGTACTTGCTGGTGGTCCGTTTCCACTCTTCCTCGGCCAGCTTGGCGTTGGTTTCGGTCTCCTGGGTCACCAGCCGCTGGATGCCGTCTATGACCGGGTAGGGATCCTGCCCCGGGGGGATGAGCACATTCAGTTCATCCCACATCCACTGGCCCGAGGTGGAGAAATTGAAATAGTGACCCTCGATGGCGAAGCTGTTCACGAAGGCCACCCGTCGGCCCGTGGGATGGCCTGCGTCGGACCAGCTGCCGGTCTCCATGAGGACCGTGCGCAGCAGGCCGATCTCCACCACCTCGCCGCCCACGCCCTTGATCTCCACCCAGTCGCCCACGTGGATCCCGTTGCGGCCCATGAGCACGAACCAGCCGAAGAAGGCCACGATGAAGTCCTTCAGGGCCACGGTGAGGCCCGCACCCGCTAGGCCGAGCACCGTGGTGGCCTGGGCCGGCACGCCCAGCACCACGAAGAGGATCCCCAGGGTCGCCACCACCCAGGCCGCCAGGGCGATCACCGAGGCCAGGGTGCCTTGCCGCGGCCCGTCAGTCAGCGTGGAGGGCCGACTGCGATGAGCCAAACGACTGACCAGGAAGGCCGCCAGCAGCAGGCCCAGGATGACCAGGACAGAGGCCATGATGCGATGGAGCGCCACCTGGCCGTAGGCCCAGGCGAGCCCGGCCCAGCTGTCATAGACGGAGGCCAGATCCTCTTCATCCTGGAGGCGCTTCCCGAGGCTGGCCAGGGTGCGCTGGGCATCCATAAAGTGCTGCAGGGTGCTGACGGCCGCCTTGGCTTCGACCCGGGTGGCATCCTCCGCGCGCTCCTTCACGAAGCCCGCGGCCCAGTGCCGGGTGAGCTGCCGGTCTTCCCGCTGCCGGGCCACTTCCTTCGCCACAGCATCGCGCCGCAGGCGCAGCGCCTGCGCCTTCTGCTGTTCCGCCTGCTGGGCCTGCTCCAACTGGGCGAGCTTGGTGCGCTGGGCGCGCCATTCCCGAAGCCGCCCCAGCAGGCTCCCCGACTGGAACCGGCCCGTTTCAGGGGAGGCCGCCGGAGCCTCGTTCTGGGCGGCATCGTGGGCGGCCCGCAGGCGGCGGATCCGGGCCTGGGGGTCGCCCCCCGCCTGTTCCAGATTGCCGGCGGCATCCTGGCGTTCGTCCTGATCCAGTTCCAGCTGGGCCTTGGCCACCTCCAGCTGGTCGCCCAGGGCATCCTTCTTCGGCCCTGTCGCCGCAGCCACCGCCTGGGTGAGGCGGGCGACCTCCCGCTGGCTGGCCGCCACCGCATCCTCGGCCGCCTCCTTCGCATCCAGGAGGCTCTGGAGCGCGGGGGTGGCCGGCTGGGTGCGCGCGGCGGCCTCCCGCATGGCATCGGCAAAGGCCAGATCCACCTCGTGATTCGCCAACCGCACGGCCTGCTGGGCCAGATCCGCCTCCTCGGGCGTGGTGGCCAGTCCCGCCAAAGCCCGGGCTGCGCGGAGCGGGCCCTCGTCCACGGTCGGCGCGACGGGAGCGGGCGCGGGCGGGGCCTGCGGAGCCTGCAAGGACTGGGGCGCCGCCTTGCCCCCCTTGGCCGGAAGGATCTTCTTGGCCCGTTTCACGGGCCGGTGGAAGACCGGCTGGCGGAAATTCGCAGCGGGATCCGTGCCCCCCGTCGCCACGTACCCGGCCACGGCCCCAGCCGTGAGCATCAGCAGGGCGAGTCCGAGGATCCAGGCGCGGGGTTTCATGCAACCAAGAAACCACAGACCGGGTCATCCGCCGCAGGGAAATCTGGCGAAAAAACAAAGCCCCGGGCCGATTCCCGGGGCTTCTCCTGGGAGCACGACGCCTACTGGTCGCCGCGTATCGAGGCGTCCTGCACGATGCGGTAGATGCGTTCCTTGGCCCTCAGTTTCGTCTTCTTCAACTCGACTTCTTCCAGGGATTCCCGGGCCGACAGGCTGGGCTTCCGCTGGAGGTCGCTGAGCCGGAGGTCCGCCGCGCGGTGTTCCTCCATCAGCTTCCGGAATTCAAAGTGCTCCTTCATCAGACGTTCTTGAAGGTCGGGACGCAGAAAATCCATGGAACCTCCGGGACATGGTGTCGGGGCCGGATGGCCAGCCCCAGTCGGGTTTCGGTGGCCCAAGGGTAGGAGCCTCCTCCGGGCCGTCAAGGGGGTTTTCGAGTGCCATCGGAAGCCATGCAAAAGAAGCACTTCCGTGGCATTCTCCCCCCATGTCCCTCACCCTCCGGAACCTGGTCCTCGAACGCGGGGACGGGGTGCACCTGCTGGGCCCGCTGGACCTCGATCTGGCCCCGGGCGACCGGCTGGGCCTCGCCGGGGAGAGCGGGTCCGGCAAGTCCCTGCTGGTCAAGGCCCTGTTCAGCATCCTGCCTCCCGGCGTCCGGCAGGCCGCCGGCCAGGCCACGGCCTTCGGCCGCCCGCTGGAACGCCCCGGGCAGGAGCCGCGGATGGCCTGGGTGCCCCAGGACCATGGATCGGCCTTGAACCCCCTCCTGACGGTGCGGCAGCACCTGCACCTGCTGCCCCGGACCCTGCGCCGGGAATCGCTCCCGGGCACCCTCCAGCGTCTGGCGCCCCTCCTGGAGCGCCTGGGGTTGCCCCGGGACCGGACCTTCCTGGGCCGCCGCCCCCACCAGCTCTCCGGGGGTCAGCGCCAGCGGCTCTGCCTGGCCATGGCCCTCAGCTGCGATCCCGAGCTGCTGATCCTGGACGAACCCACCTCGGCCCTGGACGGGCGGGCCCGGGATGGGTTCCTGGAGACGGTATTGGAGCTTCAGCGGGAGCGCGGGCTGGGGTTCCTCTGGATCACCCACGACCTGGACCTGGCGGGCCGGGCCTGCGACCGGCTCCTGGTGCTCTATGGAGGCAGCCTGGTGGAGGCGGGGCCCACGGCCCGGCTGCTGAGCGCCCCCCGCCACCCCTATACGGCCCGGCTGCTGCAGGCGGCTCAGGGCCTGCCCTCCCGCGAAGACGGTTTCCTGCTCGCCCCGGAGGATCGGCCGGCCGGGTGCCCCTTCCAGCCGCGGTGTTCCACTTCCATCCCATTGTGCCGGGCCACCCCGCCCTGGCTTGGAACGCGGGAACAGGGGGTCCGTTGCCTCCAGGCTCCGCCTTGCCCAGAATGATCACCGACATGCATCCACAGCCCAGCGCCCCCGGGACGCAACCTGACGACCGTTCAGGAAATTCCATCTATGAGCCCCATCCGTTGCGGAATGGTGCCCCCATGCCGTCACGGATCCTCCCGGCCATGTTGAGCCTGGCCATGACGGGCCTCTTCCTTCTGGGATTGAACCGGAACCTCTTCGATTCGTCCGAGCAGCGGACTCCACGCCCTGTCTCGGTCCATCGCTCGGTGCGCATCCTCCTGACGAATGTGACCGCACCCAACAGGACATACCCTGGTTTGCCCTACCGGCTGCATGGGGGCATTCGAGGTGCAGGACACCCGGATGGGACTTCGACCAGGGATCCGCTCCTCACGCAGCGAACCAAGGTGGAAACCCTCTCCTCAGACGACTTCGATCCCAGCCAAATCCACACCTTGCCGACCGTGGACCGATCCCTTCAAGTGTTCAACCCCAATCTCCCCATCCAGGCAGGCGGCAATGGGGTGGCCCATGGTACCGGCCATGACGTCGCACGGGGACCGGGCTCGGGCCCCAACTTTGATCACAAGATGGTCCTGGTTCATGAGGTTCGGATCTCCCATCGGCTTCAACGCGGAGAGTCGGCCGATCCCGCCGTTCCGGTCCGCGTCCGGGTGGAGATCGGCGCCGATGGGGTGCCCCTCGAAGCCGTTTTTGTGTCAGGCCCCTTGTTCCTGAAGACGCTGGCCATTAATGCGGCGCTCCAGTGGCGTTTCGAGCCTCTGGCCCCTCATGGGCTGTCCGCTCCCCAGACCGTGGTTGTGAACTTCTGGCCGGTCTTCACCCACTGACCTTTCGTCGAGCCCTGGAAGCCCCGCGCTGCCCGTGAGACGATGGGCTGCAAGGTCCCGCTGGAGGCGGGTCCGGTTCAAAGGGCTTCCCATGCTGACCTTGCCGTTGATGAAAGCGTTGACGTTTGACGACGTCCTCCTGGTGCCGGGCTATTCCGAAGTGCACCCGAACCAGGTGGATCTGGGGAGCCGGCTGACGAAGGACATCGCCCTGCGCATTCCGCTGCTTTCGGCAGCCATGGATACGGTGACCGAGAGCCGCATGGCCATCGCCCTGGCCCAGCTGGGCGGCATCGGCATCATCCACAAGAACCTCAGCCCCGAGCGCCAGGCGGAGGAAGTGGACAAGGTGAAGCGGTCGGAATCCGGCATGATCACCGATCCCATCACCATCGAGCCCGATGCGCCCATCCGCGACGCGGAGGCGCTCATGGCCAAGTTCCGCATCAGCGGGGTGCCCGTGGTGGAGGGCCACAGGCTCGTCGGCATCCTCACCAACCGCGACCTGCGCTTCGAGACCCGCTGGGACATCCCCGTGCGCGAGGCCATGACCAAGGACAACCTCATCACCGTTCCCGTGGGCACCACCCTCCAGGAAGCCCGGGCCATCCTCCAGAAGCACCGCATCGAGAAGCTGCTGGTGGTGGACGCCCAGGGCCAGCTGAAGGGCCTCATCACCGTCAAGGACATCGAGAAGTCCATCGAGTACCCCAATGCCTGCAAGGACCAGCTCGGCCGCCTGCGGGTGGGCGCGGCCGTGGGCGTGGGCAAGGAGCTGCTGAATCGTGCCGCGGCCCTGCTCGAAGCCAAGGTGGACGTCCTCTGCCTGGACAGCTCCCACGGCCACAGTCAGGGCGTGATCGAGGCCGTGAAGGCCCTCAAGCAGGCCCATCCCCACACGCCGGTCATCGCAGGCAACGTGGCCACCTACCAGGGCGCGAAGGATCTCGCGAACGCCGGCGCCGACGCCGTGAAGGTGGGCATCGGGCCCGGCTCCATCTGCACCACCCGGATCGTCACCGGCGCGGGCATGCCCCAGATCACGGCCGTGGCCGAGGCCAGCCGCGCCTGTCGCGAGGCGGGCGTCACCTGCATCAGCGATGGCGGCATCAAGTTCAGCGGCGACATCGCCAAGGCCATCGCCGCCGGAGCCGATTCGGTGATGATCGGCAGCCTGTTCGCGGGCACGGACGAGGCCCCGGGGGAGACCATCTTCTACGGCGGCCGGACCTTCAAGTCCTACCGCGGCATGGGCAGCCTCGGCGCCATGAAGCAGGGCAGCAAGGACCGCTACTTCCAGGAGGGGAAGGACGACGCCAAGCTCGTGCCCGAGGGCATCGAGGGCCAGGTGCCCTACAAGGGGCGCATGGGCGACCTCGTCACCCAGCTCATGGGCGGCCTCCGCGCCGGCATGGGCCTGAGCGGCGGCCGGACCATCGCCGACTTCCACCAGAAAGCTACCTTCGTCGAGATCAGCGGCGCCGGCCTGCGCGAGAGCCACGCCCACGATGTCATGATCACCAAGGAAGCCCCGAACTACCGGATGGAGTAGGCCGCCCGCGATCGCAAGCCGCAGGCGCAGCGGGAGCGGATGCGTGTCCGATTGCTACGGCCGCAGCGTCCCCATCATGCGGCCCCTCCTGGGCCGCGCCCTCCGGGCCATGCCTTCGGCACGGTGGGCCTCCGCCTCTTGCTTCGGCCTCATGCGGGGGTACGGGATGGTTTCGCGGACATGCGGCGAGGGGCGAAGCGGGTCGCAGAGCGGGCTGCACCGGCAGCCCGCGGCG
>JAKAMQ010000058.1 GCA_021812805.1 Acidobacteriota bacterium
CGGCGGGTACCCTGGGCATGCCGGCGGCCGTGGCGGCCTACCGGTGGATCCAGGACGTCACGGAAAAGGTGTGAGTTAAGCCTTCTTGGCGGGCCGCCGGGCCGGGCCCGCCGCGGGCTTGCGGGCCGCGGGCTTGGCCGCCTTCTTGGCCTTGGGTTTCGGCTTGGCCTTCCGCTCCGGCAGCGCATCGGCCAGCCGCCAGGTGCGGCTCTGCTGCTCGAACGTGCGGATCTCTTCGAGGTTGATGCCCCTCAGGCGGTGATGGATCTGATCCCGTTCCGCGGTCCAGAAGGTGTGGGCCGGGCAGGCGCGTTCGTCGGAGCACTCCGCGAATCCCAGCAGGCACTTGTTCCGCCATTCGGCGCCATCCACCGCCTCGGCGATGAGGTCCAGGGTGATCTCCTTGGCGGGCAGGGCCAGCACCACGCCGCCCTTGTTGCCCCGCTTGGCCATCACCAGACCCACCCGGGCCAGCTTGTGGATCATCTTGGAGAGGTAGGGCCTTGGAAATCCGGTGCGGGCCGCCACATCCACCACCAGCGTCGGCTTGCCGCCCGGATCCTCCAGGCAGCTCATGGCGAGGACAGCGTATCCGGAAGACTGGGACAAAGGCAGCATGGTCACCTGCGCGAGAAGGATAGACGACGGATCAGAATAGATGATCTTGAGGTCAATCTACACCTGGGGGTGTGACCAAAGACACAACACCTTTCCAGGCATGGAAGCCGGTGACCGCGAGAGGCCTGGGCCGGCTCCCGCGATCAGCCCCGCCAGCCGTTGAGGATCCGCATGTAGTTGGCCCGGGTGAAGGCCTGGGGGTTGGGGCACTTCTGGAGGCTCATGCTGCCCAGGGCCTGCTGGAGGGATTCGTATTCATGCTCCTCCAGCCACTCGGCCAGTTCGGCGCGAACCTGGGACAGGCGGGCGGGGCCATGCAGCAGGAGGGCCGAGACCATCTGCACGGCGCTGGCGCCGGCCATGACCGCCTTGAGGGCGTCCTGGCCCGTGTGCACGCCGCCGGTGACAGCCAGGCTGCCCTTCAGGTGGCCGTGGAGGAGGGCCAGCCAGCGGAGGCGGAGCAGCAGATCCTGGGAACTGGAGAGCTGGAGGCTGGGGGTGGCCTCCAGGGCCTCGGGATCAATATCCGGCTGGAAGAAGCGGTTGAAGAGCACCAGACCGTCGGCGCCGGCGCCCTCCAGCTCCACGGCGAAATGGGCGAGGGAGGAGAAGAAGGGCGACAGTTTCACGGCCAGGGGGATCTTCACCTCGGCCTTGAGGGAGCGCACCAGGTCGAGGGTGCGCTTCTCCACGGCGGCGGCGGATTCCGCGGGATCCGTCGCCAGGTAGTAGACGTTCAGCTCCAGGGCGTCGGCCCCCGCCTGTTCCATGAGCTTCCCGTAGTGCAGCCAGCCCGCGGGCGTGATGCCGTTGAGGGAGCCGATGACAGGCATCGCCACGGCCTGCTTGATCCGCAGGAGCTGTTCGAGGTATTTCTCAGGGCCCAGGCGGAACTCGTCCGGCGTGGGGAAGTAGGACAGGGCCTCCGCGTTGGATTCCGCGTGCAGCTCCATGTCCAGCAGGGTGCCTTCCTGCTCGCGGGTGATCTGCTCCTCGAAGAGGGAGTGCATCACGATGGCCGCCGCGCCGGCATCCTCCAGGCGCTTGACGGCGTCCAGGTCGTCCACCAGCGGGGACGCCCCCACCATCAGCGGATGGGCGAGGTTCAGGCCGAGGTACGTGGTAGAGAGATCCATGGCGTTCCCTTTCACTCGCCCTTGCCGGGCACCGTGAGCTTGGCCAGCTGCTCATAGACGCTGAAACGACCGGAGATCTCATGCTGGGATGTCTCCAGCAGCCGCTTGAAGGCCTCCGGGTGGGCCTGTTCGATCATGCGGAAGCGGGTCTCGTTGCGGACGTACTGGGCCAGGGGCACCTTGGGGGTCGCAGAATCCAGCTGGAGCGGGTTCTCGCCCTTGGCCGTCCGGCGAGGATCGAAGCGGAACAGGGGCCAATGGCCGGAATCCACCGCCAGCTTCTGCTGCTCGGCGCCCAGGGCGAGGTCGTAGCCGTGGGCGATGCAGTGGCTGTAGGCGATGATGAGGCTGGGGCCCGGATAGGACTCGGCTTCGAGGAAGGCCTTGAGGGTCTGGTTGTCGCGGGCGCCGAAGGCCACCTTGGCCACATAGATGCCGCCGTAGGTCATGGCGATCATGCCCAGATCCTTCTTGGGCATGGTCTTGCCCGCCATGGCGAACTTGGCGCCGGCGCCCATGGGCGTGGCCTTGGAGGCCTGGCCGCCGGTGTTGGAGTAGACCTCGGTGTCGAGCACCAGCACGTTCACGTTCCGGCCAGAGGCGAGGACGTGGTCTAGGCCGCCGTAGCCGATGTCGTAGGCCCAGCCGTCGCCGCCGACCACCCAGACGCTCTTGTCCACCAGGTAGTCACCGAGATCCGCCAGCAGGCGCGCTTCCGGCTGAGTCAGCCCGGCGAGCTGCTGCTGGAGGGCCGCCACCCGTTCCCGCTGGGCCTTGAGGCCCGCCTCCGTGGACTGGTCCGCGGTGGCGAGGCCGGCGACGAGGTCGTCCCCGAGGCTGGGGGCCATGCGATGGAGCAGTTCGAGGGCGAATTCCCGGTGCTTGTCCACGGCCAGGCGCATGCCGAGGCCGAATTCCGCATTGTCCTCGAAGAGGCTGTTGGCCCAGGCGGGGCCGCGGCCATCGCGGTTGGTGGTGTAGGGCGTGGTGGGCAGGTTGCCGCCGTAGATGCTGGAGCAGCCCGTGGCGTTGGCGATGAGGGTGCGGTCGCCGAAGAGCTGGGTGAGCAGCTTGATGTAGGGCGTCTCGCCGCAGCCCGAGCAGGCGCCGCTGTACTCGAAGAGCGGTTCCAGGAACTGCGTGCCCTTCACATCCAGCTTGACGGTGGTGCGATCGGCCTCGGGCAGATCGAGGAAGAACGCGTAGTTGGCGACCTCGGGCTCGCGGAGCGGAGCCTGGGGCACCATGTCAATGGCCTTGTGCTTGGGATTGCTCTTGTCCTTGGCGGGGCAGACGGCCACGCAGAGGGAGCAGCCGGTGCAATCCTCGGGCGCCACCTGGAGGGTGTACTTCTGGCCCTTGTATTCGGGGCCCTTGTAGTCCACGGCCTTGAAGGTGGCCGGTGCGCCCTCCAGCCCGGCGGGATCGTAGACCTTGGCGCGGATGGCGGCATGGGGGCAGACCATCGCGCACTTGTTGCACTGGATGCAGATCCCGGCATCCCACTCGGGGATCTCCAGGGCGATGTTGCGCTTCTCCCATTTGGTGGTGCCCAGGGGCCAGGTGCCGTCCACAGGGAAGGCGCTGACGGGCAGCAGGTCGCCCTTGCCCTCCATCATCACGGCGGTGACGCGCTGGACGAAGTCCGGCGCCTCCACGGCCACCATGGGCGGGCGCTTGCGCTCGGCGGTGGCGGTGGCGGGAACCTTCACCTCGTGCAGGTGGGCCAGGGTCTCGTCCACGGCCACGTAGTTCTTCTGGACGATGGCATCGCCCTTCTTGCCGTAGGTCTTCTGGATGGCCTTCTTGATCTGGGCGATGGCCTCCTCGCGGGGGAGCACGCCGGAGATGGCGAAGAAGCAGGTCTGCATGATGGTGTTGATGCGCACACCCATGCCCGTGGCTTTCGCCACATCGTAGGCATCAATCACATAGAGCTTGAGCTGCTTGTCCACGATGGCCGCCTGGACTTCCAGGGGCAGGGTGTCCCATACCGTCTCGGGGCCGTGCGGCGTGTTCAGCAGGAAGGTGGCGCCGGGCACGGCGGCCTCGAGCATCTCGTACTTGTCGAGGAAGCTCGTCTGGTGGCAGGCGATGAAGTTGGCCTTGGTCACCAGGTAGGCGCTCTTGATGGGCCGCGGCCCGAAGCGCAGGTGGCTGATGGTGATGGCGCCGGACTTCTTGGAGTCGTAGACGAAGTAGCCCTGGCCGTAGTTCGGGGTCTCCTCGGCGATAATCTTGATGGAGTTCTTGTTGGCGCCTACGGTGCCATCGGCGCCCAGGCCGTAGAAGAGGGCGCGGGTGACGTCGGCGGGTTCCACGTCAAAGGCGGGATCGAAGGGCAGCGAGCTGTGGCTGATGTCGTCCACGATGCCCACGGTGAAGTGGTTCTTCGGGCGGTCCTGGGCCAGGTTGTCGAAGACCGCCTGGACCATGGCCGGCGTGAATTCCTTGGAGGAGAGGCCGTAGCGGCCGCCCACGACGATGGGATCCAGCTTGGTGTGGCCTTCCTCGCGGCCCTCGCGCAGGGCGGCGAGCACATCCAGGTGCATGGGATCGGCGGGGGCGCCGGGTTCCTTGCAGCGGTCGAGGACGGCCAGCTTCTTCACCGAGGCGGGCAGGGCGCGCACGAACTCGGGGATGGCGAAGGGTCTGTAGAGGCGCACCTTCAGGACGCCCACCTTCTCGCCCTGCGTCTGGGCCCACGCCACGTACTCGTGCGTGACGTCGCAGCCGGAACCCATGATCACGATCACCCGCTCCGCCTCCGGGTGCCCGAAGTACTCGTAGAGGCGGTACTGGCGGCCCGTGAGCTTGGCGAAGCGGTCCATCTCCTGCTGCACGAGCGCGGGGCAGGCGGCGTAGTACGGCGTGCAGGCCTCGCGCGCCTGGAAGAAGGTGTCGGGGTTCTGCGCGGTGCCGCGGATGACGGGGTGATCCGGCGTCAGGGCCATCCTGCGCACATGGGCCAGCAGATCGTCCGGCACCATCTGGTGGAGATCCCCGTCATTGAGCATTTCGATCTTGGCGACCTCGTGGCTGGTGCGGAAGCCGTCGAAGAAATGCAGGAAGGGCACCCGGGCGCGCAGCGTCGCGGCGTGGGCGATGGCGGCGAAATCGTGGGCCTGCTGCACGCTTTCCGAGGAGAGCATGGCGAAGCCGGTCATCCGGCAGGCCATCACATCCGAGTGGTCGCCGAAGATGCTCAGGGCGTGGGTGGCCAGGGTGCGGGCGCTGACGTGCATGACGAAGGGCGTCAGCTCACCGGCGATCTTGAACATGTTGGGGATCATGAGCAGCAGGCCCTGGGACGCCGTGAAGGTCGTCGTGAGGCTGCCGGCCTGGATCGCCCCGTGGACCGCGCCGGCGGCGCCGCCCTCGGACTGCATCTCGATGACCGAGGGGATGGTCTTCCAGATGTTCACCTTGCCCTGGGAGCTCCACTCATCCGCCCACTCGCCCATGTTCGACGAGGGCGTGATGGGGTAGATGGCGATGACTTCGCTGAGGCGATGGGCCACCGAGGCCGTGGCCTCGTTCCCATCCAGGGTCTTCATCACGCGCGGGCTCATGGTCGCTCCTTCCGGGGTCTGGGCCTTCCCGTCGTTGTCACGCGCGGGGAAGGCCCAGGGGATGATACGAGATGATTGGGTCGTCTTACGTCACAACCGGGCTAACTCGCGGTGACGGGCTCGCCCGTCAGGCGCTGGTGGATGGCGGCCGCGGCGCGCCGGCCCTGGCCCATGGCCAGGATCACCGTGGCCCCGCCGGTGATGACATCACCGCCGGCGAAGACACCGGGCAGGGAGGTCTCGCCCGTCTCCTCGTTCACCACGACCACGCCGCCCTTGAGGGTCTTGAGGCGGCCCTTCTCGGTCTGGGCGATGAGGGGATTCACATCGAAGCCCAGCGCCACCACCAGGGTCTCGCAGGGCAGGACGAGGCGCTCGTCGGTCATGCGGGGGCTCCGGCGGCCGTCGGGGCCGGGCTCGCCCAGCTCCATGACGGCGCACTCCGCGTGGGTCATCCAGCCCTTCTCGTTGCCGTGGAGCTGGACCGGAGTGGTGAGGAACTTGAATTCCACGCCCTCTTCCATGGCATGTTCCAGCTCCTCCTTCCGGGCCGTGGACTCCTTGATGGTGCGGCGGTAGACCACCGTGACCTTCTCGGCGCCCATCCGGCGGGCGGCCCGCGCGGCATCCATGGCCGTGTTGCCCGCGCCCACGATGATGACGTGCTTGCCCACGGTCACGGGCGTGGTGTATTCGGGGAAGAGGTCCGCGCGCATCAGGTTGATGCGGGTGAGGAATTCGTTGGCGGTGTAGATGCCCTTGTACTCCTCGCCGGGGATGCCCATCATCTTGGGCAGGCCGGCGCCGGTGCCCATGAAGATGGCATCGTTCTCCTTGCGCAGATCCTCCAGCGTCATGCTGCGGCCCACCAGCGTGTTCATCACGAAGGTGACGCCCAGGCGGCGCAGGGTGCTGACTTCCTGGTCCACGATCTTGTTGGGCAGGCGGAACTCAGGGATGCCGTAGAGCATCACGCCGCCGGGCTTGTGGAAGGCGTCGTAGACCGTGACCTGGTGGCCCTTCTTGATGAGCTCACCGGCCACGGTGAGGCCCGCCGGGCCCGCGCCGACCACCGCCACCTTCTTGCCCGTGGCGGGGGCGACGGGAGGCAGCTCGTCGGAGCCCAGCATGCTGTCGCTGGCGTAGCGCTCCAGGCGGCCGATGGAGACCGGCAGTCCCTTGATGCCCACCACGCACTTGATCTCGCACTGCTTCTCCTGCGGGCAGACGCGGCCGCAGACGGAGCCCAGCGAGGAGCTCTCCTTGATGACGCGGGCCGCGGCCTTGGGATCGTCGTTGACGATCTCCTGGAGGAAGGCCGGGATGTTGATGCTCACCGGGCAGCCCTCAATGCAGGCGGGATGCTTGCACATGATGCAGCGGGCGGCCTCCAGCTTGGCCTGCTCGGGGCTGAGGCCCAGGCTCACCTCGTCGAAGTTGCAGACCCGCAGCTCGGGGGGCTGGCAGGCCATCTCCTGGCGGGGGATCTTCATCTTCTGGCTGGGCTTGATCGTCTTCAGATCGAGGTTCTGCCAATCCAGATCGGTGACGGGCTCGTTCAGGTACTTGGAATAGTCCACCGGGCCCGAGGCCGCGATCCGGCCGATCTTGCACTCGTGGGGATCCTCCGCGTCGCGCTCGGACTCCTTGTACCAGTCCTGGCGCATGCGCAGCATGTTGAAGTCCACCTTGTGGCCATCGAAATCGGGGCCGTCGAAGCAGGCGAACTTGGTCTCGCCACCCACGCTGACGCGGCAGCCGCCGCACATGCCGGTGCCGTCCACCATGAGCGCGTTCAGGCTCACCAGGGTGTAGATGCCGTGGGGCTTCGTCAGGTCGGAGACGGCCCGCATCATGGGCAGGGGGCCCACGGCCACCACTTCGGCGATGGGCTCGCGGGCGATGATGTCCTTGAGGGCGTCGGTGACCAGGCCCTTGCGGCCGAGGGTTCCGTCATCCGTGGTGACGATCAGCTCGGCCGAGGCCGCGCCCAGCTCCTCGGCCAGCAGCACGCGCTCCTTGCTGCGGCCGCCCAGGATGGTGAGGACGCGGCGGCCCTGGCTGTGCAGCAGCTCGGCGGCGGGCAGGATGGCGGCGGATCCGTAGCCGCCGGCCATGAGGACGATGGTGCCCTCCTCCACGATCTCCGTGGGGCTGCCCATGGGACCGGCCACGGCGTAGAGCCGGTCGCCGGCGCTGAGGCGGCCCATGGCCTTCGTGGTGGCGCCCACCTCCTGCATGATGAAGTGGATGTAGCCCTTCCGCGCGTCGCCGCCCGCCAGGGTGAGGGGGATGCGCTCGCTCTCGGGGAAGGGGGCGACCATGAAGAACTGGCCGGGCTTCCGGCCCCGGGCCACCTGGGGGGCCTGGACGATGAAGGACCAGGTTTCGGGGGCGATGAGCTTCTTCTCCAGGATGAGGTAGCCGTCCTGAGTCTCCGCGTCGGAGGCATAGAGGGACTTGCCCTTCAGGAGGGGCAGCATCAGCTCCTCCTCGGCTTCGATGTGGTCGCGGACCAGGTCCACCAGGCGCTGGCCCAGCAGCGTGATGGAGCGCGGCGCCCGCACCTGGCCTTCGGAAATCTCCGACAGGAGCTGGAGGGTCAGCTCCCACATCTGCCGGTGGTCATCATAGAGCCGCTGGTGCAGGGACTCGGCCCCGATCTCCTCCAGCAGGGGGAACAGCTCGCGCTCCTCCGCCTCGTTGTGGGGGCGCAGCACCTCGTAGATCCAGCGGGCGCCTTCGTCCAGGCCCTTCCAGTCCGAGGTGCCAAGGGCCTGGGCCATGCGGACGAGTCGAGCCTGGGCGTCCGCATGGGTCGCATGCCAGCCCTCCGCGGGCAGGTTCTCAGGGGTGAGCAGGGGGGTGGCCGGGCCGGACATGGACGCCTCCAGATCCCCCCAGGATGAATGGTCCAGACGCCAAAATCTGTGTTTAAAAATTCAATGCGGTCCAGTTGTGACTCATGACACAGGCGCCTGAAAAGGCGTGAGTTAAGAAACCATTGGGGATGCGTGGTTGTTCATGCGGGCATGTCTGGCCGGGGAATGGAGGCCATCAGTTCCCGGACCTTGTCCACCAGATCCCGGACCCGGAACGGTTTCTGGAGAAACCCATCCGGAATCAGATTGGCGAGGGTGTCCAGGGCCTCCTGTTCGGTGTAGCCGCTGGTCAGGAGCACCCGGGCGGTCGGATCAAGCTGGCGGATCAGGCGGAAGGCCTCCGCGCCCCCCATCCGGGGCATGGTCAGATCCAGGAAGACCACCTCGATGCGCCCGGATTCCGCCCGGAAGCGGTCCACCGCCTCCTGCCCGTCCCGGGCCTCGAGCACCTCCAGCCCCGCCCGTTCCAGGGCGCTGCGGGCCAGATCGCGGAGGGTGGCCTCGTCATCGGCCACCAGCACCCGGCCCGGCAGGGGAGGCGGTGGCGCGGGGCGCCGCGGTTCGACCTGGGGCAGGCGGGCGCTGGCCGGGAAAAGCAGGGTGAAGGTGGTGCCGCGGCCGGGGTGGCTCTCCACCCGCAGCCCGGCCTGGTGGCCGCGGACGATGCCCAGCATGGCGGAGAGGCCCAGGCCCCGCCCCGTGAACTTGGTGGAGAAGAAGGGATCGAAGATCCGGCCGATGGTTTCCGCATCCATGCCGCAGCCGTCATCGGCGACGTCCATGCGCACGTAGTTCCCGGGATCGAGTACCTGGCCCGGGAAGGCGGCGGCGAGTTCGGGCTGGCTGTAGGCGGCAGCCCGGGTGCGGAGGGTGATGGTGCCCGGCTGATCGCCGATGGCTTCGGAGGCGTTGATCACCAGGTTCATCAGCACCTGCTGGAACTGGGCGCTGTCCGCCTCCACGGGGGGCAGACCGGGCTGGAGGTCGTAGGCCAGGGCCACCTTCTTGGAGATGGAGACCTGGAGCAGATCCCCCATTTCGCGGATGACGCGGTTCAGATCCTGGGGCAGGACGGCGATGCGCCCCTTCCCCGCGTAGGCCAGGAGCTGCCGGGCCAGATCCGCGCCCCGGTGGGCGGCCGCGTCAATATGCTCGAGGGCCGCGCGCAGCGGGGTGCCTTCGGGGGTCTGGCCGAGGGCGACCTCGGCATGGCCCAGCACCGCCGTGAGCAGGTTGTTGAAGTCATGGGCGATGCCTCCGGCCAGGACGCCCAGGCTCTCCAGCTTCTGGGTCTGGCGCAGGGCCTGCTCGGCCTTCCTCCGGTCGGTGATGTCATCCGCCAGGAACAGGGCGCCGGCGAACCCGCCCCGGTCATCGCGGAGGGCGGTGATCGTCCAGTCGCACAGGCGCAGGTCACCCGATCGGGTCAGGGACTCCACCGGAAGGCGGATGCCTTCCCCCCGGTTCTCCACGAAGGCCTGGCGTCGCTGCACCAGGCTGGCCTGGCCCGCCTCGGGCACCAGCAGGCGGGGATCCTGGCCCAGCATCTCGGCCCGGCTGTAGCCGAAGATCCGCTCCGCCGCGGGGTTCCACTCCTGGATCCGGAAGGCGGCGTCCGTTTCGATGATCGCCAGCGGGGTGTACTGCAGATGGCTGCGGTTCCGGTCCAGCGCCTGCCGGAGGGCGGCCGCCATCTCGAGGGCCTGGGCCGCGGTCCGGGCCCGGTTGCTCGCGAGGGAAACCATGGCCGCGGCCAGGGACAGGGACACCAGCAGGCCCGCTGCCAGGAGCCATCCCGGGTGGGGCGGGGTGCGGTGGCGGGCCCAGGCATAGGCGCCGAGGGTGCAGGCCAGGCCCGCCAGCAGGACGCCGGCCGCCAGGCTGCGGGGTCGCAGCCGAGTGGGCACGGGGAAGGGATTCGATGGGCGCATGGAGGAGGCCTCATGCTACTCGCCCCGCGGGCTTCCAGGACACCTCCCGCCCGGGGGCCGGCTCCGCGGTAGGGTGGAGACCTGGAGAACCGCCCCGTGGAATCCCTCGACGCTTTCCTGCAGAGTGCCCATCGCGGCCTTCACCATCCCTCGGAGCGGGCCCGCCTGGCGGCCATCCTCGGGCGCTGGACCGCCGCCTGGCGGGGAAAACAGCGGACCTTCGACCTGAGCCTCAGCCTCCATGGGGCCTTCCTGCATTTCAACCAGCTCATGGATGGCACCTGGGTCCAGGCCTTCACCTTCGTGGCGACGAAGCGCGAGGGCGTCTGCCTCCGGGGCCCCGATCCCGACCGCACCCGCAAGGCTCACAAGCTTCGCCACAACCCGCTGGATCCCGCCGCCCTGGATGCCCTCTTCGACGCCTGGTCCCGGCACCCCGAAGCCCGCCCCGCCGGTCATGCCGTGGAGTTCTTCCTGGAGGAGACCCCCGACGACACCTGGCAGACCTGCCTGGAGGAAGCCCTGGCCTGCCTGGGAAAGGGCTGAGCGGGCGCCTCATGCCCATTCCCTGCCTTTACGAGGGAAAGCACATGGGTATCACCCACCGATGTGGGACATCTCTACCCGGGGCAGGCCGGGGGTGGTGTCGCGGCGGTGTTCGGAGTAGCGGGCGTCCCGGCGGGTCCAGCGGGCGGTGAGGAGGGCGGCGAGATCCGCATCGCCGTGGCCGCCGCGCAGGAAGGCTCTGAGATCCAGGCCCTCGGCGGCGAACAGGCAATCGTAGAGGCGCCCCTCGGCACTGAGGCGGGCCCGGTCGCAGCCGCTGCAGAAGGGCGCCGTGACGGAGGCGATGAGCCCCACTTCTCCGCGTCCGTCGCGGTAGCGCCAGGTACGGGCCACGGCGCCCTCGGACGTCGGCACCGGGTCCAGGGGCCACTGGGCGTGGAGGATGCGGTGGAGCTCTCCGGCGGCGACCACCGAATCCAGGCGCCAGCCGTTGGTGGTGCCCACATCCATGTACTCGATGAAGCGGAGGCGGTGGCCGCGTTCCCGGGCAAAGGCGGCCAGCGGGAGGATCTCGTCGTCGTTGACGCCGCGCTGGACCACGCAATTGAGCTTCACGGGGCCGAAGCCCGCAGCCCGGGCGGCTTCGATCCCGGCCAGCACCTGTGCCAGGGGGATGGGGGTATCGCTGAGGCGCTGGAAACGGTCCGGCCTCAGGGTATCCAGGCTGACGGTCAGGCGTCTCAGGCCGGCGGCCCGCAGGGGGGCGGCCAGGGCGCCCAGAAGGGCGCCGTTGGTGGTCAGGGCCAGATCATCCAGGCCCGGCAGGGCGGCCAGCATCCCCACCAGCGCGGGCAATTCCTGGCGCAGGAGGGGCTCCCCACCCGTGAGACGGAGCTTCCGGACGCCCAGGCCGGTGAAGATCCGCGCCAGGCGGGTGATCTCCTCGAAGGTGAGCAGGGCTGCCCGGGGCAGGAACGGGTGGTCGGGGCCGAAGGCCTCCCGGGGCATGCAGTAGGTACAGCGGAAATTGCACCGGTCCGTGACCGACACGCGCAGCGCCCGGAGGGGGCGGCCGAGGGTATCCCGCGCTTCCATTCCTCCAAGCATAAAGCGCTTCGATCGGTCAGAATGGACGGTTTGACCCGGATGCAACGCCATGGGCTTTCTCGACCGATTCCTGAACCGCGCCCCGCAGGCGCCCCTGCCTGCACTGGCGGAGCTGCTCGAAGCGCGGGGGATTCCGGCGGATCTGCCCGGGTTGGAACCGCTGGTACCCACGTTCGAGGCGCACCGCCAGGCGGCAGAGCGGGCCACGTGGGCCGACGCGCTGGCGGAGCTGCACCAGCGCGGGCTGCCCCTGCCGCCCCCGTGGGAGGAGGCTCAGGAACACCTGCTGCCCGAGCTGGTTCCGCTCTGGCGCGCGGACCGCGAGGGCCGCTGGCAGCGCCTGTTCATCGAAGGCCTCTGCCAGCGCCTGCGGGTGGGCGACGAGATTGTGCCCACGGCCTGGATCCGCCTCTGGGATCTGTCCGAGAACGATGTGGCGGAGGTGGCCCTGGACAACCTGCGGCGGCGTTCGGAAGGCGCCTTCGAGCGCCTGCCCTCCGGCATCTACCGCAGTCCCTGGCGCGATGGGCATGATGCGGCCCGCCTGCTGCTGCCCCAGGTGTGGGAAGGGCTCTTCCGGGACCAGCATCCCTTCATGGCCATCCCGACCGCCGGAGCCCTGCTGGCGGCGCCTCAGATCCTGCTGCCCAAGCTGATGGATGCCGTGAATCAGACGCTCTCGGAGGGCGCGCCCCTGCTCCAGGCTGCGGTGCTGGAACAGGTGGACCTGAAGCTCATGACGGCGCGGATCCAGGAACCCCATCCCATGTCGGGGCCCCAGAAGGAGTTCAAGCAGCTCGACCTGCTGGAGGCCCTCCGGGCGCAGGAACAGGCACTGGATCCGGCCCTGGGCCGCATGGGGGCGGTCGGGCTCCTGAAGACCCAGCAGGGCAAGTCCCTGGTGGTGGCGACCTGGAGGGCCGGCGCGCCGGTGCTGCTGCCGGATTCGGATCTCATCGCCTTCCAGACCGAAAACGGGGCGCCCCTGGGCATCTTCTGGCGCCAGACACTGCCCCGCATCAACGAACTGCGCCCGGAGCCCGTGGAACTCTGGGGCCCGCGCCTGGTCCGCTTCCAGGGTTTCCCGACCGGGGAGCAGTTGGCCCGCCTCGAGTGCCTGGTCACGGCTGACCAGGTGAAGGCCATGCAGGCGCAGGGGCAGGGCCGGCCTCCCGCCCCCCGCCCCCCTGCCGCTGGAGCCGCCCCATCCGGGACCGTCAGCCCCGGGACCTCGGCTCCCCTGCCGCACCACCTGCGCGGCGCCGGTCTCGGAGTGCAGGATTCGGACTAGGCATGGTCCTTCCGCCTCCGCCCACCCTGCCCACTCCCGCACCGGTCCTGAACCGGGTTCTGGCCAGCCTGGTGCAGGTGCGTGTTCTGCTGGCCGGCGGTCTCGAGGAGCGAGTGGGCAGCGGTGTCGTGGTGGCGCCGGGACTCGTGGCCACCAATGCCCACGTTCTCGGGGATCCCGGGTCTTTCCTGAAGGCCACCCTTTCCGCTGGAGCGGGGCGCTGGACCGTCACACGCAGCCAGGTGGATCCGGAGCTGGATCTCTGTCTGCTGCAAGTGCCCGGGCTTCCACTTCCCCCTGTCCCCGTCTGCCCTGAACCGCCCTCCGTGGGAGCGGCCATCTTCGCGGCGGGTTTCCCCGGGGGACGTGGGCCGAAGGTGTCCTTCGGGCGCATCCGGGCGGTCTGGCACTACCGCACGCGCCTGCTGCTCCAGGTGGATGTGGAGACCCATCCGGGCTCCAGCGGCGGGGGACTCTTCGATCAGCAGGGACGCCTCATCGGACTCACGACCTTCACCGAGGGGGGCAGTCCGCGAATGAGCTTTGCCCTGGATGCCGAGTCCATCAAGGACCTGGAACGCCAGCCGGAACGGGCAGGGGGCCAGGAGCTGAGGGCGGCACCCGGTTCGGACGAGGTGCTCCGGGAGGCGGCGGAGGATCCCCGCAATTGGCCGGCGTGGGAGCCTTCCGCGCGCCAGTGGACCGAAGTGGCCCCCACCAACCCGGACGCCTGGTGCGCCCTGGGCCTGGCCCTGGATCAGCGGGCCCAGCGGGAAGGCACGCCGGAACGGGTGGGGCAGGCGGTGGAGGCTTTCCGGCAGGCCCTTCGCCTCCGGCCGGATGCCGTGGTCTGGAACAACCTGGGTGTCTCCCTCGATGCCCAGAACCGGTTCCGGGAGGCGGAGCAGGCCTTCCACGAGGCGCTGCGCCTCCGGCCGGACTACGGATTGGCCTGGCTGAACCTGGGCAGCACCCAGTTCAATGCGAAGGCATTCAGGGAGGCGGCGGACGCCTATCGCCGGGGGCTGGCGCTGCTCCCGGACGAGGCCGAGGGCTGGCTGCGGTTGGCCCACAGCCTGCGGGCGCTCGGGGATGCACCAGGCGAGGCGGCGGCGCTCGAGATCGCCCTCCGCTACCGCCCCATGGATGGCGCGGGGTGGCTGGAGCTCGGGCTTGTGCAGGCGAAGCTGGGCCACCACGCGGAGGCCCAGGCGATCCTTCAGCGCCTGCGCACCCTCGCGCCGGCGAGCCTGGCCGAACCCTTGGCCCGGATGCTGCAGGCTCCGTTGCCGCGGCGCTGACCCCCGCTCCAGCCCTCTGCACGACCTATCCGCAAGGGCGGCGGCGACCCACCCAGGCCGCCGCCGCCGGCCTTCCCCTTCCCAGAGGCAGGCATCCGTGGAATCCGCCGGGAACCCAGCGGCTCCCGTTCCTTTGCGTCAGGCCCCGACCAGGGCCCGGAGGCCGAGACGCTCGCGGATCTGGCCTTCGATCTCGTCGGCGAGTTCGGGGTTGTCCTGGAAGAGCTTCTTCACGTTCTCGGCCCCCTGGCCCAGGCGGCTGTCCTTGTAGCTGTACCAGGAGCCGCTCTTCTGGATGATTTCCAGCTGGGTGCCCAGCTCCACCAGCTCGCTGGTGCGGCTGATGCCCTCGCCGTACATGATGTCGAAGGTGGCGATCTTCAGGGGCGGGGCGACCTTGTTCTTCACGACCTTCACTTTGGTCTTCTTGCCGATGACGGAGGAATCCTCGTCCTTGGCGGCCACCAGGGGATCGCCCGTGTTGCCCTTGATGCTCTGGATGCTGCGGACATCCAGCCGCACGGAGGCGTAGAACTTGAGGGCGTTGCCGCCGGTGGTGGTCTCGGGGTTGCCGAACATCACGCCGATCTTCATGCGGATCTGGTTGATGAAGACCACGCAGCTCTGGGTTTTGCTGATGGTGCCGGTCATCTTCCGGAGGGCCTGGCTCATGAGGCGGGCCTGGAGGCCCACGTGGCTGTCGCCCATCTCGCCGTCAATCTCGGCCTTGGGCACCAGGGCGGCCACGGAGTCCACCACGATGATGTCCAGGGCGCCGCTGCGCACGAGCTGGTCGCAGATCTCGAGGGCCTGCTCGCCGCTGTCCGGCTGGCTGATGAAGAGGTTGGCCACGTCCACGCCCAGCTTCTGGGCGTACTCGGGATCCAGGGCGTGCTCGGCGTCAATATAGGCGGCGAGGCCGCCCTTCTTCTGGGCCTGGGCCACCATGTGGAGGGCCAGGGTGGTCTTGCCGCTGGCCTCGGGGCCGTAGATTTCGACGACCCGTCCCTTGGGCACGCCCCCCACGCCCAGGGCCGCGTCAAGAGCGATGGAGCCGGTGCTGATGACCTCAATGCCCTCGGCGCCACTCATCCGGTCCCCGAGCTT
>JAKAMQ010000059.1 GCA_021812805.1 Acidobacteriota bacterium
GAAGTGCCCTCTGCCATCAAGAAGGGCATCGAGAGCGCCAAGCGCAACATGATCCGCGTGCCCCTCACCTCGAACGGCTCCCTGCCGCATCCGGTGACCGGCCTCTTCGGCTCCGGCAGCGTGCTGCTGAAGCCGGCTCCCGAAGGCACGGGCATCATCGCCGGTGCCGCCGTGCGCGCCATCATGGAGGCCGCGGGCGTCCACAACGTGTTGACGAAGAGCCTGGGCTCCTCCAACCCCCACAACGTGGTTCGCGCCACGTTCGAAGGGCTGAAGAACCTCATGGATCCCTACACGGTCCTGACCAACCGGGGCCTGGACCAGGCGGAGGCTTAAGATGTCTGAAATGATCGGGAAGCAGGTGGTCCTGACCCTCAAGCGGTCCACCATCTGCACCACACCCAAGCACCGCGCCTTCGTGCGGACCCTCGGCCTCAAGAAGATCGGGGACATCCGTGAGTGCGAGTACACGTCCAATGTCCACGGGATCGTCAAGCTCATCCCGCACCTCGTTGACGTCCAGGTGAAGGGGTAATGCCATGAAGCTCAACGAACTCAAGCCCGCCGAGGGCGCCACCAAGACCCGCAAGCGCCTCGGGCGCGGCAAGGGCTCCGGCCTGGGCAAGACCTCTGGCCGGGGCGAGAAGGGTCAGAAGTCCCGCAGCGGCGCCCGCAGCCGCCGCGGCTTCGAGGGTGGCCAGATGCCTCTGGTGCGCCGCCTTCCCAAGCGTGGCTTCACCAACATCTTCGCCCCCGCCATCCAGGAGATCGGCCTCGGGCTCATCTCCACGCACTTCCAGGACGGCGAGACGGTCTGCCTCGAGTCCCTCCGGGACAAGAAGCTGGTGGGGCACCGGATCGAGAAGATCGTGGTGCTGGCCAGCGGCGAGCTGACCGCCAAGGTCAACGTGGTTGCCGACCGCATCACCAAGGGGGCTCGCGAGGCCATCCTGGCCCGGGGTGGCACCATCCAGGAGCCCTGCGTGAAGGCGAACGAGTAGACCCCCATGGACTACCTCCGGAACCTCTTCGCCAGCAAGGAACTGCGAAAGCGGGTCCTGTTCACCCTCATCATGCTGGTCATCTTCCGCCTGGGCGTGCAGGTCAGCGTGCCGGGCGTGAACACGGAGAACCTGAGGACGGCGCTCCAGAGCGGAGGGGGGAACGGCCTCTTCGATGTGGTGAACCTGTTCTCCGGCGGAGCCTTTCTCAAGTTCTCGGTCTTCGCCCTGGGCATCGCCCCGTACATCACCGCCAGCATCGTCTTCCAGTTGATGGGGGCGGTGGTGCCCTACCTGGACAACCTCCAGAAGAAGGAAGGCGAAGCCGGGCGCGAGAAGATCAACCAGTGGACCCGCTACCTGACCGTGGGCCTGGCCTTCATCCAGGGCTTCGGCATCGCCTCCCTGGCGTTGAGCCAGAACCAGCACGGCCTCGAGGTGGTGACCTCCACCCTGTCGCCCACCGGTTTCAGGCTGCTGACCGCGTTCTCCCTGTCGGTCGGCTCCATGTTCGTCATGTGGATCGGTGAGCAGATCACGGAGCGCGGTGTCGGCAATGGCATCTCCCTGCTGATCTTCGCGGGCATCGTGGCCGGGCTGCCCCGGGGTGTCACCACCGTCAGCATGATGATGATGGAATCCCTGAGGAATGCGCCGAACGTGCCGCCCCCGGGCATCTTCCTCCTGCTGATCGCCGCCATGCTGGTCGTGCTGCTGGTCGTGGTGCTGATTGAAAGCGCCTACCGGCGCATTCCCATCCACTACGCGCGACGCGCCGATTCAGCGGGCATGTCCAGCCAGCGCAGCAGCTACCTGCCCCTCAAGGTCAACACCGCCGGCGTGATGCCCGTCATCTTCGCCAGTTCCATGATCTTCTTCCCGGCCACCATCGCCCAGTTCACCCGCTGGGAATGGCTTGCCAAAGGGGCTTCCTACCTCAGCCCGCAGACCCACTTCTGGACCTACGTGCCGGTTTTCGTGGGTGTGACGATCTTCTTCTCCTTCTTCTACACCAGCATCGTCTTCAATCCGGACGAGACCGCCGACAACATGAAGAAGTCGGGTGGCTATGTGCCGGGCATCCGGCCCGGCAGGGAAACCAGCATCTTCCTGGATGGCATCCTGTCCAAGCTGACCTTCGTCGGGGCCGTCTACCTCGCCGTGGTCTCGATCGTCCCCCTGGTCATCCTGAACAACATCCAGGGTCTCAATTTCTACTACGGCGGCACCAGTCTGTTGATCGTGGTGGGCGTGGCCATGGATACCCAGGCCCAGATGGAGAGCCTCCTCGTCATGCGCCGTTACGATGGCTTCATGGGGCAGGGCCGCATCCGGGGGCGCAGCAGTCGCGCAGGGAGGACGGCGTGACCCTGAAGGCGCACATCCTGCTCGGGGCCCCGGGCTCCGGCAAGGGCACCCAGGCCAAACGCCTGGTGGATACATTTGCTTTGACTCACCTTTCAACCGGTGACATTCTGAGAGATGCCGTCTCGAAAGGGACGGAGATCGGCCTGAAGGCGAAAGCCATCATGGCCGAGGGCAAACTGGTGGACGACGACACAGTCAACGGCCTCGTCTTTGCGCGGCTGCTGGATGAAACCCGCGACGTGTTGTTCGACGGCTACCCCCGAACCCTGCAACAAGCCAAGGCTTTGGAAGACTTCCTCTCCTCCAAGGGCCTGGAACTGGGAATGGTGGTGAACGTGGATGTCCCCCAGGACGTGCTGGAAGCCCGCGTGGTGGGTCGGCGTGTCTGCAGCAACAACGCTTGCGGCGCCATCTACCATCTGGCCTCCAAGCCCCCGAAGCAGTCCGGTATCTGCGACCTGTGCGGAAGTCCGCTGAAGCACCGGTCCGACGATACCGCCGAAGCCTTCCGGAGCCGGATGGGCGAGTTCAACTCGACCTTCCAGCCCCTTCTGGGCTTCTACCGAACCCGGCCGACTTTCCGGAGCGTGGATGGCCATCGCGCGCCGGAGCTGGTGTTTGACTCCCTCCGCCAGATCTTCGGAGCACGCGCTTGAGCAAAGAAGAAGCCATTGAGCTCGAAGCCACAGTGGTCGAGGCCTTGCCGAACGCGGTCTTCAAGGTCGAGCTGGAGAACAAACACCAGGTGCTTGCGCACATCAGCGGGAAGATGCGCAAGAACTTCATCCGCATCCTTCCTGGGGACCGGGTGCTCGTAGAGGTGACCCCCTACGATCTCACCCGCGGCCGCATCATCTACCGATTCAAGTGAACGAGAGGACACCATGAAAGTACGGCCTTCCATCAAGAAGCTGTGCGAGCACTGCAAGGTGGTCCGCCGCGAAGGCGTGAACCGGATCATCTGCAAGAAGAACCCCAAGCACAAGCAGCGTCAGGGTTAAGGAGACAGCGATGGCACGTATCGCCGGCATTGACCTGCCCATCGGGAAGCGCGTCGAGATCGCGCTCACCTACATCTATGGCATTGGCCGCGCCAAGGCGCAGAGCATCCTGACCCGCGCGAAGGTGGACTTCGGCACCAAGGTCCGGGATCTGACCGAGGACGAGGTCGGCCGCATCCGCCGCGTGATCACCGCCGAAGAGACGGTGGAGGGTGACCTCCGCAAGAACATCGGCCTGGACATCAAGCGGCTCATGGACATCGGCTGCTACCGCGGCCTGCGGCACCGCAAGGGGCTGCCTGTCCGAGGCCAGCGCACTCATACCAACGCCCGCACCCGCAAGGGCAAGCGGAAGACCGTGGCCGGCAAGAAGAAGTAAGGCGAGGAACCCATGGCCAAGACCCAGACCCGGACCACCGGCAAGAAAGTGGTCAAGAAGAAAGAAAAGAAGAACGTTCCCCACGGTGTGGCTCACATCCAGGCGTCCTTCAACAACACCATCATCTCCATCGCCGATCCGATGGGGAACATGCTCTGCTGGGCTTCCAGCGGCAACCAGAACTTCCGCGGCACGCGGAAGGGCACGCCCTTCGCCGCCCAGGTGGCCGCCGGCATCGCCGCCGAGGCCGCCAAGGAACAGGGCGTCCGCTCCGTGGATGTCCGCGTGAAGGGCGCCGGCGCGGGCCGCGAGAGCGCCATCCGCGCCCTCAATGCCGCCGGCATCCAGGTGACCAGCATCCGCGACGTCACCCCCATCCCCCACAACGGTTGCCGGCCGCCCAAGCGGCGCCGCGTGTAACGGAGGATCAGAGACATGGCTCGATACACGGACGCTGTTTGCCGCCTTTGCCGTCGCGAAGGCATGAAGCTCTACCTCAAGGGCGAGCGCTGCTTCAAGGAGAAGTGCTCCTTCGAGACCCGCAAGGGCAAGATCCCCGGCCAGCATGGCGCGGGGAAGATCAAGAAACCCACCGGCTATGCCCTCCAGCTTCGCGAGAAGCAGAAGGTCAAGCGCATCTACGGGGTGCTGGAGAAGCAGTTCCGGCACTACTTCGAGCGCGCCGACCAGAAGAAGGGCGTGACGGGCCACAACCTGCTGGCCTTCCTCGAGCAGCGCCTGGACAACGTGATCTACCGCCTGGGCTTCGCGTCCAGCCGCTCGGCCGCGCGCCAGATGGTCATGCATGGCCATGTGCTGGTCAATGGCAAGCGGGTGGACATTCCCTCCTACCAGGTGAAGCCGGGCCATGCCATCGAGCTGGGCCATCGCGCCAAGGAGAATGATGGGGTCAAGTCCTCCGTCGAGACCTCCGCGGGCCGCGGGATCCCCAAGTGGCTCACCCTGGACGCCGCCGCCTTCAAGGGGCAGGTTCTCGCCGCTCCCACCCGCGAGGACGTGACCCTCGACATCAACGAGCAGCTGATCGTTGAACTGTATTCCAAGTAAGGGGGCAGGATGCTGAACATCAACGATTTCCAGAGGCCGCGCTTCGCGGAAGTCACCCCCGGTTCTCTGACCGAGGCCTACGGCGAGTTCGTGGCCTATCCCTTCGAGCGGGGCTTCGCCACGACCGTGGGGCACAGCCTCCGCCGGGTGCTGCTCAGCAGCATCCAGGGCGCGGCCGTCACCAACGTCCGCATCAAGGGGGTGATGCACGAGTTCACGACCCTGCCTGGCGTCTGGGAGGACATCACCCACATCCTCCTGAACCTCAAGGAGGTGCCCTTCAAGCTGCACAGCAGCGAGCCCCAGACGGTGACCATCTCCGTCAAGGGCGAGGGCGTGGTCACGTCTTCGGCGATCCGCTGCAACCAGAACGTGGAGGTCGTGGATCCCAATGTCCACATCGCCACCCTGGGTGAAGAGGGCGAGCTGGAGATGGAACTGGTGGTCCGCATGGGCCGCGGCTTCATCACCGCCGACCACAACCACGACGAGTCCCTGGGCCTGGGGTTCATCCCCATGGATGCCAACCACAGCCCCATCACCCGCGTGAACTACATCGTCGAGCCGGCCCGCGTGGGCCAGAGCACCGACTACGAGAAGCTCACCCTGCAGGTCTGGACCAACGGCGCCGTCCACCCCAAGGAGGCGGTGTCCGACGCGGCCCTGATCCTGCGCGACCACTTCCTGGTCTTCGCCCGTCAGGACGAGGACTTCACGGATGACGAGCCCGGCACCATCGCCCCCGGCGAGGCCAACCACTGGCTCATCAAATCCGTCGAGGAGCTGGAGCTGTCCGTCAGGGCCAACAACTGCCTGCGGAACGCGAACATCACCACCATCGGCGAGCTGGTTCAGCGGACCGAGGCCGAGCTGATGAAGACCAAGAATTTCGGCAAGAAATCCCTCCAGGAGATCAAGGACGAATTGGCCCGCATCGGCCTCTCCCTGGGTATGCGCCTCGAGCAGGAAGTGTAAGGAGCCCCCATGCGTCACAACGTTGCCGGCAAGCGCCTGGGCCGCACCACCAACCAGCGCAAAGCCCTCATGAAGAATCTCGCCACCGCGCTCATCCACAGTGAGCGCATCGAGACCACCCTCGTGAAGGCCAAGGAACTCCGCATCTTCGTGGAGCCCTTCATCACCCTCGCCAAGACCGACACCGTGGCCAACCGCCGTCTGGCGATGGCCCGCCTCGGCAGCAAGGATGCCGTCGCCAAGCTGTTCGGCGCCGACTTCCGCAAGCGCTTCGAGAGCCGCCCGGGTGGGTACACCCGCATCCTCAAGATGGCCCACCGCCTCGGCGATGCCGCGGACATGGCCCTCATCGAGTTCGTGGACTACACCCTGCCCGAACCCAAGGCCGAGGCTGAATAGGCCTTTTCCCGCAAGCAGACCGAAAGGGCACGCCCGCGAGGGCGTGCCCTTTCCTGTACGGGCTGGGGGAGGTCAGCCCTGGACGGTCTTGCGGATCTCCTCGACCACATCCGGGTTGGCCAGGGTGGTGATATCGCCGGTGTTGCCCTTCGTGGAGATGGCGGTGAGGACACGGCGCATGATCTTGCCTGAGCGGGTCTTGGGCATGTCTGGCACGATCCAGACATTCTTCGGGCGGGCGATGGGCCCGATGGTGTCGCTCAGGGCCTGGGCGATCCGCTGGCCCAGTTCCGGGCTGGCGGTGAAGCCCGGCTTGAGAGAGACGTAGAGCTCGGGGACGCGGCCCTTCAGTTCGTCCGGAACCGGGATCGCGGCGGCCTCCGCCACTTCCGGTACCGTCAGGGCTGCGCTTTCCAGTTCCTTGGTGCCGAGCCGGTGGCCCGCGACATTGATGACATCATCAATGCGCCCGAGGATCCGGAAGTAGCCGTCCGCCGCAAAGACTGCCCCGTCGCCGGCGACGTAGGGCCAATCACGCCAATCCTTGCTGTTGGGGTTCTTGCAGTAGCGGTCGAAGTACACCCGCACCATCCGGTCCGGATCCCCCCAGATGGTCTGCATCAGGCCCGGCCAAGGGTTGCGGATGCAGATGTTCCCGGCCTTGCCGGAACCCGCGGGCAGCTCATTGCCTTCATCGTCGAAGATCACGGGGTAGATGCCGGGGAGGCCAGGGCCGCCGCTGCCGGGTTTCATGGCCTGGAGTGCGGGCACGGTGCTGCACAGGAAGCCGCCCGTTTCCGTCTGCCACCAGGTATCCACGATCACCGCTTCCTTCTTGCCGATCACGTTGTAGTACCAGTGCCAGATCGCGGGCTCGATGGGCTCGCCCACGGTGGTCATGTGCTTGAAGTGGTGGTTGTACTTGAGCGGAAGATCCTCGCCTGCCCTGCGCAGGGCCCGGATCGCCGTGGGCGAGGTGTGGAAGATGTTCACGCCCAGATCCTCCGCGATGCGCCAGGGGCGGCCCGCATCGGGGAAAGTGGGAACGCCTTCGTACACCACCGTGGACGCGCCGAGGGCGAGGGGGCCGTACACGATGTAGCTGTGGCCCGTGATCCAGCCGATGTCCGCCATGCACCAGTAGACATCCTCGGGGTGGATGTCCTGGATGTACTTGGAGGTGCCGGTGACGTACGCCAGGTAGCCGCCGGTGCTGTGCTGGCAGGCCTTGGGGCGGCCCGTGCTCCCGCTGGTGTACATGAGGAAGAGCGGGTCCGTGGAGGCCATGTGCTCGGGCTCGATCCGCCGGCCGCGGAGATTCGGCAGAAGCTCGTTGACGATGAAGTCGCGGCCCGGGATGAGGGGCGTCTCGGAGGAGTACTTGCCCGGGTACCGCTGCCAGATGAGCACCTTCTCCGGAACCAGGCCCTCTTCCTTGGACTTGTCCACGGCGACATCCGCGAGCTTCTTGTGGTCCAGCAGCTTCCCGGCGCGGTAGTAGGCATCCATGGTGATGAGCACGCGGCTCTGGGAATCGGCGATGCGCTCGCCGCAGGCCTGCCCGGAGAAGCCGCTGAATACCTGGCTGTGGATCACCCCCAATCGCGCGCAGGCCAGCATGGTGATGGGCAGCTCCGCGGTCATGGGCAGGTGCAGGGTCACCCGGTCCCCCTTCTTGAGGCCGCACACATCCCGGAGCAGGGCCGCGAATTCGTTCACGCGAACCCAGAGTTCCTGGTACGTCACGTGCTGGATGGGCTCCTGTTCCGGTTCCGGCACGAAGTGGAGCGCCGTCTTGTTGCGGTTCGCGGCCAGGTGGCGGTCCACGCAGTTGTAGCAGGCATTGAGTTCCCCGCCCACGAACCACTTCCAGAAGGGGGGCTTGGAGGTGTCCAGGGTCTTGGTCCAGGGCTTGTACCAGTCCAGCAGGTTGGCGTATTCGTGGTAGCACTCGGGGAAGTTCTTCTCGGAGAACCGCTCGAAAATGCCGGGGTCCGCCACGTTGGCCTGGGCGATGAAGGATGGGGGCGGCTGGATGAGGTCCTCTTCCTTCCAATGGACCGCAAGCTGGGCCTCAGTGGTTTCGCCCTGATTCTGGGATGACATGGGGATCTCCTCCGTTGGAAAGGTGGATGTCAAGGGATCGGCGGCAGCAGGGCCCCTCGGCGCGTGGCAGGCTGCTGGTGAAGGCAGACGCGGTGTCCCGGCCCGAACCTGGACACCGCGTGGGAAACAGACCGCCTACTTGATCCAGGCGGCGCCGACGGGCAACGTGATGCCGGCTTCGGCGAAGACGGCCACGGCCATGAGGTAGAGGGCCGAGAAGGCACAGAGCAGCAGGTCGTAGGCCGCGAAGGTGCCCGCGGCGGCGTTGCCCGTGAGCTTCTCGATGTCCAGCCCAATGAAGCCCACGAGCAGGGTCAGGAAGATGAGGGCCAGGGTGCCGTGATGCTTCATCGAGGCGATGAAGAGCAGGAACGTGAAGATCGTCCAGGCCACCAGGAAGAAGCCCAGATCCTTGTCACTGAAGGCGAGCACCGGATAGGCCGCCTTCAGGCCAGCGTTGGTGCCGAAGATGAGCATCAGGCAGAGGGAGATCCAGAAGGCGCCGTAGCCGGTGAAGGCGCAGAAGCCGAAATTGTTGCCGGTCTTGAACTCCAGAAGGCCCGCGATCAACTGGGCGGTGCCCCCGAACACCATCCCCAGCCAGATGACCGGGGCCAGCCCGCACCAGCCGAGGTTGTGGCACTGCAGCACGAACGTCGTCATGCCGAACCCGGCAAGGCCGACCACGGCGGGGTTTCCGAGCTTCATGTCGCTCATGGTGTGCTCCTGCTTCCCGAGATGGGGAAGGTGTGGGCTGGTCGCCCGAAGGTCCAGCCGAGGGTGGTGGGAGGGTATGGCCGCAGACCTTGCGTCTCGATTGAGGGCAGGTGCGCTGGAGTGGAAAAGTGGAGTGGATCGTGGATCGGGCAAGCTGTCTTGTCAAGAGGTAAACGCCGCTTGGGTGTGAAAATCCTGGTCCACGGGAAAACGCCCGCCGGAGGGGCTGGACGCGGGGCATCCTAAGGGCGTTGGACCGTCTCATCGAGGAGCCGAACCGTGAGCCAGGATCTCTACCCCGTCAAACCGGACATCGCCGAGCGCGCCCACCTGAAGACCCTGGAGGAGTACCAGCGCCTCTACCGCCTCTCCCTGGACAATCCCGAATGGTTCTGGGGCGAGCAGGCCCAGGCGCTGACCTGGTTCCATCCCTGGCAGTCCGTGCTGGATGCCGATTACCGGGAGGTGGATTTCGCCTGGTTTTCCGGAGGCCGCCTCAATGCCTGCTTCAATTGCGTGGACCGCCACCTGCCCACGCGGGGCGACCAGACCGCGCTCATCTGGGCCCAGGATGAGCCCGGAGCCTACACCCACATCACCTACCGCGAGTTGAAGCACCAGGTCTGCCGGGTGGCCAATGTGCTCCTCAGCCAGGGCGTGCAGAAGGGGGACCGGGTCTGCATCTACATGACCATGATCCCCGAACTGGTCTACGCCATGCTGGCCTGCGCCCGCATCGGGGCGATCCATTCGGTGGTGTTCGGGGGCTTCTCCGCGGAGGCGCTCCGGGACCGCATCGTGGATGCCCGCTGCAAGGTGGTGGTCACCGCCAACGAAGGGCTCCGGGGCGGCCGCCGGGTGCCCCTGAAACGCACCGTGGACCGGGCCATCGAAGGCATGTCCCTGGTGGAAACCGTCCTGGTGGCCCGCCGCACCGATGGGGATGTGCCCATGCAGGCCGGCCGGGATCTGTGGCTGGACGAGGAGGCCACCCGGCAACGGTCCACCTGCACCCATGAATGGATGGGCGCGGAGGATCCGCTCTTCATCCTCTACACCTCGGGCAGCACGGGGAAGCCGAAGGGGCTGCTCCACACCACCGGCGGCTACCTGACCTACGCGGCCTTCACCCACAAGCTGGTCTTCGACTACAAGCCGGGTGATGTCTATTTCTGCGCGGCCGATATCGGCTGGGTGACGGGCCACAGCTACATCGTCTATGGACCCCTGGCGAACGGGGCCACGACGGTGATCTTCGAATCCACGCCCCTGTATCCCGATCCGGGCCGCTACTGGCAGATCGTGGATGATCTCGGCGTGAACGTCCTCTACACCGCGCCCACGGCGCTGCGGGCCCTGGCGCAGGCCGGGGATGAGTGGGTGAAGCGGTCCAGCCGGAAGTCCCTCCGCATCCTGGGCACGGTGGGGGAACCCATCAACCCGGAGGTCTGGCGCTGGTATCACGATGTGGTGGGCGAAGGCCGCTGCGCCGTGGTGGATACCTGGTGGCAAACCGAGACCGGCGGCATCCTCATCACACCCCTGCCTGGCGTGACACCCACCAAGCCCGGTTCCGCCACCCTTCCCTTCTTCGGCATCAAGCCGGTGATCGTGGATCCCGCCAGCGGCAAGGCCCTCGAAGGCAACGATGTCTCCGGCGCCCTCTGCCTGGCCACCCCGTGGCCCGGCACCGCGCGCACGGTGTGGGGGGACCACACCCGCTTCAAGAACACCTACTTCACCCAGTACCCCGGGTACTACTTCACGGGGGACGGGGCGCGCCGGGATGAGGATGGCTACTACTGGATCACCGGCCGCATTGACGATGTCATCAATGTCTCTGGGCACCGGCTCGGCACGGCCGAGGTCGAGAGCGCGCTGGTGGCGCATGAAGCCGTGGCCGAGGCCGCCGTGGTGGGCTATCCCCATCCCATCAAGGGCCAGGGCATCTACTGCTACGTCATCCTCAACGCCGAACATGCGGGGAATGGCGGCAAGGAGCAGCTCATCGGCGCGCTCAAGGAGCAGGTGCGGCAGGCCATCGGCGCCTTCGCCTCGCCGGATGTGGTCCACATCGCCTCGGGGTTGCCCAAGACCCGGAGCGGCAAGATCATGCGCCGCATCCTGCGCAAGATCGCCTCGGGCGAGTATGAAGGCCTGGGCGACACCTCGACCCTGGCAGAACCCGAGGTGGTGAACCGCCTCATCGAGGAGCACCAGACCCACGCCTGACCTGAACGAGGGGGGACCGCCTGCTCGCCTTCGGCTCGCGATGTCCCCCCTCGTGCACCCCCACGTGGGTTCCCGGCCAAGCCGGGACACCACGTCTGGTACCCATTCGCTTGCCTCTACGGCGGAAAGCACATGGGTATGAATCGCGCGGCGAGCCGGTGCGGGAGGTTCCGCCGGCTCGCCCGGGCGTTCAGCCCGGCAGCCGGCTCACGAAGGCGCGTACCAGCGCCTCGAAACGGCCTGCGGCAGCGGCTCCGGCTTCCAGCACTTCCTGATGGGTGAGGGGCTGGGGCAGCAGGCCCGCGGCCATGTTGCAGAGGCAGGAGATGCCCGCGACCCGCAGGCCTTCATGGCGGGCCACGATCGCCTCGGGCACGGTGCTCATGCCTACCGCATCGGCGCCCAGGGTCCGGAAGGCCCGGATTTCCGCAGGCGTTTCATAGCTCGGTCCCGTGAGGCCCAGGTACACCCCCTGGCGCAAGGTCTGGCCGAGATCCCCCGCGGAGGTGGCGAGCAGGGCGCGCAGGGCCGGATCGTACACGGCCGTCATGTCGGGGAAGCGCGGCCCGGGGCCCACGTTGGGCCCGATGAGAGGGTTGGTGCCGAAGAAGTTCAGATGGTCGGTGAGGGCCATCAGTTCGCCCACCCCGAAGGCCGGATTGAGAGCGCCCGCCGCATTGGTCAGCAGCACGGTCTTCACGCCCAGGCGCCCGTAGAGACGCATGGGGGCCGTGACGAGGGCCATGGGATGCCCCTCGTAGAAGTGGAAACGGCCGGCCTGAAGGACCACCTTCCGGCCTTCGAAGACACAGAAGATCAGGCGGCCCCCATGGCCCGCCACGGTGGGCGCCGGGAACCCCGGCAGATCGGTGAAGGCCACGGAGGTGCCGACGCGGGCCTCGGGGCTGTCCGCCAGGCCTCCCAGCCCGGAGCCGAGCACGATGGCCAGGTCGGGCACAAAGGGCGCGCGGGCCTGGAGGGCCTGGAAGGCGGCGGAGGACGGCATGGGGACTCCGGGACTCAGGAGGTCGGCACCAGACTCACGGTGACCGTAGTGTCCGGCTGCTGCACCGCCGGGCTGAGCAGGCGCAGGCGCACGGGCTGGAAGACCGGGGTGGTGGCGTTCCCCGTCAGGACCACCCGCTGGCTGCCTCCGCTGCCCGTGAAGAAGATGGGGCTGGACTGGAACGAAGGCATCATCAGTTCCAGCTGCGCGGTGCTGGCCAGGGCGGGGCTGGCCGTGACGGTCAGGGTGTAGGCCCGATCGGCGCTCAGGGTGAAACCCGCATAGGCCACTTCGCCGGGGGAGAGGTTCGGGTAGCTGCCCCGCACCTGGACGGCGTCGGCCATGGAGAAGGAGAAGGGCGGCAGGGGCGCGGCGACGGTGTTGGGATCGGGGCCCCAGGACGTGGCGAAGGCAGCCAGGGGGCCTGAACTGGGACGGGGCCAGGGCACGCCGAAGGGCGCGAGCAGGGGGGTCAGGACTGGATCCGTGAAGACACTGGCCAGATCCACCGGTTCTGTCGCGCTCTTGGGTTCCTGGAGACGCCCGATCTGGTTGAAGATGTTCAGGGGTTCGGTCTCGTAGGTAAGGCTGCTGGGATAGGCGGGGGCCGCGAAGAAACGGGCGGCGGCCGCGGGGGTGATCTTGGCCCAATCCGTGGCGGTCCCGGGCGCCGTGATCCCGTTGGCCTTCAGGGTCAGGGCCCAGGCGAGGGCCCGGATGGCGGGGGCCGAATAGGGTGACAATTGGTCCGGCGTCAGGCCCGACAGATCGCGGATATCCAGGAGGGGCGTGGCGAGGGTGGTGCCTTCGGTATCCGCGAGGTAGGGCGACTGGAGCAGGGTCGCCGCCATGGCATCGGACAGCCCCTCGATGAGCGCCTGGTCGGGGCTGAGATGGGTCAGCGGCGCCGCCTGGGGGTATAGCGGGTCGAAGGTCATGCCGAAGGTACGGAGGCGGAGGGCGCCGAAGAGGTAGTTCCTGGCCATGAGCCGGAAGATCACCGACTCGTCCCAGGCATCGTCATTGGAACCACCCTGCAGGGAGCCGAAGGCGTGCGGGGTGATGGCGTAGGTCGCGGAATTCATGACGTTGGATAACGGATAGACCGCGGGATCGTACTCGATAAAGGAGCCTCGGACATCGGAAACGCCGGGCGCGTAGTGGAGATCCACGGGCTCGCCCGGGGAGGCATGCCCGTAGGCGGCGACGAAGGTGGCGATGGAGTCCCCGATGGCCAGGATGCGGCTTCCGGTGCCGACGGTCCGCCCCGGCAGGGTGGTTTCGAGCGCAGCCTGCCCGATGAAGGGGGCGGCCTGGGTCAGGCTGTTGACGGCGGGATTGACGAGCCACCAGGGATCCGTCAGGCCCACGGTGAAATTGACGGTGGTATCCGATCCGGACGGCATGGAGGAGGGGGCGGGGTTTCCGGCGGGCGCGGAGCCGTCCAGGGCCTTGCGCAGGGCGTAGCGCAGGCGTTCCTCCAGGGGCACCGTACTGCCGACTCCCGCGGGGTCGGCGACCACGCTGATGGGGTTTCCATCGCCACCCGCGAAGGTGCTCAGCACCTCGACCATGACGGGCTTGGCGTCGGGCACCGTCAGGCTGTACGAGCCTGTGGTATCGGTATAGCCCGTGGCCGCCATCACCCAGACCGGCGTCGTGGTGCCATCGGGCTGGGGCTGCTCGGTGTACTGGAACGCCCGGATCATCACGCCGCGCGCCGGCAGGGACTGGAGGTTGCTCGCGACGGTGCTGTCCATGAGGCCGGTCGGAACCCCGTTCGCATCCTTGGCGAGGGGGATCCGGGTGTAAGTCACCGTGCCGGTCAACAGGAAGTTCCCTGCCCCAGCTGGGGAATGATGGCTGCTGCCCTTGCATGCCAGTCCCAGGGCCAGTCCGGCCATGGCCGCGACCCCCAGGGCCCGGAGGAAACGTCGGTACAGCAACATGGACACCTCGAAACGGCGAAAAGGCCAAGTCTAGCACGGCCCCGCCGGCAGATCCCGGAGTGGGGCGGGCTGGCACACCTTCTTCCTATGCGGCAGCGGGGCGGTAGGTTCGACGCAGCCTGCGGCCGGCGCCGCCGTCAGGGGCGGTTGCCGTCCAGCAGCGCGTTCTGGGCGGCCATTTCCGCCGGCACCTCTTCGGTGTCATCCAGGGCGGGCAGGGGGTTCTGGGGAATGCCGTTCACCCGCAGCTCGAAGTGGAGATGCGGCCCGGTGGCATTACCTGTGCGCCCGACTTCGGCGATCTCCTGGCCCCGGTGGACGATCTCGCCCTCGTGCACGAGGTTCAGCTTGGCGTGGGCGTAGAGGGTCATCACACCATTGCCGTGATCCAGGATGATGTAGTTCCCGTACTGGGGGTGGCGGGCGGCCATGATGACTTTGCCGCCCATGGCCGCGAAGATGGGGGTGCCCATGGGCGCCGCCAGGTCCACGCCCTTGTGCCGGCCCTGGTAGCGCACGCGCTTCTTGCGGTGGTTCCGGATGCGAACGGTGCGGGTGCGCATCCGGGGGCCCCAGGCGGAGCTGATGGTGCGCGTCTCCACAGGCCAGAGCAGATCCAGGTGGTCAGGGTCCGCCGGGGTGAAGGTGGGCAGCAGGGCCTTCAACTCCGCCTCGCTGACCGGGGGGACCACCGGCTGCATGCGGGCCAGCAACTCCCGGGTGCTGGTGGGAGAGAGGTGCTCGTCCGAGGTAGCTGCCAGCTGCGCGTCCGCCGGGGGCGTGAGGTGGAGGTCGTAGGGCTGAAGCCCCTCCAGATGGGGCATGATATCGGGATCAATGGCGGGCGTCGCGGGCAGCGCGGCCAGTGGAACCACCGGCGTGGCGGGCTCCGGGGTCTCGATCGCCATCCCACGCTCGGCGGGCGCCGTTTCCTCGCGGAGGACCGGCTTCACGGCGGGCTTCACCCGGAGGCGGGTGCCCACGGACAGCCGGGCGAGATGGATTCCCGGGTTGAGGTGGGCCAGTTCGGCCAGGCTCAGGCCTGCGGACCGGGCCACTTTGGCGGCGGTTTCGCCCCGCCGGACCACATGCACCGTCCCTTTTACCGGGTGATGGCTCCGCCGGGATCGGCCCTTGGGCGCGGCGTTCAGGTTGAGGGTCAGGGACGCGAGAACAAGGGTAAGAGCGGCAAGACGCATGGGGGGACTCCCGGCTGGAACGGAAAAAGCC
>JAKAMQ010000060.1 GCA_021812805.1 Acidobacteriota bacterium
TCCCGCCTCCCGCTTCAGGGCGGCCAACAGGGCGGAGAGGCCGGTGCCCCCTCCGATGGCCACCACCCGGAGCGGCTGGTCGGCATGAAGCGGCGGGCGGGCCTGCTCCTCCATCATGGGAGGGGGTGGTCGCGACGGGGGGGACGCAGAGGTCGTGGAGCGACCGGGCGGTCCCCCCCGTTCATGACAGACCCGCAGACCGGGCTAGGCCCGGGCAGCGGGTGGGGGGCGCGGGGGGGACGCAGAGGCCGCGGAGCGACCGGGCGGTCCCCCCCGTTCATGATCAGCGACTCTCGGTGAAGGCGAAGAAGGAGGATTTGCGCATGGCCGCGAAATCCGGCTCCATGTGCCAGAGGAAGATCAGATCGGGATCCAGCTCGAGGGCCTTCTTGAGGGCTTCGGCAGCGCCTTCAGCGCGTTCCTCCTGGGCCAGGGCGACGGCTCGCAGGTAGTGGAGGACGCCCCGCGCCGGCTGGTTCTTGATCAGCTTGTCCAGCAGCTTCAAGGCGGCGGCATGATCCCTATGGTTGAGCAGGGACTGGACCTCGGTCATGGGATCCGCCCCGGCGGTCTCGGCCGGCTTGAGGTGGCTCTGGGCCAGGCTCAGATAGACCTGGGCGCGCCGCTTCACCGCCCAATCCCCCGAGGCCTGGGCCGCCTGGGCCAAGGCTTCGAGCAGGGGCACCGCTTCAGCGTACTTGCCGGCATCCACCAGCTTGACCGCCATGGCGAACTGGCTGGCAAGCGGGGGGGGCGGTGCGGCCGCGGGAGCGGGTTTGGGGGCTGCGGTGGACTTGGCCTTGGTCGCCATGCGGGTTCCTCTGGAAGTCTCGGGCTGCTACTAGATTGCCAGAATTCCGCCCGAAAACCTCATCGGAGCGATCAGGCGTTGAAGATGGCCTTCTCCCGGTTGAGCAACCGGGTGGAAAGAAGGGTCATGAGTCCGGCCAGGCCGACGGTCATGGCGAAGGCCAGCCAGTACTGCAACCAGTCGGCCTGCTGGCTGAAGAGCTTGCGAAGAGCCAGGCAGACATTGACCACGGGCACGTAGGAGAGGAAGGACATCTTGTCCACGCCGGGCGCCATCATGAACACGCCCAGGAAGATCACCAGGATGATTCCCGGCATGAGCGCCGTGTTGGCCTCGATGGTGGTCTTGGCCTGCACGCCCATGAGGACGATGAAGTTCGCGAAGAACAGGCCCAGGGGGACCATGATGAGGAACGTGAGTCCCAAGGTGGTGGGATTGGCGATGGCCGCGACGGTGCTGAGGGCGCTCGCGGTTCCGGCGCTCTGGCCGGCGATGAAGGGTATGGATAGCGCCATGCTGAGCAGGTTGAGGAGTGCTGCGATCACGCCCATGGCAAACACGTAGAGGAGCTTGCCGAAGATGATCTGGTTCCGGGGCAGGCCGGTGGCCATAAGGCTGAGCAGGGTATGCCGCTCCTTCTCGCCCGCCGTGGCATAGACCCCGTGGTTCATGGAGCCGCTGTACATCATGATCATCAGCAGGTAGGGCAGCAATTGGCCCAGGAACTTGCCCATCTCGAGGGCAGTGTCCGCAGCATTCTTGACCTCCACCTTCACGGGCTCGGCAAGCTGGGGAGAGGCGTTGAGGGCCTGGAGACGCGCCTGCACCCAGGCCTTCTCCTGGGGCTGGAGGGCATCCTTCAGGCGCTTGTAGGCAAGCCGGGAGGCCTGCTCGCTCTCGTCCTGGAGGGCTGTGATCGTGAAGGTCTGCTGCTTCTGGAGGGCCTCGGCGGCGTGGGGATCCACATCTACGGCCAGTTCGAGCTTCTGGTCCAGGATGGCTTTCTTCACGCTGCCATCCGGCTGGGGGACCAGCGTGAAATGCTTCGGATCGGCCTTGAGCACGGCGGTGAGCGCCCCGGAGGGATCGGTGAGGCAGACGCGGCTGGGCTTGCTCCGGTTCTGATCCGCGTCCCGTTGGCCCATCTTCGCCATCATCCCGAAGAGGGCGGGAAACAGGAGGAAGGGCAGGACGAAGGCGAAGAACATCGTCTTGCGGTCCTTGGAGAGTTCCATGAAATCCTTCTTGGCGATGAGCAGGGCGCCGCGCATCAGTTTTCTCCTTCGGCTTCGGCTGCGAGCTGGAAGAACACTTCATCAAGGGTCTTCACCCGGCGGGACTGGAGGATCTCCCGCGGGGGGGCATCCCCGTGCAGTTTCCCGTCGAAGATGATGCCCACCCGGTCGCAGATGTCTTCCACCATCGGCATGATGTGGGTCGAGACGATGACGGTCCGGCCCTCGGAGCGCATGATGCGGAGCAGGTCCAGCACGGTCTTGGCGGTGAAGACGTCCAGCCCGGTGGTGGGCTCGTCGAAGATGACCACTTTGGGATCGTGGAGCAGCGCCCGGGCGATGCTGACCTTCTGCTTCTGGCCCGAGGAGAAGCCCTCCATCTTCACGTCCGCGAAGTCCGCGAGATCCAGCTTCTCCAGCAGGTGCAGTCCCCGGCGCTCGGCGACCGCCGGATCCACCGACTGGAACTCGCCGAAGAGGCGCAGGAGCTCGCGGGGGGTGAAGCGGCCGTAGACATTCATGTCCGTGCTGAGGTAGCCCATGACGCTCCGGGCCGCTTCCGGTTTCTCGCGGGTGTCGAGGCCGCAGACCTGGATGTGGCCCTGGTCCGGGTCCATCAGACTCGCGATCATCCGCAGCGTGGTGGACTTGCCCGCGCCATTGGGCCCGAGCAGCCCGTAGATCTCCCCGGGCTGGACCTGGAGGGAGATGCCGCGCACAGCATCAATCCGCTTGGTCTTCCGGGTTTTTCGGTCCTTCACCGTGAAGGACTTGTGGACATCGTTCAGGTGGATCACGAAGCCTCCGGGTGCATGCGGTCGAGTCTAGGGGAAGAGGGCGGGGGATTGGGGACGGTTCGGCGGGCGGGGCGGGGGAACCGGTGAACGGTGGCGGGACGGCCGCCAGCGGGGAAGTCAGATCCGGCCGGTCCAGTTCAGGACCAGCATGGCGGTACCGGCCAGCAGGCAGTAGAGGGCAAACCCATTCAGCCTGGGCTTCCGCGTGAAGCGGTCCAGCAGGCCGATGGCGCCGTAGCCCGCCACCGCCGAGACGGCCACGCCCACGGCGCAGGCCATAAGCGGATGCAGGCCGCCGGAAGGGATCATGGCGTCCGGCGGTACGGGGCGGCCGAGCACCAGGGGCTTGAGGAGCTTCCCGCCCTCCACGATGGAGGCCGCCAGGATGGTGGGGATGCCCAGCAGGAAGCTGAAGCGCGCCGAGGCGGGCAGATCCAGGCCCGAGAAGACGCCCATGGCGATGGTGGAACCGGAGCGGGACAGGCCGAATCCGCCGCCGACGCCCTGGATGGCGCCCACCCAGGCGGCATCCTTCCAGGTGACCTCTCCCACGGTGCGGCCCTTGCGGGTTTGGGCGATCCGATTGGCGGCGAAGAGGATGGCCGCCGTGAACCAGAGGCAGAGCCCGAAGATCCAGAGATGGTTCTTGGCCAGCTCCTTGGTCCCGCGGGTCGCCATGCCGAGGATGCCCGTGGGGATCATCGCCACGAAGAGCATCAGCGCCAGCTTCCCGCCCGACCTGTCGCGACCCACGCAGCCCGCCAGCACCTGGGCCACCTCCCGCCGGAAGTAGACGATCAGGGCCACCAGGGTGCCCGCGTGCAGGAGCATGTCGAAGGCCAGGGGCATGCTGCGCCCCAGCATCAGGTTCTCAGTGAGCGTCAGATGCGCCGTGGAGGACACGGGCAGGAATTCCGTCAGACCCTGGACCAGGCCGAGCAGGATCACTTGCAGCAGATTCATGCGGGCTCCGGCGGAAACGGCCATTGTGCCAGAGCCCAGGCCGTCAGCCGGATCCTCAGGGCAGAGCCCCCAGCAGCCTCCGGAAATCCCGGTGTTCCTTCCAGCCCCTGACCATGGCCAGGGCCCCCCAGACCACGATCAGGTACCACAGCACCAGGATGCTGACGCCGAGGAGATCGCCGAACAGCCCCCACCCGGTCCTCAGGGGAGGGGCGGGAGCCTTGAAGTAGAAGAGGAAGTAGGGGAGGAGCCAGAGCACGGACTGGCCCACGAGGACCGCATAGACCCGGGCCTCCTCGATGCCCCGGATGGCCCACGGCATGGCCAGGAGGTACACCGGCGGCATCGCCAGGAGCCAGAGCGGCGGCGCGGGAACGCAGGCATCACGGGCGGCCCCGGCCTGCAGCAGGCCCCGGGCGAAGGCGTACAGGCCCGAGAGGCCCACCGACAGCAGGAACATCGCCAGGCCGAAGATCCAGAACCACCGCCGCCGTTCATAGGCTCCGTCGGGGAGGGCCTTCACGGCGCCGGCCCCCCGGTAGAGCGCCCGGGCCAGGAGCCCCTTCAGCAGGAGCCACAGGAGGGGCGTCCAGACGAGGTACTCGAGGAACAGCCGATGTCCGAGGCGGGCCCCCATGAACAGGGGGCTGAGCGAGCCCACGGCCAGAACCACGGCCATCAGGCCCCCCAGGGCCGTGGCGAGCCCGCTCTTGCGGGTCTGGAAGGCCGCGTAGTCGCGGGTGAGGGCAGCGAGGGTATCGAGGTCCGGGGTGGTCATGGCTTGCCTTCCTTCGGGAGCAGGGCGCGGAGCTGGCGGTGGTAGGCCTGGAGGGCGGCGCGGCCCTCCCCGGTGATCCGGAAGCTCGTCACGGGGATGCGCCCGCGGAAGGCCTTCAGGGTCTCCAGGAAGCCCGCCGTCTCCAGCTTCTGCGTGTGGCTCGACAGGTTGCCTTTGCTCAACCCCGTGATCCGCTGGAGGAAGAGGAACTCCACCTCCTCCGCCGCCGCCAGCACCGTGAGGATGGCGAGGCGGGCGGGTTCGTGGATGGTCCGGTCGAGATCGAGGATGGCGTGGAGATCGGGCTTGGGGGAGGGCATGAAACTAGTTTGTAGCACAAACTAGTTTTGTCAACCCTCGACGTTCGCCTCGTGATTCAATGCCTCCATGCGCATCCTCGACCTCCGCTCCGATACCGTCACGAAACCTTCCGCCGAGATGCGGGCGGCCATGGCCGCCGCCGAAGTCGGCGACGATGTGCTGGAACACGATCCGACGCTGGTCCGCCTGGAGGGCCGTGTGGCGGAGCTGCTGAGGATGGAGGCCGCGCTCTGGGTGCCCAGCGGCTGCATGGGCAACCTCATCGCGCTGATGATGCACCTGGGGAGGGGGGACCGGTTCCTGGCGCCGGCCCAGGCCCACGTGCTGGGCTCGGAGCTGGGCACCGCCGCCTGGCTGGCGGGGGGGATGCCCGAGGCCCTGGCCTGGGAGGCCGGTCCCGGTCGGCCCACGCCCGCCCAGGTGACGAAGGCCGCGGGTTCGCCGGGGCCCTACTACACGCTGCAGACGAAGCTGCTCTGCCTGGAGAACACGCACAACTTCGCCGGGGGTGCCGTGATCCCGCAGGCGGAACACCGCGCCCTGGTGGCTGCGGCGAAGGCCGCGAAACTGGCCGTGCACCTGGATGGCGCCCGCATCTGGCATGCCGCCGCCGCGCAGAACCTTCCGCCGTCGGCCTTGACGGAGGGGGTGGACACGGTGCAGGTCTGCCTCAGCAAGGGGTTGGGCGCGCCGATGGGCTCCCTGGTCTGCGGCGCGAAGGCCGCCATGGTCGAAGCCCGACGGATCCGCAAGATGCTCGGTGGCGGCGTGCGCCAGGGGGGCGTCGTGGGCGCCGCGGGCCTGGTGGCCCTGGACTACCTGCCCCGGATCCCCGAGGACCACGCCAAGGCCCGGGCCCTGGCCGAGGGACTGCGCAGCTTCGGGGTGGCGGCGCCCCTGCCCGACACCAACATCCTCCTCCTGCCCGTGGCGGACGCGCCCGGTGCGGCTGCGGCCCTGGAGACGGCGGGCGTGCGCGTCTCCATCGTCGGTCCCGCCCTCCGCTTCATCGCCCATCGGGATCTGTCGGAGGCCGACATCCGCGAGGCCCTCCATCGCATCGAACCTCTGGCGGCCTGGCTGGGGGCAGCGTAGAACGGGGACATGAAACCACGCCTCGTCGTACCCATCCTGCTGCTGGCCCTGCTCGGGATTCTTGGCGGCATCCATGTCTACCAGAACGGCCTGGTGCCGGTACCGCTGGCCTCGGACGCCCCGCTCTACGTGTCCGCCGCGCCCGATCCCGGCGAGGATCAGGCGGTGCTGGAGGCCCTGGTGCCCGCCGGCCCCGCCCTCGACACCTTCCTGGCCAACCAGTCGGACCTCACCCTGCTGGCCCGGGCGCGCCACGGGGCCTTGGCTGGACAGCTCGTGTCCAGCCTGCAGCGCTCCCGCAACGGGAAACGGTGGCGGCTGACCCTCCGCCCGGTCCGGCTCCAGGGCGGAGGCAAACTGGATGCCGTGCATGCGCAGGCCGCGCTCGCGCCGGAGCTGGGCGCCGCCGGGGCCTCGGTGCGGGTGGTGACTCCAGCCACCCTCGAGTTCCGTTTCCGCGCGCGCCGCATGGAGGTGCCGGACCTGCTGCTCCGCTGGCGCATCCCGGGCAGCGGGCCTTTCATCCGCCAGGGCCTGGCGCTGACCCGCTTCGATGGCTTCGCCCAGGGACGCGCGGGCATCGCGGGGCTGCGGGTGGACACCGATTCCGCGCTGATGCAGAGCCACGCCTGGGCCGAGGGCATCCTCGCCGGGCGCTGGGCCTGGGCTGCCTATCCCGGCGGGGTGGATCCCGACGACATGGCCCGGGTGCGGCTCGCGCCCTATGACGAGGTCCACCTCTCCGACGGCTCCGTCTGGTTCGTCTCCCAGAAGCTGCGCCGTTTCTGGCCGGACCGGGGGCCCTGGCCGGAGACCCGGCTCTTCGGAACCTGGCGGGGCGATATGAACCTGTCCCGGGTGGGGGCGTTGGATTGACCTACTCCAGGTTCGCGGCCTGTTCGCGGATCTGGTCGAGCACGCCCTTCGCCTCCATGACGGCGCGGGTCATGTCCAGCCGTTTGCACTTGCTGCCAGTGGTGTTCAGCTCCCGCAGCACCTCCTGGCACCAGATGTCCACGGCCTTGCCTTCCAGACGGTCCGCGGCCAGGCGTTCGGCGAAGTCGTCCAGGTGAGCCGACAGGCGCGTGAGTTCCTCCCGCACATCCTGCCGTTCCGCGAGGACACCGGCCTCCGCCAGCAGCCGCTCCGCGGGAAGCTGGCCCGCCAGGCGGGCCTCCTCCAGGATCTGCGCGATCCTCGCGCGGTAGGTTTCCGGCAACTCGGCGGCCTGGGCGTCCGCGCCGGCCTGGAGGCGCGCCTTCAGCTCCTGCAGGCGCGTCAGGCCCTCCTGGAAGAAGGGGAGCAGCCGTCCTGCCTCGCGGGTCCGGCCTTCGTTCCAGGCCTGGAGCAGATCCGCGAGGGCGTCCCGGATGGGCCGTTCCAGGCGCTCGGCCAGATCCGCCGCCGGGGACTGGAAGGCGCCCGGCAGGCGGAAGAAGGCTTCCGCAGTCAACGGCGGGAGCTGGAGCCATTCCGCGTCCTCCTGCCAGGCCTTCGCCACGGCGCGGAGCAGCGCCCGGTTCATGCGCGGCTCCAGGGAGGGCTCGTCCTGCACCTCCACGGTCAGGTCCAGCTTGCCGCGCTGGGCGGCCTCCCGCACCTGGGCGCGGAGGCCAGCCTCCAGGGGAAAGAGGGCCGGGGGCAGCCGGAGGTTGAGGTCCAGGCCCTTGTGGTTGACGCTGCGCAGGCTGAGGCGCAGTTGGCCCGCCTCCAGGGGGCGGATGGCCTCGGCGAAGGCGGTCATGGATCGCATGGGGACTCCTGGCCTGATTGTGGATCCAGAAGCGGCGGGCCACCAAGCCCATCCGGGCTGAACCGGCCGGAATCGCGAGATCCCCGCGGAACGAGGAATTCTGACTTCGGGTAGGTTTCTGCCTTTGATCACGAGGGATCAGTGCGACACTTGGGGCATGGCTGAACCCTTCGCTCCATCCGCAACCATCCCCGTGTTGCAGGGCTGGCAGGCCCCCGGGGCCCTGGATGTCCACGCGGCCTTCCAGCGGGCCGAAGGATGGGCCCTGGCCCGCATCGAGGCCTTCCCGGATCCGGCCCGGCTGAAGGCCCGGCTGCAGGAGATGGCGGACTCCCTGAAGGGGAATGCCCGGCTGGGGCTGGACCTGCGGGGCTTGCGGGATGGTGCCGATCACGTCATGGCCGCCGCCCGCGAGGCCGGTGTCGCCTTCCTTCTCCATACCGCCGAGCTGCCTCCCGCGCTGAGCCTGCTGAAGCAGGCGAATCTGCCCAGGATCGTGGCGGTGCAGAACGCCGGGGAGGCCCAGGCCGCGCGGGCCGGTGGCGCATCGGCCCTTCTCGCGGATGCCGCGCTGGTGTCCGCGCTCGGCAGCCATCATCTGCCTGTCCTCGCCAGCGCGGAGGACGCGGCCGCCGCCCGCAGGGCCATGGAAGCCGGTGCCGTGGGCCTCCAGCCCCGCTCCCCGATGCTCCTGGACGCGGAGGCCCTGGCCTCCTTCCGGACCCGGCTCGACCATGGCCTGGGCACCGCCGACCAGGCGCTGCTGCGCCACGGTCCCGCGGCCCTGCCTCGCCTGCGCATCCGGAACCTGGACCTGACCTACCCCATCTTCCAGGGCGGCATGGGCATCGGCGTGTCCTGGGACCGGCTGGCCGGAGCGGTCGCCCGCGAGGGCTGCGTAGGCCTCGTGTCCGCCATCGGCACGGGCTACCACGGCTCCGCCCGTTCGCCCCAGCGCCTGGGCCGCCCGGATGGCACCGAAGCCCTGAATCCGCCCCGCACCCTCGAAGGCATCGTGCGGTCCGCCCGGGAGCGGGCCGGCGGCCGCGGCGCCGTGGGCGTGAACATCCTCTGCGCCATCGAGGGCTATGAATCGGCCGTGCGGGCCGCCGTGGCCGGCGGAGCCCAGCTCATCGTCTCCGGCGCGGGCCTGCCCCTGGCGCTCCCCGACTACGTGGGCGATGCGGATGTGGCCCTGGTGCCCATCGTGTCCTCCGCCCGCGCCCTGGGCGTCATCTGCAAGCACTGGCAGCGGCGGCATGGCCGCCTGCCGGACGCGGTGGTGCTGGAAGGCCCCGAAAGCGGTGGCCACCAGGGCTTCAGCGTGGAGGCCTGCTCCGAGCCCGAACATACCCTGGAGAATCTGCTGCCCGCCGTGCTGGCGGAACGGGACAAGTGGGGCGCCTTCCCGGTGATCGTGGCCGGAGGGGTGTGGGACCGCAGCGACATCGAGCGGTTTCTCGCGATGGGCGCAGGCGGCGTCCAGATGGGCACACGCTTCATCGGCACCTTCGAATGCGATGCGGCCCCGGCGTTCAAGGATGTCATCCTCCGCGCCCGGGCCGAGGACATCGGCCTCATGAAGTCTCCCGTTGGCCTGCCCGCGCGGGGCGTGCGGACGGCGCTCCAGGCCCGCATCGAGGCCGGCACTGCGCCGCAGGTGCGCTGCGTAAGCCATTGCCTGCAGCCCTGCCAGAACGGGAAGGGGGCGATGGCGGTGGGCTACTGCATTGCCGATCGCCTCGCAGATGCCTACCGGGGCGATCTGGACAACGGTCTCTTCTTCACCGGCAGCAACGGCGCGCGGCTCCGGGAACTGCTCAGCGTCCATGACCTCATCGAGGAATTGACCCAGGATCCCGGCCTCCGGCGGCGCTGACCATTCGGAATCATGTCCTGACGTGCTCCTGCCGATAGGCGCGGCAGGAGGCGGGCATGGCCTTGCTGGATCTGTTCGGCGGCAGGACGCCGGCCGTGGAACGGGAACCGGCCCTGCGCGATCCAGAACAGGTCATGGCCTACCTCGAACAGTTGCAGAGGCTGCACTCGGAGCTGGACCTCCGGCTGGTGGAAGATGCGGAGGTGGCCTACGGGGCCTGGGTGGAGGGTGTGGACGAAACCCAGGGCACGTTCACCCTGAGCCTCCGGAGCCGGCCCGCCCAGGAGCCCCGCTCCGGCACCCCGGTCTTTCTGTGGTTCACCCTGGATGGACTGCGCTTCCGGACCATGGCCCGTTTCCTCCGCCGCGGCGCCTACATGGAAAGCGTCTTCGAACTGCCGGCGGCCATCCTGCACGCGGAGCGCCGGAACCAGGCCCGCGCGCGTTTCACCGCACGGGAGAACGTCCAGGTGACGGCCCTGGAGGGGCTGGCAGAAGGCATCGGCCTGAACGGTCTGCTCCTCAACCTCAGCATCGGCGGGCTTCTGTTCCGCGTGGACCGGGCCATTGATCTGCGCCGGGACCGCCTGCTGCCCCTCCGGGCGGATCTCATCGCCACCGGAACGGAACTGGCGGTGGTGCGCATCCTGGACCTTCCCCGGATTCCCGAACTGGAAGCGCGGGGCATGGTCCGCCACAGTGATCTGCGCGGGGACGGCCTGGTGGTGGGCCTCTCCTTCGAGGCCATGGGGGGGCTCGAAGCCCAGGCGCTCGAGCGCCTGCTGGTGGAGCGCATGCCGGATTGCGGGCTCGCGTTCCCCCGGAAGCGGCGGCGGGGCGAGCTGGACCAGCCCGAGGAACCGGCGCCCAGCGAGGCTTCCAGCCTGGATCCCGACTTGAGCCGGGAACTGGGTGACCAGGCCCTTGATGAACTCCGGGAAAGCATCCGGTCTCCGGACCGGGCGGTTCTCCTGAAGAAGCGGAGCCGCCAGATCCTGCTGGTCATGAGCGATGAGCTGGCCCGGACGGCGCTGCTCGGCAGCCTCTACGCCGAAGGGTACCGGTGCCTCTACGAGGCCCGCGGCCTGGTGCAGGCCCTGGACCAGGCCCGGCGCCATGGCCTCGATCTCCTGATCCTTCAGCAGCGCGTCGGCCCGCACTCGGCCCTGGAGATCCTCGACAAACTGCGGGCGGCGGAGCGCCTGGGCACTGCGAGCGTCCTAGTCCTGAAGGACGAGGAGGACGTGCGCCTCACCCTGGCCGCGAAGGCCGGTGCCGTGGCCCGCGTGCTGCCTCGGCCCTGTGCATTTGAAGGCGATCTCAAACCCGTGCTCGAAGCGATGCTGGGACTCGAGGAACCGCCACGGGGAATCTGATCCGCCGCTCAGGGCTGTTCGGCCTGGGCGAGCCCAAGCCAGGCTTTGCCCCGGAGCCGTTCCACGCTGATTTCCGGGAAGAGTTCAAGGGGTGCGCTCCCTTCCAGTCCCAGACGGGGCACCGCCGCGCGGGCGAAGCCAAGCCGTGCGCCTTCCTGGATGCGGAGGGGCAGCTGGGCCACGGGACGTACTTCGCCCGTGAGGCCCACTTCGCCCATGAAGAGGCATTTCTCCACCAGGGCGCGCCCGGCGGCGCTGCTGGCGAGGGCGGCCACCACGGCGAGATCCGCGGCCGGATCCTCGATCTCCAGGCCACCGGCCACGTTCACGTAGACATCCCGGTCGTGGAGCTGCACGCCGCCCCGGCGCTCAATGACGGCGCAGAGCATGGCCAGCCGCTGGCCATCCAGGCCCAGGGCCGTGCGGCGGGGAATGCCCAGGCCCGCGGGGGCCACGAGGGCCTGGATCTCCACCACCATGGGCCGCGTACCGCTGAGGACCACCGTGGCGGCGCAGCCGGGCCGAGGCTCCGCATCCAGGAAGAAGGGGTTCCCTTCGGCGGGGACGAGGCCGCGCTCGGTCATGGCGAAGACGCCCAGCTCGAAGGCCGCACCGAAGCGGTTCTTGAGGGCCCGAAGCAGCCGGTGGTGGTGGTGCCGGTCGCCTTCGAAGGCCAGCACGGTGTCCACGAGGTGTTCCAGCACTTTGGGGCCGGCGAGGCCCCCGTCCTTGGTGACATGGCCCACCAGCACCAGGGGCGTGCCCGTGGTCTTGGCCCAGCGGGTGAGCAGCGCCGCGCAGCCCCGTACCTGGCTGACGCTGCCGGCGCTGGACTCGAAATCGGGATCGAAGAGCGTCTGGATGCTGTCCACCAGCAGCAGGCCCGGCTTCATGCGCTCGGCTTCCTCGATGATGCGGCGCACATCCGTCTCGGCAAGCAGGTGGATGCCTGGGCTTTCGGCCCCCAGGCGCTGGGCGCGAAGCTTGATCTGGCGCTCGCTCTCCTCGCCGCTGGCGTAGAGCACGCTCCCCGGGGCGCTGGCGGCCCACTGGAGCAGCAAGGTGGATTTGCCGATGCCGGGCTCGCCACCCAGCAGCACCACCATTCCGGGCACCACGCCGCCCCCCAGGACACGATCCAGCTCCGCGAGGCCCGTGGGGGCCCGTTGGGCATCGGCCACCTCCACATCCGGCAGGGCCACCGGCCCCATATAGTGGCTCTGGGCGTAGGCGGAGCCGGCCCGCTGGAGATCCCGCTTCAGGCTGCCGCGAACTTCCTGGACCGTGTCCCAGGCGCCGCAGGCCGTGCATTTGCCCAGGGCCTTGGGATGGCGGGCGCCGCAGGCGGTGCATTCGAACAGGGGCGAGGCCTTGGCCATCAGGCGCCAGACTCGCGCCGGAGGAAGGCCACGATGTCGTCGGTGTTGGTGCCGGGCTGGAAGATCTCCCGGATGCCGAGGGCCTTGAGGCCAGGGACGTCGCCATCGGGGATGATGCCCCCGGCGAAGACGAGGACGTCATCCACGCCCTGCGCCTTCAGGAGGCGCATGATCTCGGGGAAGATCTGGTTGTGGGCGCCGCTGAGAATGCTGAGGCCCAGCACCCGGGCATCCTCCTGCACCACCGCCGCCACGATCTGCTCCGGCGTCTGGCGCAGGCCCGTGTACACCACTTCCATGCCCGCGTCGCGCAGGGCCCGCGCCACCACCTTGGCGCCGCGGTCATGGCCGTCGAGGCCGGGCTTGGCGATCACCACGCGGATGGGGGCTGGGCTCATGGGAACTCCGGGTTGCTACCAGCCTTCAGTCTGCCTCAGGGCTTCGTAAAGGCCAATGGCCGCGGCCTGGGCGAGGTTCAGGCTGCGGTGGAACTCCCCCAGCATGGGGATGCGCACGAGGTGATCCGGATGGGCCTGGAGGATCTCCTCGGGTAGGCCGCGGGTCTCCCGGCCGAAGACCAGGCCGTCGCCGTAGGCCCAGCGCACCTGGGTGTGGCGGCGCTCGCCCCGGGTGCTGAAGAACCACAGGCGCTGGGCCGGATTCCGGGCCAGGAAATCCTGCCAGCTGTCGTAGTGCGTGGGCGCCAGGCGCTCCCAGTAGTCCAGGCCGGCCCGGCGCAGGTAGTAGTCGCTGACCTCGAACCCCAGCGGATGGATGAGGTGGAGCCTGGCGCCGTTGTTCACGCAGAGGCGGCCGATGCTTCCGGTATTCTGCGGAATCTCCGGTTGGTGCAGGATGATGTGGAACAAGGGAGGTCCCCGATGGGCGAGTGCCTGTTCTGCAAGATCGCGGCGAAGGAGATCCCGGCCGCGGTGGTATACGAGGATGACGCGCTTCTGGCGTTCAAGGACATCTTCCCCCAGGCGCCGGTCCACCTGCTCATCATCCCGAAGGCCCATTGCGCAGGCCTCTGCGACATGACGCCGGCGATTGCCGAGGCGGCGGGGCGGGTTCCTCAGGTGGCGGTCCAGCTTGCCCGGGAGGCCGGAGTGGAGGAAAGCGGCTGGCGCCTGCTCGCGAACTGCGGCCCCGATTCGGGCCAGTCGGTCTTCCACCTCCACTTCCACCTGCTGGGCGGCAAGGCCCTGGGGGGCAGGCTCTGCCAGTGACCAGACGGACGTTCAGGTTCCCATCCGCCAGGCGTGGGCCGCGCCAGTCAGGCTGAGGTCGTAGTCTTTCACGACGAAGACCGGCAGGGTTCGCAGAAGCGGGTCGAGGTGGGGCCCGTGGGTGTGCTCGAAATGGGCCATGAACCGCGGTCCTTCCAGAAAGCGGGCCGCATGCTTCGCGACCAGGCCGCCCGCGAGGAAGAGGCCACCCGTGGGCAGGAAGGCCGCGCCAAGGTCCGCGCAGGTCCGGGCGAAGAGGGCGATGAGCAGGTCCAGGGCCCGGAGGCAGGCGGGCTCGGCCTCCGCCAGGGCGGCGATGGCCGCAGGACGTTCCGGTTCCGGAAGGGCCAGGATGCCCTCGGTCCGGGGGGTCGTCGGCACCCGACCGGAGTACAGGAGGAACTGGAAGATGCGGGCCAGGCCGGGGCCCGACACAGCCATCTCCGCACTGGGGCCGGCCGGCGGGTGCCCGGCCAGATGGCGCCAGAGTGCGAGCGTCTCCTCGTCGAAGACCGGCAGGCTGATGTGCCCGCCTTCACTCGGGAGGACCTGGACCCCGGTTGGGCAGGGCACCCCGAAGCCCACGCCCAGTCCCGTTCCAGCGCCGACCACCAGCGCCACGCCCTGGGGATCCGGCAAAGGCAAGGCGCCGTCACTGTGTGGCAGAGGGGCCACCCGGCTGGTGTCCGCCGGGTCCAGGTGCAGCACGCCGGTGGTGAGGGCGGTGAAGTCGTTGACCACTTGCACGGGAATGCCCAGGGCCGCTTCCAGCTCAGCGCCCTGGATCTCCCAGGAGGCATGGGTCAGCCGGATGCGGCGGTCGCGCACGGGGCCAGCGCCGGAAAGGCAGGCCCGCCCTGGGCGCAGGGTCGGCTCCTCCGCCAGGAACCGTTGGATCGGCTCCAGCAGGGACCGTTCGTCCTGGGTGCGGAAGCGCGTTTTCCGGAGGATCTGGAAGCCCTGCCCCTCGGGCGCGAGCAGCGCCAGATTGAGGTTGGTCCCGCCGACATCGGCCACCAGCATCACGGTTCCAGGCGTCCCATCGGCCATGCGTGCTCCTGGGAACCTGCACTGGAGCCGACAGGATCGGCTCCAGGCAGGCACGGACGGGCCGGGTCCAGGGGTGGACGACGTCCCTACTTGGCGATGACGCGGAGCATCCGCAGCAGGTTGGCGGAGTAGCCCCATTCGTTGTCGTACCAGGCCACCACCTTGACGAAGGTGGGATCCAGCATGATGCCCGCCTCGGCATCGAAGACGGAGGGGCAGGAATCCCCGCGGAAGTCGGTGGAGACCACCTTCTGGGTGGTGTAGCCGAGGACGCCCTTCAGCGG
>JAKAMQ010000061.1 GCA_021812805.1 Acidobacteriota bacterium
AGCCCAGGCGGCGGGCGCGCAGGTGGAGCTCGTCGCCGGCCTCCCGCAACTTGGCGGCCACTTTGGGGGCCTTCCCTTCCAGGACGAGATCCTGCAATTCCAGCAGGAAGGTCCGGAGGGTGTCTTCCGGGTTCTGCTCCTCGTCCAGACGCGCCATGACCGCTTCGCGCATGGCCGGGACGGTGAGGAGCCGGAAGTCGGCCAGGAGCGCTTTGAGGCGGCGGTCCTCCAGGGCATCGGCATGGGCCTCGGCCAGGAATTCGGCCAGAAAGGCCGCGGATTCGGGAGTGGCGATGAGGGTGATGAGGTGGAGCGCATGCCGGAAGATGAGCAGATCCGGATGCTGGAGGGCGGTCTTCAAGGGTTCCAGGCTCGCGGGCTGCAGGAGACCGGCCAGACGGTGGGCGGCTTCGTTGGCGGCACCGGGATTCTGGCTGCCCTCCAGCAGGCGCCCCATGTGGAAGCGGAACGCCTCGGCAGGATCGCTGCGGGCGAGTACATCCGCCACCTGGTTCTGGTACTGGGGCGTGGCCCGGATCACGGCCAGCTCCTGGAGGGCTGCCAGGGCAGCTTCAGAGGGGATGCGGCCCAGGGCTTCGGTCCCGGAGTAGAAGATCACGGTATCCAGCTCGTGGCGCAGGAGGCGGTCCAGGACTGGGATCCACTCCGGCCAGGGGTGGTAGAAGGCCGCTTCGGCGGTCAGGAGGCGCAGGAACCGGGGCGCGGTGGGGCGCAGCACGCGGGACGCGAGTTCCTCCACCACGGGTGGACCCAGATGCTGGATCTCCCGGAAGAACGCCAGCAGACTGGGCCTATCTGAGGCGTCGAAGTGGTCCAGCAGGTTCCGGAATGAGTCGAGCGCGTCCACAGGCATACCCGACTCTTCGTCCTGCCATCGCGCCGACATGAACGTGGGGAGCCGCCAGTTCACTGCCGGTTCGCGCTGTCCCCCCTCGCGCATGCCATGTCTGGCAGGATCCCTGCGGTTACTCTCCCGCCTGCTGGGCGAGGACATGGGTATTGATCAGATCCTGGACCAGGGGGGTGATGGAGGTGAAATCCACTCCGACAAGGATGTAACCGCTGGTCTTGCCTGGCACTTTCCCGAGTACCCGCACCACCACCCCGTCCAAGGGAACGAGCGGAAGGTCCGGGTGTTCCAGGTGGAGCGCCTGGAGCAGAGCACCCGCCTCCAGATCGGCGGCATCGGTCATCTGGATTTCCAGGCCGCAGCCGCAGGCGCTCAGGTTCGCGAGGCGGGCCGTGAAATCCTTGTGGGCGAGGCGGAAGCGGACTCCGTAGGCCTTGCCGGTGGTACTCAAGCGGGCAAAACGCCGGCGGTCGGATTCTTCGGACATGCAGCCTCCCGAGGCATTGTTCCATGCTCCAGGATCCCTGCGGAAATCCCCGCAGCGGAGTGGCCTGCGTCCTGGATGGCCGCACGGTATGCTCACCCCTGACAGTGACGGTCGCCCAGCGGCATCCCGCGCATCCACAGGACGGAAGGTGAAGGCATGGCACAGAAGAGGGGCTGGAAACGCCGCCTGATGAAGGGGCTGGTCTGGGGCATGGGCGGATTCGTCCTGGTGACCGCGCTGCTGGTCCTGGTCTTCCGCTTCGTCCCGGTGGGTGTGTCGGCGCTCATGGTCGAACGGAAAGTGGAAGCCTGGCGCAGCGGCCGGCCCTATGCCGCGCACCACCGCTGGGTGCCCCTGGATGAGATCTCCCCCAACATGGGCGTGGCCGTCATCGCCGGCGAGGACCAGAACTTTCCCGATCATTTCGGCTTCGACTGGAAGGCCATCGAGAAGGCCTATGTCCACAACGAGCACAGCCGGCGCAAGCGCGGCGCCTCCACGGTCTCCCAGCAGACCGCGAAGAACGTCTTCCTGTGGGGCTCCCGGACCTGGGTCCGCAAGGGCTTCGAAGTGTGGTTCACCCTCCTCATGGAAACGGAGTGGCCCAAGCGGCGGATCCTGGAGGTGTACTTGAACAGCGTGGAATTCGGGGATGGCGTGTACGGCGTGGAGGCGGCTTCGCACATCTACTTCGGGAAACCCGCCAGCCGCCTCTCGCCCTCGGAGGCGGCGCTGCTGGCGGCGGTGCTTCCCAACCCGCACAAGTACCGGGTGAATGCCCCCAGCGACTACGTGCGCGGCAGGCAGGCCTGGATCCTCCGGCAGGTGCGCCAGCTCGGAGGGCCCGAGGTCGTCAAGGAGCTTGAAGGCGCCTCACGTTGAATGCGGCAAGATTCCAGTTGGATGCTGCCATCTGCCTGATGCCCGATTGCTGACAAGAGGGTTGGCAGAGGGTGGCTGCGGGGTAGAATGGGCCAGCCTTGAGGAGACCCACCATGAAGACCCCCGTTCGCGTGGCCGTCACCGGCGCTGCCGGCCAGATCGGATACAGCCTGCTCTTCCGCATCGCCAGCGGCGCGATGCTCGGGGATGACCAGCCGGTGATCCTCCAGCTCCTCGAGATCACCCCGGCCCTGAAGGCCCTCCAGGGCGTGGTCATGGAACTCAAGGATTGCGCTTTCCCGCTGCTGGCGGGCATCGTCACCTCCGACGATCCCATGGTGGCCTTCAAGGATGCCGACTACGCGCTGCTGGTGGGCGCCCTGCCGCGCAAGGCCGGCATGGAGCGCAGCGACCTCCTCTCCGCCAACGGCGGCATTTTCAAGCCCCAGGGCCATGCCCTCAGCGAGGTGGCCAGCCGCAACGTGAAGGTGCTGGTGGTCGGCAACCCGGCCAACACCAACGCCCTGATTGCGCTCTCCAACGCCCCCAAGCTCAAGCCCACCCAGTTCCACGCCATGGTGCGTCTGGACCACAACCGGGCCGTCTCCCAGCTGGCCGAGAAGCTCGGCAAGCCCGTCACCGCCATCAAGAAGATGACCGTCTGGGGCAACCACAGCACCACCCAGTTCCCGGACATCTATCACGCCGAAGTGGACGGCAAGAACGCCCACGCCCTGGTCAATGACCAGGAGTGGTACGAGAAGACGTTCATCCCCACCGTGGCCAAGCGCGGCGCGGCCATCATCGAGGCCCGCGGCCTCAGCAGCGCGGCCAGCGCCGCGAACGCGGCCATTGACCACATGCGCTCCTGGGCGCTCGGCACCCCCGAGGGCGACTGGACCAGCATGTCCCTGTATTCCGACGGCAGCTACGGTGTGCCCGAAGGCCTGGTGTACGGCTATCCCGTCACCGTGAAGAACGGTCAAGTCGAGATCGTGAAGGGGCTGGACATCAGTGCCTTCAGCCGCGCCAAGATGGATGCCACCGCCAAGGAGCTCGACGAGGAGCGCCAGGCCGTCCGTCAGCTGGGGCTCGTCAAGTAGTCCCACCCACACGGGTCACGGGAAAGGCAGGGGAATACCCCTGCCTTTCCCATGTACGGGCCCCCGTTTTACTGCGCGGGAACGTCGGCGGCGAAGCGGGCAAGCAGGTCGTCCAGGCTGGCCCGGAACGCGGCCACGGCCTCATCGGCATGGCCGCGGAAATCCTTGTGGAGGCGGCGATAGCGGGTCTGCATCTGCCGGAGCAGGCGATCCCGGTAGGCCCCCAGCTCGGCGGCCCTCGCCCGGCGGCCCTGGGCTGCGGGTGCGTTCATGCGCGCCTCGAGGGACCGGATCAAGCCGTCCAGGGTGCGCTTGAAGCGTTCCAGTTCCAGCACACTCCGCGTCATCTTGAAGTAGTGATGCCCCTTGACGGCCATGGTCACGGTTTCGGCCGCCATCAGAGGGCGGGCGAGGAACCCCTTCACCAGGAATGTCCAGTAGGCCCAGCCGTAGCGGGAGCACGTCTGGACGATCAGGGACAGGGCGAAGGCGCGGAGTTCCGTGACATGGATCTTCCGGCTTGATCCCCGGTGCCGCTTCAACCTCCGCAGAAGCCGGAGGCAGCGCTCGAAGTACCGGTCCGGCCGGTAGATCTCCGCGAGGATGTGTTCGTAGCCCTCGATCAGTTTGCCCACCGCCATCCTCGGCACGAAGTTGAGGCGCAGGTCGTGGGTGTTGTTGCCCCCTCCGGACTCTCCGGTGAGACGGCCCTCCGCCTGGAGGCGCCGGTGGAGCTGGGTCTTGGGCAGGGCCGTGAGGAGCCCCACCATGGCGGTCGGGATGGCCGCCTCCTGGATGAAGCGGATCTGGCGCTCGAAGATGTCCTCGGCGTCACTGTCGAAGCCCACGATGAAGCCCCCGGACACCTCCATGCCCTTCCTCTGGATGCTCCGGACGCTGGCGAGCATGTCCGCCTTGAGGTTCTGCGGCTTGCCGGTGGCCTTCAGCGTGCAGAGATCGGGCGTCTCAAGGCCCATGAACACCATGTTGAAGCCGGCCTCGACCATCTGGTCCATCAGCGGCTCGTCGCCGGCGAGATCGAGGCTGGCTTCCGTGAAGAACGTGAAGGGGTGGTGCCGGGCCCGCTGCCAGGGAATCAGCTCGGAAAGGAGCGCCTTGACCTCCCGGCGGTTGCCGATGAAGTTGTCATCCACCAGGAAGAGCGACCCCCGCCAGCCTGCTTCATAAAGAAGATCCATTTCATGCAGCAGTTGCGCAGGCGTCTTGGTGCGCGGCTTGCGGCCGAAGAGTTCGATGATGTCGCAGAATTCGCAGTGGTGCGGACACCCTCGGGAAAACTGTAGGGCCATCTGGGCGTAGCCCTTGTCCCGCGCCAGATCGAAGCGGGGTGCGGGCGTGCGGGTGATGTCGGGGCGTTCCGCGCTGGTGTAGATCCGCTGGGCGCGGCCCCTGGAGAAGTCCCGGAGGAAGGCTGGCAGCGTGGCTTCCGCCTCGTTCAAGACGAAGTGGTCCACACCCTGGATCTCTTCGTGACAACTGGTGGGGTAGGGCCCGCCGGCCACCACGGGCTTCCCGTGCGCATGGCCCCGTGCGATCACCTGCGCCAGGGAGGCCTTCTGGACGATCATGGCGGACGCGAAAATGACATCGGCGCGAGCGATTGCGGAATCGCGCAGCGGCTCCAGGTTCATGTCCACCAGGGTGATCTCGAAGTCCTTCGGCAGCATGGCCGCCACGGTCAGCAGGCCCAGGGGTGGGAAGACCGCCTTCTTGCCGATGAAGGGCAGCGCATACCGCATGCTCCAGTAGGTGGGAGGCATTTCCGGGTAGACCAGCAGGGCTCTCGTGCCCAAGACACCCCCTCCGCAGCGGTGGCCGCATCCCTTCCAACATCGGTCTTATCGGCGTCTTCACAAGGCCAAGCCCTTCGCCTTGCGCCCCCGGGGACTCCCGGGGCCAGTGGAGGCGTCGCCACGAGGCTGCCGTTGTCTTGACAGGGAAGGCCTCTCCGGAGCAGATTGTCGGGGCCTCCTGGAGTCCCATGCCCCGCGTTTCCTTCACCCGGAATCTCCAGCGCCATGTGGCCTGCCCCCCGTGCGTGGTGGCGGGCGCGACCGTGCGCGAGAGCCTGGATGCCGCCTTCGACCTGTACCCTCTGGCCCGGGGCTACGTGCTGGACGAGCACGGCGCCCTGCGCCAGCACATGGCCATTTTCGTGGATGGGGAACCCGTGGCGGACCGCCGCGCGCTGAGTGATCCCGTACCCGCCTCGGCCGAAATCCTCGTCATGCAGGCCCTTTCAGGAGGTTGACGATGTCTGACCAACTGCTGGTGTCCACCCGCAAGGGGCTCTTCTCCGCTCGACGGACGGGACGGGGCGTCTGGGATCTCGAGTCGGTGGCCTTCCTGGGGGACAACGTCTCCCTGGTCCAGCACGATCCCAGGGATGGCGCCTGGTACGCGGCCCTGGACCACGGCCACTTCGGCGCCAAACTGCATCGCTCCCGCGATCGCGGCGCCACCTGGACCGAAATCGGTGTGCCCGCCTATCCCACGCCGCCCGAGGGCCACGTGGAGAAGGACTTCCTGGGCCGGGAGATTCCCTGGCGCCTCATCCGCTTCTGGGCCCTCGCACCCGGTGCCGCTTCTCAGCCGGGTCTGCTCTGGGCGGGCACCATCCCCGGTGGCCTCTTCTGGAGCGAGGACCACGGCGACACCTGGCAGCTCGTGGAGCCCCTCTGGCACATGCCGGAGCGCCGCAAGTGGGCCGGCGGCGGCGCGGACGCGCCGGGGATCCACTCCATCTGCGTGGATCCCCGCGACGGCAACCGCGTGGCCGTGGCCATCTCCAGCGGCGGCGTGTGGATCACGGAGGATCTGGGGAAGACCTGGGCTGCCCACACCAGGGGCATGCGCGCCGATTACGCGCCGCCCGAGCTGGTGGAGGCGCCGGAATCCCAGGATCCCCACCACATGGTGCAGTGCCCCGGGGCCCCGGATACCTACTGGATCCAGCACCACAACGGCATCTTCCGCAGCACCGACAGCGCCATGACCTGGACGGAGATCACCGGCGTCAAGCCTTCGGTCTTCGGCTTTCCGGTGGTGGTGCATCCGAAGGATCCGGATACGGCGTGGTTCGTGCCTGCCATCAAGGACGAGCGCCGCATTCCCGCCGAGGGGAAGGTGGTGGTGAATCGCACCCGCGATGGTGGCCGCACCTTCGAGACGCTCCACCGCGGGCTGCCCCAGGCCTGGGCCTACGACCTGGTGTACCGGCACGCCCTGGATCTGGATGCCAGCGGCGAGCGCCTGGCCTTCGGCTCCACCACCGGCTCCGTCTGGATCAGCGAGAACGGGGGGGACGACTGGCTCACCCTCGCGGAGCACCTGCCGCCGGTGCATGCGGTGCTGTTCGTCTAGAGCCTTCCCTCCAGCACCCGCAGCACCAGCCCCGGCTGATTGCGCAGGAAGGCCTCGCGGCGGGAAGGGGGGATCACCGCCAGGAAACAGGTGTCCTCGGCCACGGCGGTGGCCTCCTGGGGGCGGTCCCGCAGGAAGGCCTCCAGGCCCAGGAATCCCTCGGGCAGATCCCGGGCCGCCAGCATTTGGCTGCCTTCGCGATCCTCCAGTCGCACGGTGCCCATGACCAGCTGGAACAGGGGCGTGCGCTCTCCGGCCCGGAAGATCAGCTCCCCGGGTTGGGTGAGCTGCCGCTCAGCGCCGAGATCAAGGCGTGCCCGCAGATCCCGCAGGGTGTCGTTGGCCTCCTGCAGACGGCGGGTGAACTGCTGGCAGAGGAGGCGCGTGAGGGCCGGGAACCCATCCATGATGGCGTCCAGGTGGGCCGGCTTCAGGCAGAGGGCCTGGCAGGCCCCCACGGCCCGCACCGTAGCCGTGCGGCGCTGGGCTCCGAAATAGGCCATCTCGCCCACGATGCAGGGCGATTCCGGCCCGCATTCCAGATGGGCCAGGGGCCGCTGGGCGCCATCGGGTTCCCGATGCTCCACCACCAGACTGCCTTTGACCACCAGGAAGACCTCCTGGGAGGGGTCGCCTTCCACCACCAGTTTCTCCGCATCCCGGTAGCGCAGGAGCGCGATGTCCGGGCAGAGATCCAGCAGGGCGGGGATCTCCGAATCGGGATCCAGCGCCAGCTTCGCGGAGTCGAGGGGATCGGGCATGGGGGCTCCTGCCTCCTCCATCGGCGCCCTTGCCCCGGGGCCTGAACCCGGCGAGCCGGTTTCCGCATCCGGGCTGGGGCTGGCCGGGGGATCGCAGTACTCTGGAGGATTCACCGGGGCGGCCCCTCCGTCCTTTCTCTCGGCAGGCCATGATTTCCTTCGCCAATGTCAGCAAGCAGTACGGCAAGCAGGTGCTCTTCATTGATGCCAGCTTCCAGCTCAATCCCGGCGAGAAGGCGGGCCTGGTGGGCCCCAACGGGGCCGGCAAGTCCACCCTCTTCCGCATGATCCTGGGCGAGGAGTCCCCCGACGATGGCGCGGTGAGCCTGCCCAAGAAGCTCACCCTCGGCTACTTCCGGCAGGAGGTGGACGAGATGGCGGGCCGCTCCGTGCTGGATGAGGCCATCGCCGGCAGCGGGCGCCTGGGCGACCTCCACCACGAGCTGGCGGATCTGGAACATGGGATGGCCGATCCCGAGCGCGCCGACGAGCTGGAGGCCATCCTGGAACGCTTCGGCCATGTCCAGGAGGAATACCAGCACCTGGGCGGCTACGAGCTAGAGGCCCGCGCCCGGGCCTGCCTCCAGGGCCTGGGCTTCGAGGATGCGCAGATTGATGGCGATGTGGGCGCCCTCTCCGGCGGCTGGAAGATGCGCGTGTCCATGGCCAAGGTGCTGCTGGGAACCTTCGACGTGCTGCTGCTGGACGAGCCCACCAACCACCTGGACATCGAAAGCATCCTCTGGCTCGAGCAGTACCTGAAGGCCAGCACCGCCACCCTCCTGATGACCAGCCACGACCGCGACTTCATGAACCGCATCGTGTCCAAGGTGCTGGAGATTGATGGCGGCGACATCGTCACCTACTCCGGCGACTACGACTTCTACGTGAAGGAGCGGGAGACCCGCGAGGCCAACCAGGAGGCCGCCTACGCCCGGCAGCAGGCCAAGCTGGCCAAGGAACAGCGCTTCATCGAGCGGTTCTCCGCCCACGCCGCCAAGGCCGCCCAGGTGCAGAGCCGCGTGAAGGCCCTGGACAAGATCGAGCGCATCGAGCCGCCGAAGAAGCGGCGCATCGTGAAGTGGGATTTCCGCATCCCCGGCCGCTCCGGCGACGACGTGCTCATGCTCAAGGGCGTCACCAAGCGCTACGGCGCCCGCGCCCTCTATGACGGCTTCGACTTCCACATCCGCCGCGGCGAGCGCTGGTGCGTCATGGGCAAGAACGGCGCCGGCAAGTCCACCCTGCTGAAGATGGTGGCGGGTGTGCTGGCGCCGGATGCCGGGGAGGTGAAGCTGGGCGCCAGCCTCAAGCTGGGCTACTTCGCCCAGCAGAGCCTCGACCTGCTGGATCCCGACCTGACCGTGCTGGAGCAGATGCAGAAGGACTTCCCGATGGAGGGCCTGGGGGTGCTGCGGAACCTCCTGGGCGCCTTCCAGTTCAGCGGCGACGAGGTGGACAAGCGCATCCGCGCCCTCTCCGGCGGCGAGAAATCGCGCCTGGTCATGGCCCGCATGCTCCTTGATCCGCCCAACTTCCTCGTGCTGGATGAGCCCACCAACCACCTGGACCTGGCCACCAAGGAGATGCTGGTGGACGCCCTCAAGGACTTCGAAGGCACCCTCCTCTTCGTGAGCCACGACCGCGCCTTCCTCCGCGGCCTCGCCACCCGCGTCCTCGAACTCGGCGGCGACGAACACCCCGGCCCGCTGCCCTTCCTCGGCACCTACCCCGAATACGTCGAAAAGACCGGGCGGGAAGCTCCGGGCGTGCACAACTGAGTCAGGGCAAAAGGATCTCCACGAAGGGCACGAAGAGAAAACAAGGGCACGAAGAAAAGAGAAGGGCGGGATGGCTCCCGCCCTTCTCTTTTCGAAAGAAGCTAATGAAAGAAGCTAACTGGCCCCACCTGCAGCGAGGTGCTGAGCGAAGCCGAGGAAGCGAAACGATGAGAGGGAGTGTGGCTCACAGCAGGTGGGGCCGAGTTGAGCGGAGGGTTAGGCATGCGAGGTGAACTGGTTGTGTTATTCATTTGCAGGTAATCCGAATTTGGAGACCACATCAAGCATGTAGGCCCTTATTGCAGGATTGGAATCGGGAGCATAACAGTTGCCATCGATGATAAAAAAATAAGAGCCTGAATCTATGAAACGTATGCACTTGAATATGGAAATATTTTGTTTTTTATTTTGATATACGACATTATAGAATTTATATTCAGCGATTATTATGGCGTTATTATTAGTCGAAATGAGTTGATCCGGTTTGATTGAAAATTCAGATAGATAAAAAGCAACAAGAGATGCAATTCTTACTTTCTTAAATTTGGCTGGGAGGCTGGATTTTTCGATCGAAATAATAGATATATGATGTCGTCCATTTATTATTATTGGTTCACTAAAAGGGTAATTATCTAAACCTATGGTTTCAAATGGTGAATCCATGATGATAGATGAAGCTTGATTTATCTCAAGGTTTATCTTTTGCTTTGAAAGCAAAAATATGAATTTGCCATTACTTATAAAATCAAAGAATGGTCCTTTAAAATCAATATCTTTAGGTAGTGATATGGATATATATCGTTGAAGGTCTGATTTATCGGTGACCCAAATCGGCTTTTCCCAGAAGTCAAGATTTGGTGCTGGAATAGAAAAATCAGGATTCGAGGCAACAAGATACCCTGGATTCTTGGGGCTCTTGATTGAATCAATTCCTGATATATCTACATGTTTGTCAAAAATTATGACAGAAGTTTGGGAGGCCTTAAATTTGTATATTTTACCAAGTTCCGTAATGTATCCGAGTAGAAAAACGAAACACGCGAAGAGGAAAGTATAGAGGGCCATTCTGCTGACAAAAGTGAAGGTTTGTGCTTTTGTGAGCTTTTTTTCAAGAATTTTGAATATTGGGCTATTTGCCTTAAGTAGAATGAAGACAGTGACCGCTAGTAGCACAAGAACGAATGCAATCAGCGAATAGACTGATGTTATCTTTGGAATTGCATCAAGAAATGGCTTGAAATTGAATCCCATTTTGGCCTCGTGCTAGCGATTACATAGATGGCCTGCATAACAAACATTAGACGTAATCAAGTACGTCCTGGAACGCGTAGCTGCGTTTTTGTGTGGGTGCTGCTCACCACGGTTTGGCACCAAAAAATGAGCGGGGTTTCCCCCGCTCGTGGTTGCGATGTCTTCGTGGTGATCGAACGGGTCGAACGTGTCTGGTACCGAATGGCATTCCTCTCCGTTTCCCTCTGCGTTCTCTGCGCTCTCTGCGGTGAGACCGCCGTTAAAGCTTTCTAGCTGCACCCGGTCGTCGCCCCGCAGGTCTGGCACTTCATGCAGGCGCCGTTGCGGACGAGGGTGAGGTGGCCGCACTCGGGGCAGGGGTCGCCGGTGTAGCCCTTCTCGCGGGCGGCTTGGGCGGCGCTGACGCTGGGGCGGGCGCCGGCGGGCGCGCCCACGGGAACCAGCGCGGGCTGGAGGGCGGGGGCCGGGGCGGGCGTGGTGCCAGCCTCGGGGAAGGGCAGGGGCGTGCCGGTGGGCAGGTCGGGCAGGTTCTTCTGGAGGCCAGCGGCCTGGCTGGCGGGCTTCTGGCCGCTCATGAGCTGCTCGGGCTCCACGTGGGCCAGGTCGTAGCGGCCCAGGTAGCTGATGGCCAGCTCGCGGAACACGAAATCAATGAGGCTGGTGCTCAGCTTGATGGTGTCGCTGCCGGCCACCATGCCATTGGGCTCGAAGCGGGTGAACAGGAAGGCATCGCAGAATTCCTCCAGGGGCACCCCGTGCTGCAGGCCCATGCTCACAGCGATGGCGAAGCAGTTGAGCACGGCGCGGAAGGCGGCGCCCTCCTTGTGGATGTCCAGGAAGATCTCGCCCAGGCTGCCGTCCTCGTACTCCCCGGTGCGCAGGTAGAGTTTGGTGCCGCCCACGGTGGCCGACTGGGTGTAGCCGCCGCGGCGGTTGGGCATGCGGCGCCGGTAGGTGCGCACGAGCTGATGGGTGAGGGCCTGGGCCACGACGGGGGCCTTCTCCGTGGCGGTGGCGGATTCGTCCATCAGGGTGTCGGCGCCGTCCAGCAGGTCCAGGCTGGTGGCCATGGCCTGGCTCATCTTGGAACCGTCGCGATAGAGGGCCACGGCCTTGAGCATGAGCTGCCAGCTGGCCTCGTAGATCTGGCCGATCTCCTTCACGCCGGTCTCGGCGGGCAGGTTGATGGTCTTGCTGATGGCGCCGCTGAGGAACGGCTGGGCGGCGCCCATCATCTTCAGGTGGCCCATGGGCGCGATGTAGCGCTGGCCGGTGCGGCCGCAGCGGTTGGCGCAGTCGAAGATGGGCAGGTGCTCATCCTTGAGGTGCGGCGCGCCCTCCACGGTCATGGTGCCGGCCAGGGCCAGGAGGAAGGTCTCCGCCTGCTGGGCGTTGAAATCGCGCTTGAGGCGTTCCACATCCAGGGCGTAGGCGGGATCGAAGGCGGTGGGGAGCTTCTGCTCGATGGCCGCGATCTCCTCCTCGGCCCAGCCGGCGCCCTTGAGCATGGACCGGGTGATGCCAGGGGTCTCGTCGGTGATCTGGAGCCAGCCCACCACGTGGCGCTCGATGTCCTGGATCTGCTGCGGGCTGTAGCCGAGGCGGGCCAGGGCTTCGGGGATGGCGCGGTTGACCAGCTTGAAGTAGCCGCCGCCCGCCAGCTTCTTGAACTTCACCAGGGCGAAATCGGGCTCGACACCGGTGGTGTCGCAATCCATCAGGAGGCCGATGGTGCCCGTGGGCGCCAGCACGGTCACCTGGGCATTGCGGAAGCCCCACTGCTCGCCGTAGGTGAGGGCCGTGTCCCAGCTTTCGCGGGCGGCATCCACGATGCGTTTGGGCACCCCGGCGCCATGCAGGCCCTGGGGCCGGATGGAGAGCTGCTCGTATTCCGAGGCCGGGGCGTTGTAGGCCGCGCGCCGGTGGTTGCGGATGACCCGCAGCATGTTCGGCGCGTTGCGCGCGTAGCCGGGGAAGGGCCCCAGCTCCCGCGCCATCTCGGCGCTGGCGGCATAGGCATCGCCCGTGAGGATGGCCGTCAGCGCGGCGCACCACTGGGTGCCTTCCACGCTGTCGTAGGGGATGCCCATGCGCATCAGCATGGCGCCCAGGTTGGCGTAGCCCAGGCCGAGGGTGCGGAAGTCGTAGCTCAGCTTCGCGATGGCCTCGCTGGGGAACTGGGCCATCAGGACGCTGATCTCCAGCACCACGGTCCAGAGGCGGATGGCGTGGCGGTAGCCCGCCAGATCGAAGCCGCCGTCCTCGGTGAGGAAGGTGCACAGGTTCAGGGACGCCAGGTTGCAGGCGGTGTCATCCAGGAACATGTACTCGGAGCAGGGATTGCTGGCGTTGATGGGGCCATCGGCCGGGCAGGTATGCCAGTCGTTGATGGTGGTGTCGAACTGGAGGCCGGGGTCGGCGCAGGCCCAGGCGGCCTTGTTCACCTTCTCCCACAGATCGCGGGCGCGGAGCTTCCGGCTGGTCTTGCCGTCCACACGGCGCTTCAGCGCCCAGTCGCCGTCCATTTCCAGGGCCCGCATGAAGGGATCGGGCACCCGCACGGAGTTGTTGGAGTTCATGCCGCCCACGGTGTAGTAGGCGTCGCCGTCCCAGGAGGTGTCGTAGCCGTGGAGGTCGCGCTCCAGGTCGCCATCCGCCAGGCGGCCCAGGCACTGGGTGAGGAAGGCCGGCGGCACGCCCTCCCGCTTCGCCTTGGCCAGGGCCTTGCGCAGGGCCTCATTGGTCTTGGGATCAATGTCCCTGGTGGTGGAGCCTTCCACGGCCTGGCAGATGGCATCCCAGTGGCGGCGGGTGAGGGCACTGCCTGCGGCCAGCATGGCCACCTTGCGCTCCTCGGTCACTTTCCAATCAATGAAGGCCTCGATGTCGGGGTGGTCGAGATCAAGGCAGACCATCTTCGCGGCGCGGCGGGTGGTGCCGCCGCTCTTGATGGCACCCGCAGCGCGGTCGCCCACGGCCAGGAAGCTCATGAGGCCCGAGCTGCGCCCGCCGCCGGAGAGCGGTTCCTCGGAGCCGCGCACCTTGGAGAAGTTGGTGCCCGTGCCGGACCCGTACTTGAAGATGCGGGCCTCGCGGGTCCACAGATCCATGATGCCGCCCTCGTTCACGAGGTCATCCGCCACGCTCTGGATGAAGCAGGCGTGAGGCTGGGGGCGCTCATAGGCGGAGGTGGACTTCCTCATCTCGCCAGTCTTGGGATCCACGTAGCTGTGGCCCTGGGCCGGGCCGGAGATGCCGTAGGCGAAGTGCAGGCCCGTGTTGAACCACTGGGGCGAGTTGGGCGCGCACATCTGCTCCGCGAGCATGTAGGTCAGCTCGTCGTAGAAGGCTTGCGCATCGTCGGCGGAGTCGAAATAGCTGTGGGTCTCGCCCCAGTGGCGCCAGCAGCCGGCCAGGCGATGGAACACCTGCCGGGCGTCCTTCTCGCCGCTGTTCTGGGCGTCAATGCCTTTCCGGCGGAAGTACTTCTGGGCCAGGATGTCCACGGCGACCTGGGACCAGGTCTCCGGCACCATCACATCCTTGGCCTCGAAGACCACGGTGCCATCGAGCTTGGTGATGCGGCTGGTTCGTGGAACGAAGGGGATTCCTTCCAAGGGGTCGTGTCCGGCCTTGGTGAAGTGGCGGGTGATCTTCATGAGCGCGGTCCGGGAGATTGGAATGAGGTGGGGCGGGGATGGGTCGGAGACCCGGTTGAATGGGGCAGACAATACCCACCCCAGCGGATGGGGGCCGTGTGCTGAACCTCTAGGGGTTGTGCCGGAGAAAAAGGATGGCCCCAAGATGTGGGGGTGTCAAGGGGCGAGGCCGGATTTTCCCACGAACGGGAAAAGGCCCTGAAAAACCTCGCATCCCGCGCCGTTCCTGCTTCCCCGGTGGCGGTTCTCCTGGCCCTTCCGGGCTCCAGGCGATACTCTGGGACCAAGCCGGGCCCCATGCATCGGGGTGCGATGAACCGGGTCAGGTCGGAAGAAGCAGCCCTAAGTCGTTCCCTCGAGTGCCGTGGCAAGCCCGGCCCTTTTGCGCCTATGGCGCAGAAGGGCCGGGTCTTGCCATCGCTCAGGCTGCGCCTTCGCGAATCGGCACTGGCATGAGCTCCTCGCCGGGTTCCGATTCCGCAGGCTCCCCCGGAGCCTG
>JAKAMQ010000227.1 GCA_021812805.1 Acidobacteriota bacterium
GAAGACACGGTGCTGGACTTCACCCATTTCGTGAGCCACCGCAAGGACCTGCTGGAGGCCCTGCTGGCGGATCCGCAGGCCCGCTACCGCTTGTTCCTGGGGTATGCCGGCTGGGGTGCCGGCCAACTGGACCTGGAACTCGCCCAGGGTGCCTGGACCGCCCGGCCGCTGGTTTCCGCCTGGCTGCTCCATCCGGACCCCGCGGGTCTCTGGCAGGTGGCGTTGCAGAGCAGCGCAGAAGGCTGAGCCTCCGGATGCGTTCCCTCGTCTGGTTCCGCGGCAAGGATCTCCGAGTGGCGGACCATGCGCCGCTGCTGGAAGCTGCCGCCTCGGGCGAGGTGATTCCCCTGTTCGTGCTGGATCCCTTCTTCTTCGCCCCGGAACGGGCGCGGAAACTCCCGCACCGGATGCAGTTCCTGCTGGAATCCCTGGGGCAGCTCCAGGCCGAACTCGCCCGTCTGGGATCACGCCTCCTGATCGTGCCGGGGCGCAGTGTGGACGTGGTTCCGCGCCTGGCCCACCAGTGGCGGGTGGACCGGGTGCTGGCCTACCGCTGGAGCGAGCCCTTCGGGCGGGAACGGGATCGCCGGGTGGTCGAAGCCCTGGACCGCGAGGGCATCGCCTTCCGCCTGTTCGAAGGCGAGACGCTCCTGCCGCCGGGGTCGGTCCAGACAGGGCAGGGCGGGATGTTCCGGGTGTTCACTCCGTTCGCCCGGGCCTGTGCGGCGCGGCTGGGGCCCCAGGTGCCCCTGGCGGCCCCAGCGGCCCTGCCACCCCTGCCTGCGGGCGTCGTCACCCAGGACGTTCCCCCCCCGTCCCTGGAGGCGCTCGGCCTCAGCCCGAACGCCCGGATCCAACCCGGCGGCGAACAGCAGGCCCGAATCCGGTTGGCGGCCTTCCTGGAGGACCGTCTGGACCGCTATCACCAGGACCGGGACCGCATGGACCGGCCCGGCACCTCGCGCCTCAGCGCCGATGTGAAGTTCGGCACCCTCTCCATCCGCCAGGTGTGGCAGGCCGTTTCAGCGCACGGCGGGCCGGGCGCGGCGCCCTTCCTGAACGAGCTGTTGTGGCGCGAGTTCAGCCATCATCTGCTCTGGACCTGGCCGGATCTGCTGGAACGGCCGTTCCGCCCCGCCTTCGCGGGCTTCCCCTGGCGAGAGGATCCGGCTGCCTGGGAGGCCTGGCGCGAGGGGCGCACGGGCTACCCGGTGGTGGACGCCGCCGCACGGCAGCTCCTGGGCGAGGGGTTCGTCCACAACCGGGCCCGCATGGTGGCGGCCAGCTTCCTGGCCAAGCATCTGCTGGTGGATTGGCGCCTAGGCGAAGCCCACTACCTGGCCTGGCTCACGGACGGCGATTGGGCGCAGAACAACGCCGGCTGGCAGTGGAGCGCGGGCTGCGGCTGCGATGCCCAGCCCTGGTTCCGCATGTTCAATCCCGTGTCCCAGGGGCTGAAGTTCGATCCAGACGGCGCTTACGTGAAACGCTGGGTGCCGGAGCTGGAGGGCTGCCCCGCGGCGTTCATCCATGAGCCCTGGAAGGTGCCCAGGGAACAGCGGAGGCGATTCCATTACCCAGAACCCATCGTGGACCACGCCTTCGCCCGGGCGCGGTTCCTGGCCGCGGCCAAGGCGCACCTGGCGCGCTGAAGCAAAAGCGCCCGGCCGGAGCCGGGCGCTTGGCAGGAGTGAGGCTTCTCAGCCGGCGCCGCCGCCGACGGCTTCGGGCCGGTAGGTGAGGCTGGCCTTGATGAAGTCGCGGTTCATGCGGGCGATGGTCTCGAGGGTGATGCCCTTGGGACAGGCGGCTTCGCACTCGCCATGGTTGGTGCAGGTGCCGAAGGCCTCGGCGTCCATCTGGCCCACCATCTCCCGGACGCGGCTGTACCGCTCGGGCTGACCCTGCGGCAGCAGGCCCAAGTGGCTCACCTTGGCGGAGAGGAACAGCATGGCGCTGGCGTTGGGGCAGGCGGCGACGCACGCCCCGCAGCCGATGCAGGCCGCGGCATCCATGGCCAGGTCGGCATTCTGCTTGGGGATGGGCAGTGCGTTGGCATCCTGGGGCGAGCCCGTGGGCACGCTGACGAAGCCGCCGGCCGCGATGATGCGATCGAAGGCCCCGCGGTCCACGATGAGATCCTTCAGGACCGGGAAGGGCTTCGCGCGCCAGGGCTCGATGGTGATGGTGTCCCCATCGCTGAAGCTGCGCATGTGGAGCTGGCAGGTGGTGGTGCGCTCTTTGGGTCCGTGGGGACGGCCATTGATGACCATGCTGCACATGCCGCAGATGCCCTCGCGGCAGTCATGGTCGAAGGCGACGGGATCCTCGCCCTTGCGGATGAGATCCTCGTTCACCACGTCCAGCATTTCGAGGAAGGACATCTCGCTGCTGATGTGCTTGGCCGTGTACTCGACGAAGGTGCCTTCGGACTTGGCGTCCTTCTGGCGCCATACCTGGAGGGTCAGATTCAGATGCTTTTCCATGGTCTGGTCCTCACTTGTAGCTGCGGGTGGCGAGATGGACGTTCTCGAATTTCAGCGGCTCGATGTGGCGCACAGGCGTGCTGCCCTCGCCCTTGTACTCCCAGGCAGCCACATGGCAGAAGTTCTCGTCGTCACGCCGGGCCTCGCCCTCCTCGGTCTGCCACTCCTCGCGGAAATGGCCGCCGCAGGACTCGCGGCGCTCGAGGGCGTCCCGGCACATCAGCTCGCCGATCTCGATGAAGTCGGCCACGCGGCCGGCCATCTCGAGGGACTGGTTGAGCTCCTGGCCGGAACCGGGGATGCAGACGTCCTTCCAGAACTGTTCCCGGATCTCGGGGATGATCTCCAGGGCCTTCTTGAGGCCGGCCTCGTTGCGACCCATGCCGCAGTGCTCCCACATGACCTTGCCCAGTTCCCGGTGGAAGTGGGTGGGCGTCTGCTTGCCGCCGATGGCGATCAGGCGCTGGGTGCGGTCGGCCACGGACTGTTCCGCCGCCTTCACGGCTGGATCCTCCGGAGAGATGCGCGTGCCAGGCTTGATGCCGGCCAGGTAGCCCCCGATGGTGTAGGGGATCACGAAGTAGCCGTCGGCCAGACCCTGCATCAAGGCCGAGGCGCCCAGGCGGTTGGCGCCGTGGTCGGAGAAGTTGGCCTCGCCCAGCACGAAGAGGCCGGGGATGGTGCTCATCAGGTTGTAGTCCACCCACAGGCCGCCCATGGTGTAGTGGCTGGCC
>JAKAMQ010000228.1 GCA_021812805.1 Acidobacteriota bacterium
CGCAGCCAGTTCCAGAACGTCGGTGGTGGCGACGCCCTCGTGGCCGGTCTCGCCGGCGGCGTTGCTCAGCATGACGTTGCAGAAAGGGCAGCCCACGGCGATGGTGCCGGCCTTGGTTTCCATGGCCTGCTCGAAGCGCTCGTGGTTGATGCGTTTGCCCAGGTGCTCCTCCAGCCAGAACCGGCCGCCGCCGGCCCCGCAGCACATGGTGGCTTCGCCGTGCTTCTCCATCTCGGTGAGCTTCACGCCGGGAATGGCATCCAGGATGGCGCGGGGCGCTTCCACCTGGCCGTTGATGCGGCTGAGGTAGCAGGGATCGTGGTAGGTGAGATCCACTTCCACGGTCTGTTCGAGCTTGATCTTTCCCTCGGCCAGCAGTTTCGCCACCAATTCGGTGCCGTGGACCACCTCGAAGTCGCCGCCGAAGGCGGGGTACTCGTTCTTCAGGGTGTTCAGACAGTGCGGGCAGTTGGTGACGACCTTCTTCACGCCGTGGCCCTTGAGGGTCTCGATGTTCGCTTCCGTGGCGGTCTGGTAGAGATACTCGTTGCCCAGGCGCCGGGCGGATTCGCAGGTGCAGCTCTCCTCGGTGCCGAGGATGGCGAAGGAGACGCCCGCGGCCTTCAGGAGCTTCACCAGGGACTTCGACACCTTCTGGCCGGCGGCGTCGTAGCTGCCCGCACAGCCCACCCAGAACAGGTACTCGGCCTCGGGATTCTCGGCCATGGTGGGCACTTCGAGGCCCTCCGCCCACTTGCCGCGGTCCGCCTGGGGCAGGTTCCAGGGGTTGCCCTGGCGCTCCATGCCCTTGAAGGCGGTCTGGGCTTCGGCGGGGAAATCGCTCTCCTCCAGGGTGAGGTAGCGGCGCATGCCCACGAGCTTGTCCACGAAGCTGATCTGCAGGGGGCAGGCCCATTCGCAATAGCCGCAGCTGGTGCAGGCCCAGATGGTGTCCTGGCTGATCCAGCCCTCGAGCTGCGCCTTGCTCCAGGGCGCGTGCTCCTCATCCCGCTTCCAGAAGGAGCCTTCGGGCACAGCGCCGCCGATGAGTTTGCGGTCCTCCGGCACCGGCTTGTCCTGCCCCATCTGGTCCAGGGGGGTGGCCTTGAGGTAGTCCCGCAGATCGTTGCCGAAAGTCTTCGGCCGGAGGGGCTTGCCCGTCAGCGTCGTGGGGCAGTTCTCCAGGCAGCGGCCGCACTCCACGCAGGTGTAGAAGTCCAGCATCTGCTTCCAGCTGAAGTCCTGGATCCGGTTGATGCCGAAGTGCTCGGCCTCCAGGTCCATGGGCTTCAGGTTCTTGTGGGGCTCCAGTTCGCGGAAGTAGACGTTGAAGAGCGAGGTGAAGACGTGGAAGTGCTTGGAGTAGGGCAGGAAGTTGGCGAAGGCATAGAGGGTGGCCAGGTGCAGCCACCACATGGTCTTGAAGAGGACCGCCAGACCCGTGCCGCTCAGACCGCCCAGCCAGCCCGCCACCACGCTGCCGGCCGGGGACCAGGCCGCCCAGTGCGGATGGTGCATGGCAATGAAGGCGCCGTCGGCCAGCAGATCCGTGACCATGAGCGTGCCGATAAGGCTCAGCGTGGCCCAGGCATCCGCCGAGTTGTCCAGGCGCCAGGGCTTGAGCACTAGGCGCCGGAAGGCGGAAAGGCCCAGCCCCACGAGCACCAGCACTTCAAACACATCCTTCGTGAACTGGTAGCCGAGCCCGAAGCGCCCCAGCGCCTCTGTCATGTGGAAGGCGGGGATGAGGCCCTCGACCACGAGGCCGATGGAGCGCAGGGACAGGACGCAGAAGCCGTAGAAGATCAGGACATGGTAGAAGCCCGCGTACTTGTCCCGCAGCAGTCGCTTCTGGCCGAACACCAGCACGAACACGCCCTTGAGGCGCTCTCCGGGGCGGTCGAAGCGGTTGTCGGGGAGGCCCGCCTTCATCGTGGCCAGGCGCTGGCGGATGGTCCAGACGAAGAACGTGGCCGCGGCCAGCGTCATGATCCAGAACAGCGCGGTCTCCAGGATTCTCATGGAATGTGCCCTCCCCAAAAATCGTGCGATTCAGCCGGACCGCCTGGGGCTGTCCGGTGGCCGTGCTTCACCCGCTTGTCAGGTATGTCGTGCTCGAAGGGACAGTGTAGCCATGGCCATGACAAACTGAAGGCCCGACCTGGAGTCAGCCTTGGGCCCCTCCGCACGCCACTTCGAAGCCGCCGTGACCCGCCCCCTGTCGGTGGTGTTCCGGCGTGGCGACACCTGGGAGGGCCACGACTACACCGTGGAAGTGGTGGCCGAGCGACAGGGCCTGGATCCCTTCGACGTGGTGGTGGATTTCCGCGATCTGGAAGCCGCCCTCGACCGCGCCCTGGCGCCTCTCCAGGGCCGCCTGCTGGCCGAGGTGGGCCTGGTGGATCCCCTGGCCCTGGCCACCCGGCTTGTGGCGGACCTGACCCCCTTCGTGCCCGCTCCGGCCCGGCTGGCGGAGGTGGCCCTCACGGATGGCCGGGGTCGCCGTCTGGCCGTGCGGGGATGATCTCCATGAGGGAGGGCGGGAACGCCGGCGCCCGGCGGCGCATCCTGAAAGCATGACGACGAAGCTCTGGATCCCCCTCGCCGCCCTGGCCGTGGCGCTTTCGCCCCTGGCCGTGGTGCATCCCGTCCGGGTGTCGGGCCACAGCATGGAACCCACCCTCCACAGCGGCGATCTGCGCTGGATGCTGCGGGCCTGGGCCAGCCACGCGCCCCGGCGCGGCGAAGTCTGGGTGGTGGCCAGGCCCGGTGGCGATGCCGTCAATCGGGTGATGGGGCTGCCGGGCGACACCGTGGCCTGGGACGGCCCGGATCTGCGGGTGGACGGCCATACCCTGGACGAGCCCTGGGTCGTCCATCCCGAGCGGGACAGCGCCGGTTCCGTCACCTGTGGACGCGGCTACCTCCTGCTGGGCGACAACCGGCCGGTGAGCCGCGATGGCCGTGCCTGGGGCCCGCTGCCCCGCCAGGCCTTCGAAGGCCGAATCCTGTAGCGCGGAACGGAAGCCCTGCGACAAGGTCTGTGGCGCCCAAGGCTCCACGTGATGTTCTCGACGAAGACATCGAGGTACTTCGCGCGGGCGATGCCAGCGGGGCCCCGTCCGTTGAGCCAAGCGGAGCGCGGGCGAAACGGAAGCAGGCCCCATGCGGGGCCTGCGATCCGGGGGGCGACGAGGCTCGCCC
>JAKAMQ010000001.1 GCA_021812805.1 Acidobacteriota bacterium
ATGAACAGTCCGGTCGTTTTCAGAATCAAGATCAGAAGCTCCACGGTCGGTAAACCTTACGAAGACAGTGCCAGTGGTGTCCACTCGAAGACGCGCAGCGGCCGGAACCCGTCAAGGCTGGTTCCTGGCGCCCGGGCTCTTGGGGGCGCCCGCATCCGCGGGAACCGCCTAGAAAATCCGGATCAGATTGAAGCCCAAGGACCAGTAGTTGGAGGAACGGGGCCCGTAGCCTTCGTAGTCCCCGCCCAGCACCTGGTGAGCCGTCGTTCCAGGAATGGTGGTGGCGATGATCGTGAAGCGGTGCCCTTGTGTCCGGTACTGATAGGCCAGGGACCATCCTTGCTCGAAGCCGTTGTACACCTTCGAGGGTCTAGGGTAGTACTCCGCCAGGATCCCTTGGTGCTCCGCCACCATCCACCGTGCGCCGATCCCCGTCGTCACGACATGCTGGGCCGTGGCCGTGCGGGATAGGTAGGTGGGCACTGCGGAGAGGGTCAGAGCGTCGAACAGTCGCCAATCCACCGGGACCTGGAAAACGCCGCCCTGAGGTCCCCCTTGGTAGGTCTCGTCATAGCGCTCGGCCCGTACCGCCACGCGCCATCGATCATTCGCGACGACTTGCTCTTGAAGGGCGAGCGTGACCGTTTTGTCGTCGGCCGTGCGATAGATCTCCGCGTTGAGGCCAGGGATCGCCTTGATGCCGAAGTCGAATCCGATCCCCACAGTGGCGTGTTCGTCCAGACCGTAGAAATCCTTGCTGGCGCCCCTCACGGGCTCCAGGAAGCGGTGGTTGACCACCAAGCCGATGTCCCAGTCAGCCAAGTGCTCCGCCGTTGGGAGATTGATGGCGAGCGGAACCTCAGAAGGCTCCTGAGCGGCCATTGGAAGGCTCAGCCAGACAACGGCCAGCAAGCCACACCACTTGATGCACGCAGAACTAGAACTGCGGGTGCAAGGGATCATGGAACCTCCAGATAGAGGCATGGAACAGGGTGGAATGCCCAATCATCTTAGGCGCTGCCTAGTGGTGTCGCCCCACCGGTTTGGAAATGGTTGCCCATCCGCCTCGTATCGAAACAGCCGGACGCCGCGCTTTCTCAGTCACGCAAGAGCCTCAGTCCGTTGAAGATCACCAGTAGGGACGCGCCCATGTCGGCTGCGATAGCGGCCCACAAGGAGGCGTGGCCCATCAAGGTGAGCACAACGAAGACCGCTTTCACGGAGAGGGCGAAGGCGATGTTCTGGCGGATGATCCGCATGGCGCGGCGGGAGTGCTGGATGAGCCAGGGGAGGCGGGAGAGATCGTCCGTCATGAGCGCAATATCGGCGGTCTCGATGGCGGCGTCGCTGCCCATGGCCCCCATGGCGATGCCGAGGGAGGCGCGGGCCATGGCGGGCGCATCGTTGACACCGTCTCCCACCATCGCGACTTGGCCGTGGGCTGCCACCAGCTCATCTATGGCCTTCACCTTGTCCTCAGGGAGGAGTTCGGCCCGGAGATCCTTCACGCCCGCTTGCCGGGCCACGGCTTGGGCAGTCCCCAGGTTGTCGCCGGTCAGCATCACGAGCTTGCCTATCCCGGCCTGGTACAGGCCCTGGACCACGCCCGGCGTTTCGGGACGCATCGCATCCGCGAGGGCGATGAAGCCGAACAACTCCCGGTCGCTGCCCAAGGCCACGACGCTCCGGCCTTCTTGGCTGAGCGATTCGAGCTGGGCGTGGACTTCCGGTGTCTCCAACCCCTTCTCTTCGAGGAATAGATGAGAGCCTAGCCAGACCCTCTGGCCATCTACCGTGGCTTCGGCGCCCTTGCCCTGAACGATCCGGAAGTCCTGCGCAGCCGTGAACGCAACTCCCTGGCCTTGGACATGGGCCAGGATCGCGCGGGCCAGCGGGTGATCGCTTTGCGATTCCAAGGCGCCTGCCACACGCAACAGTTCCCGATCGGAGCGCGAGTTCAGCGGCACCACCTGGACGACGCTTGGGCGTCCTTCCGTCAGCGTGCCGGTCTTATCGAATGCCAAAGCCTTTAGGCGGGCAGGAAGCTCCAGGTACATGCCTCCCTTCACGAGCACGCCGTTATGGGCCGCCCCTGCCAGGCCCGCGACGACGCTCACGGGCGTGGAGATCACGAGGGCGCAGGGGCACGCGATGACGAGCAGGACGAGGGCCCGGTAGAACCAGGCGTCCCAGGCGCCGCCGAAGGCGAGTGGCGGGAGCAGGGCGACGGCCACCGCCAGCGCCATCACCACCGGCGTGTAGACGCGGGCGAACCGGTCCACCCACTGCTCCGAGGCGGCGCGCTTGCTCTGGGCCTCGCCGATCATCCGGATGATGCGGGCCAGCACCGTGTCCGAGGCGGGCTTGGTGCATTCGAGGGTGAGGGCGCCGTCCCCGTTGATGCTGCCGGCGAAGATCTCGTCCCCGGCCTCCTTGGGCACCGGCATGCTCTCGCCCGTGATGGGAGCCTGGTTCATGGAACTCGCGCCCTGGAGGATCCTGCCGTCGAGGGGCACCCGCTCCCCCGGCTTGACCACGAACAAGGCGCCAAGGGGGACCGCTTCGGGGGCGACCTCCTTGGACCCGGTTCCCTCCACCATGTGGACGGTGGGGGGCGTGAGGTCCATCAGGGCCTCCACCGCGCGGCGGGCGCGGCCCAGGCTCCAGGATTCCAAGACGAAGGACACCGCGAAGAGGAACGACACCGTGGCAGCCTCGAACCACTCCCCGATGGAGATGGCGCCCAGCACGGCGACGAGCATGAGGAGATTCATGTCGGGGCGCAGGCGCCGGGCGGCGAGCCAGGCCTTGGGGGCGATGAACCAGGAGGCGGCCACGATGCTGGCCAGGTAGAGCCCCTGTGAGACCCAGGGCACGGCCCGCGCCGTCCCCATACCCTCGGACCCCAAGGCCGCCACCAGCCCGCCCGCGCGGAAGGCATGAAGGCCGAAGGCGATCAGGGCGAACGCGCCGCTGGCCACCATGAGGCGGAACTGGAGCCGCTGGCGGCCGGATTTCCCGGCAGGCGCGCCCCGCTCCATCCAGGGCTCGGCCTGCATGCCGGTGCGGGCCACGGCCTGGAGGATTGCGTCGGAAGGGGGCGGAGCCCCCTCCGCGACGGTCATCTTGCTGTTCATGAGATCGAAGAGCAGGCGCTCCTCACCACCCACCAGGGGCCCGATCTCGGCTTTCAGGGTGGTGATCTCCTCGGCGCAGTCCATGCCGTGGATCTTGAAGATCCGCTTGGGATTCATGGCTTCTCCTTCAGGTCGAAAACGCGGCGGGAATCGGAGCGTTCCGCGCCATCCGATTCCGAGCTGCTCTCCTCGATCTCCCGGTGGGCGGCGACCAGGCGCCCCTGCATGACGGCATATCGGGTTTCCGTGTCCGTCTTCGATTGGAAGGACCCGAGGAAGCGGCCCACCTTCCCTCCGTACTCCGCGACCTCGCTGCTGGCCAGCGGGGTGCCGTCCGCCGCGATCCAGACCTTCAAGGATCCGGATCGTCGGGATAGACGGCCCGCTTTGTTCTCCGGAATCCTCGGGTCGAATTCAAAGAGGACGAGCCGGGCAGGTTTACCCTCCCAGGCATCGGCCCGCTCCGAATCGAAGCGGGCTTGATCCATCAGGCGACGGAGCACGGTGGCCTGATCGAGCAGGTGGTGGATCCGCCCAGGGTCCAGCTCTTTCGTCTGATCGCGGATGGCGGTGGTCAGGATCTCTCCGCGCGCGGCGCGCTCCTCTTCCAGCGTCAAGTCGGCTACCACCACCCTCGGCCAGGTGATGCGCAGGGATTCCTCATCCTCCTGGAACTGGGCTTTCACTTCGCTTTGGCGGACGGAGGACCGCTTGCCCAGGGTTTGGCGAGTCCAAAGCTGGAAGTCGATCCCGGCCTGGACGGACCCATTGCCATTGAGGTGGCCGAGAGCCGCGGCGAGGTCGCCCCGGCCATCCGCCCAGAGTCCGGCTCCCATGGAAAACGCGACGAGCAGAGTGCATCGAATTCGCATCACATCTCCCTTTCAGCAGCAGGGCGGGCCACCCAAGCGTAGAAGCTCGGGAGGACCAGCAGGGTGAACAAGGTGCTCGTGACGAGGCCGCCCACCATCACGATGGCGAGGGGGCGTTCCAGCTCGCTGCCGCCGATGCCGAAGAGCATCGGCATCAGGCCGAGGATCGCGGACCCGGCCGTCATGAGCTTGGGCCGCACGCGGCCCAGCGAGGCCTCGCGGACCGCCTGCCCGAAGGGCGCGCCCCCATCCAGCAAGTCCTTCGTCTGGGTGATGAGCACCAGGCTGTTCTGGACCGCCACGCCGAAGAGGCCGATGAGGCCCACGATGGAACTGATGTTCCAGGTCTCATCCGCCAGCCACAGGGCGAAGAGCCCTCCAGCGAAGGCGCTTGGCAGGGTCGTCACCACCACCATCACCTCGCGCCAGCGGCCGAGGGCCAGGTACAGGAGCACGGCCACCAGCGTGAGCGCCGCGGCGATGGCGACGCCCAACCGTTTCTGCGTTTCCCGGGCCTGCTCGATCTGGCCGCCGATCTTGACGACGGTGCCCTTGGGAAGCTGGATCTGGGCCATGGCCGCTTCAACGCGGTTCGCCGTGCCCCCCAGATCCCCGGTGGTCCGGATGTTCAAGGCGAGCCGCCGCTGGGCGGATTCCCGCCGGATGAGGCTCGGCGTGGAGGTCTCCTCGAAGCGCGTCACCTGCCCGAGTTCCACGATCCGGCCTCCTTCCAGCACGATCGGCAACCGCTTGAGGGTCTCGGGGCTCACACGGCCATCATTCGGGAAGCGCACGATCCGCTCGATCCGTTGAGGGCCGTCGAAGCGCGCTTCGGTGGGGAGGCCCTGAAGGGCCGCAGCCAGCGTCTCCGCGACCAGGGGCCGGGGGACATCCAAGCGGCGGAGGGCATCGTCATCGGGGACGATCCGCCAGCTTGGCATGGGCCCCCCGCTGTCTGGGCTCACGGATGCTACGCCTTCGATCTTGCTGAGGCGCTCCTGGATCTCAGGTAGCTGAGCCTGGAGAGCATCCAGGGCCGGGTTGAAGAGCTTCACTTGGAGATCCGCGGGCGTGCCCCCGAGGCCCTCCGAGATTCGCATCTGCATCGGGGTCGTCACCTCGACTGGATAGGGAAGGTCTTCCACGGCCTTGGTGACTTCCGCCTCCACGGCTCTGCTGTCAAGGGTGCCGTCCAGCACTACGAGCACATCGCTGGCGGTATGAGGCATGGGGTCCTCGGTCAGTTCGGCACGGCCGGTGCGGCGATACACAGAGGCCACGCCCGGCAGTTTCTTCAACCGGGCCTCCATCTGGAGGTTGGCCTCGTCCACCGCCTCCAAACTCGTCTCCGCGGGCAACCGTGAGCTGAGCATCAACGCGCCCTCGTCAAGCTTGGGCAGGAAATTGCTACCCAGGCTGAGGGCCATCCAGATGCTGGGCAGCGTGACCGCGATGGCAAGGGCCAGGACCCGTCCGCCATGGCGCATGGCCCAGTCCAATTTCGGCGCGTAGAAGGCCTTGATCGCCTGGACGAAACGCGGTTCCTCCAAGGCGAGACCAGGCGGGAGGAAACGCTCCACCAGGGCCGGAACCAGCGTGAAGCTCAGGACGAGGCTGAGGGTCATGGCGGAGGCCACGGCCACGGCGAGCGGGGCGTACAGGCGTCCGGCGACGCCTCCGATGGCGAGCAGCGGAATGAAGACCGCGAGGATCACGAGGACGGCCGTGAGGATCGGCACGCCGACCTCCGCCGCCGCGCGGGTCAGGGCTACGCGTCTAGGCTCAATGTGGTCCCGGTGCTGGTGCAGCCGGTGGGCCAGGTTCTCGACCATGATGACGGCGGCGTCCACGAGCAGGCCCACGGAGATGGCGAGGCCGCCGAGAGTCATGGCGTTCAGGCCGAGCCCGGCGGCCTTGAGCGGGATCGCGGCGCCAAAGGTGGCGAGGGGTAGCACCACGATGACGAGCAGGGCTCCGCGCAGGCTCCCCAGCAGCAGTATGAGCACCAGCGCCACGAAGAATCCGCCGAGCAGAAGGGCCACCGTCACGCCGCGCAGGGCGTGGGTGACGAGGTTGCCCTGGTCGTACATGAGTGTCAGTTCCGTGCCCGAGGGCAAGCCTTTGCGCAGTTCGTCCAGTGCCAGCCGCACCCCCTGCGTGGTGGCGAGCGTGTCGGCCGTGGGCTGCTTGACCACACGGAGGCTCACATCCTCGTGCCCCTGGTGCCGGGCGAGGCCGCGCCGGAATCCAGGGCCTTCCCGCACATCGGCGATGTCTCCCATTTGGATCGTGCCGCGGGGGGTCTGGAGCGGGAGGCGCCGGACGGCCTCAGGCGAGGCGGCCTGCGTGCCCGCCGACATGAACCAGCCCTTATCCCGGATCTCCATGATCCCGGCCGCGGTGTCGAGGGCGCTCCCCTTCATGGCCTGCGCCACTTGGTCGAGGCTCACGCCCTGGAGGCGCATCTGGTCCGGATTGATGGTCACTTGGAGCTGGCGTTCCTCGCCGCCCAGGCGCTCCACCCGCGCCACGCCAGGGACCGCTTGGAGGCGTGGCACGAGCACCTTCTCCGTGTAGTCCCGGAGTTTCATCGGGTCCACGGACGGTCCTTCCAGGACGATCTCCTGGATCTCCTGGAGACGGCCCGAGGCGCTGGAGACGAGGGGCGGCTGGGTTCCCGCGGGGAAGCTGCCGATGACGCTGGAGAGCCGCTCCGCCACGAGCTGGCGGGCGCGCCAGGGGTCCGTGTCGCCTTCAAAGGCGATGACCACCTGCACCACTTCCGGCTGCACGGTGGAGATGACGCGCTTCACGCCGGGCAGCCCGCCCACGGCCTGCTCCACCGGCTGGGCCACGGTGAGTTCCAACTCCGACGCGGAGCGGCCCGGGCTCTGGATGAGCAAGGACAGGCTGGGCAGCGCCAGGTCCGGGAAGAGATCCCGCTTAAGGCTGAGGAAGGTGGCGAGGCTTGCGACGCCCCACAGGATCGCCAGCCCGAAGACCCATCCTTTGCGCGGAAGAAGCCAGTCGAACCAGCGGCGGATGGGCGAGCGATGCTGCGGCGTGTAGACGGCGTAGGGATCGTGCTGCATCGCCGGGTCGAGCGGGACTTCAGGCTCGTTCGGGAGATTCGGCTCAGTCATTGTCCGCTCCCCCGCTCTTGCGCTTGATCTGAAGCGACTTGAGGAGGTAGGCGCCTTCGCCCACCACCGTCTCGCCAGGCTTGAGGCCATCCAGCACCATCACCTCGCTGCCCAATTCGGAGCCGCGCCGGACCGGACGGAACACGGCCTCCTCTCCGTCCTTCACGAACACACCCCAGACGCCATCCACTTGTTGCAAGGCGTCCTGAGGCAGGACCACGGCTGTGGCAAGCGGAACGCGAACCTCCACCGGCGTGCCAGGGATGGGTAGCGGACCTCCCATCAGGCGCAGGCGGTAGCTCAGGCGGCGCGTGTCGGAGGTGAGCGTGGCCGGGGTGCCTTCCAGCCGGGCCTTCCATGCGTGGCCATCTGATCCACGGATGTCCGCCACTGCACCTGGCTTCCAGGCTTCGGGACCCGGGAGAGGTAGTTCCAGCCGAACGATGGCGGCGGAGGCGGCCTGGAAACTTCCGAGTTCTTGTCCGGCTTCAACTCCTTGGCCGAGCTGGATCTTGTAGGAGGTGACGGAGCCCGCCCGTGGCGCCTTCACGGTCAAAGCGGCGCCTGCGATCTCGGGTGCCACACCCCGCGCCTCCAAGGCGAGCCGAGCGGCCTCTTCATCCGCGGTCGCCGTGGTGGCGTCTGTGCGCGCCACTTCCAGCTCGCGCCGGGATCCCGCCTGGGCGTCGAAGAGCCGCTGCTCGCGGGCGAGTTCGGCTTCGGTGGACGCGCGCCTGGCCTCGGCCGAGAGCCAGTCGGCTTTGAGCCTTGCCAGTTCCGGGCTCTGGATCACCAGGAGCCGCGCGCCTGCACCGACTCGGCTGCCGGGCGCCACCGCGATGGCGGAGACGATGCCTTTCACCGGCGTGGTGAGCAGCGCTTGCGCGGATTCATCCCCGATGGCTTCCGCCGGATACCAGGAACCTTCGATCCGGGCTTCGGGAACCTGGATGAAGTGGAGCCCCCGCACACCCTCCAGAGGAAGGCGGTTGCCCGCGTCAGGGGCGTGTGCGCGCGCTTCGTGAGTGGCAACCTGCTCGGATGGCGGCGCTGTTTTGCGCCCGCAGGCCACGGTGGCCACGAGGGCGAGGCTTAAAAAAGAAAACTGGATCTTGCGGTTCACGGATTCACCCCGTCGGTGAGGGCCTGGAGTTCGGCGGATAGCAGATGGGCGTTCTCGATGCGGCGGAGGGAGGAGAGCTTGGCCTCCAGGAGCTGGCGACGGATGGGGAGCGCTTCGGAAGGCCGCTCCTTTCCCTCGCTCAGGCGTAGGCCCACTGCCTGGAGCGCCGTGTCGAAATCGTTGAAGGCGTGGATGGGAGTCAGGCTCCGGGCACGCGCCAGGGCGGATTGGAAGCGGGCGTCCAGTTCCAGCAGCGCGATCTGGATCTCGCTGCGCGTCGACTGGACATTGGCCTCCGCCTCCTGCCGGATGGCTCGGCCTTCGCCGGGTCTCGCGAAGCGGTAGGCGACGCCGACCTTGGTGATGCGATCCTCGTTCTCTTTCCCGTAGCTGCCTCGGAGGCTCCACCGGCTGGTGGAGAGCGCCTCCTGTTGCCGGATCGCCTGGGTCTCCAGTTCCAGGCGGTCCTGGAGCGCTTGGCGGAGCGTACTCCGCTCGAAGCGCGGCTCAAGCCCCTCCAGCGCGGGCATCCGAGCTTCACCCGGATCGGCCAAGGGCATGGGCATTCCTGGGACATCCGCCAAGGTCCGGAGACTCGCCCAGGACAGCAGCCGCTGTTTCCGGGCTTCATCAAGGTCGAGCTGGGCGCGGAGGATCTCGCCTTCCACCAGGCTCGCCTGGAAGGCCGGGTCGGCCCCCGCCTCCAGACGCGCGCGCGCGGCCCTCAGCCAGGCCTGGACGGTATCGAGATCCGCTTCCCGGAGGGACAGTGTCCGCTCGGCAAGCCAGGCGTCGAGGTAGGCCTGCCGGAGTTGGAAGCGGGCATCCACGCGCGCCGCTTCGCGTAGCACCGGATCGGATTTGCCGAGGGCGTCCTCCAGCCTGCGGCGGGTGCCGTTCGACAGGAAGAGCGGCAGGTCCAGCTCCACGGTCTGATCCGTGGTGGTGGGCGCCACAGGGTTCGTCCTCGGCCCTGCGGACACGCTGAGGGACGGGCCTTCCCGGAGGAATCCCGTGGTGCTGTTGAGGGCGCGCTGGTTGGCCGCCAGCAGCGCTTCGGTGCGGTATTGCTCCGGACTGGTGCGGGCTTTCGTAAGGATGTCGTCGTAGGTGAGCGGCGGCGCTTGCGCGAGCAGCAGGCCGGGCAATGCCCAGATGAAAAGGGTGCGCATCAGGACCTCGAAAAGGGATGGAGGGACGGCAAGGCCGAGCGAAGCTCTGCCTTGCGTTCATGAGCCACAGTCCTCTCAGGCTTTTGGAGGGTCCTTCTCCGGCGCGATGTCGAGCGTGATGAGGCTGACCAGCCGCTCGGCCGGGTGCATCGCGCGAGGGAGGGGATCAGGATCAGGTGGCACGGGCGCCACCGGGAGCGGTGCCGTGGCGCAACCATCCGCGCAAAGGATGTGGCAGACCTGGCCCTCTGGCCTCGGGCCGCTGTCGCAACGGTCCTTGCTCGCCGCCCCCAGATAGAAGGCGATGAGCAGCAGGAACAAGGCTGCGACCCAGCGCTTCATCCCGCGTCCACATGGTGGCGGCTTTGAGTCTCCTCGCGGAGGCAGAGGCCGTGATGGAGGAGCTTGACCACGCAAGGGTCCACGATTCGGTAGTGGACATGGCTGCCGTGGCGGCGCGTGTCGAGGATGCCCAGGTCCACCAGCCGCCGGAGCTGGTTCGAGACGGCCTGCGGCTTCATGCCCACGGCCTCCGCGAGGTCGCTCATGCAGGGATCGCCCTTGAGGACGAGGGCGTGGAGGATCCGGAGGCGCGTGCCAGAGGCCAGCACCTCGAAGATCCGCGCGAGATCCTCCGCCTTCCCTTCGCTTAAAAGCGGACGAACCTCCAGCGCCGCTTTGGGCGCGCATGCAGGGAGTTTCATTGGAGGCTTGGGCATCAGGTCACTACATCAATCAGTGTAATGGTGGAGTCAATTCGAGCGAAAGGTCTTTGGGCGCCTTTTCAATCTCCCTCTGTTTCCACAGGTAGTAGACCGCCGGATAGACCAGCAGTTCCAGGATGAACGAGGTTGCGAGCCCGCCCACCATGGGCGCGGCGATGCGCTTCATGAGGTCCGCGCCCGTGCCTGAAGACCACATGATGGGCAGCAGGCCCAGGAAGGCCGCACAGACGGTCATGGCCTTGGGCCGCACGCGTTTCACGGCGCCGTGGATGATGGCCTCGCGCAGGTCCGCCAGGGAGTTCAGGCGGCCTTCCCGTTTCGCCTGATCGTGGGCGAGATCGAGGAAGAGCAGCATGAACCTGACCTAATCACGCCGATTCGAAAAAGTTGCTAAGAAGCGCACCATTGTTGGGGTAACCCCAACAAACGTGCAACCAAGGGCAAAGTAGCCGAATTAGTTCCGCAGGCAGGGCACTACCAACAAATATGCAATAAATGGCTTAGTCCCGTTCGGCTTCACAAGCCTGCTAGTGTAGTGCATCCGAAACCGCCAAAGCCTCTGATATCCTCGCCAAAGTCATCCGAGCCCTGGCTTCTCACACACTGCTACTTGATGGGCGATGGCTTCGCAGATCTGCCATTCCCATGGCAGCAAACGCCAAGAGCCCCATCTGAAGAGCCGTCATGCCCCCAAGGATCACGGCCCCTCTGTCACCGTGGAGAAACTCCAAGCCGAAGCGAAGAAGTGAATAGCCGCCAAGGTGGACCCAGAAAACCCATAACCCCAGCCGCTTCGAATGAGCCAACCGGCGTATCAGCAGGAGGATCATGCCTGCCAGGAGGAGGTCCCCCAGGGCTTCATAGAGCTGTGTGGGGTGCAGGGGAACAGTCACGAGAGATGCCGGATCCGTGAATCCCTGGCGGACGCTCCATAGCCACGCCTCACTGGGCACCTGCGCGTCCCGCACAAATTCCGGAATCACCGTTCCGAATTTTGGCATGGACACGCCCCAGGGCAGACGGGTCGGTATTCCCCATGCGTCTCCGTTGAGGAAACATCCGACCCGACCCAGGGCCTGCCCGACTAGCAGGGCTGGACTGACGGCGGCGAAGGTGCTCCAGAAGTCTATCCGCCTATGCTTGAAGCGGAAGTAGGCCATCACGATTCCCCCCGCCAGCCCCCCGGTGATGGAGTAGCCCCCTCCCCAGATTTGGAAGAACGACAAGGGAGCTGCCCACAGGGCGCTCCAGTCCCAGAACACGAAATGGAAGGTTCGCGCCCCCAGGATGGCGCCGAGCAGGATCCAGGAAAGGCTATCAAGGAAGGGACCCGCGTCCTGCCCCACTGTCCTCAGCCTTCGCAAAGCCATAAGGGTGGCCGCCACCACCGAGAGGAGGATGTAGAACCCCTCGTAGAAGTGGAAGATCCGGAATCCCAGATCGAGATGGATAGGCCACATGGCTAAACTCCAGGAGAATGAGACAGAGGGGCAAGAAGGAACTTCAGCGTCGTTTGAAAACTCGTCCGAAGGGGAACCGTTGCGTTCGTGAAAGCTGGTGTGAACGACGCCCGTTAGGGGGTAATCCCAACAAACTTGCAACCAGGGATCCAGGGATCTGGTAGGTTCACGGTTCCACTGCGACCGCCCCCTATTCAAGCTGGGCGAAGCCTTATTCGTTTACCTCGCATCAGAGGGGAGGCTTTGACCGCTGGAAGCGCACCACCTGTCCTGGACGGTGCCATATTCGTGATCCTCCCTTCCGGGTCGCGCCCAGAGGAGAAGCGTCGAGCTGAGCACCACGCTGATGCATCCCGCCTCCTGGAACAGCACCGCCAGGACCGGCGGGAGCAGTCCCAGCATCGCCAGCACCAGCCCCACGGCGTTGTAGACCAGCGAGAGGAAGATGTTCAGCCGGATGCGCCGGAGCACCTTGCGCGACATCCGCACAAAGGCGACCAGGCGACCGATGTCGTCGTTCATGAGGGTAACGTCGGCTGCCTCAATGGCCACGTGAGTGCCGGCCGCCCCCATCACGATACCAACATCGGCGAGCGCCAGAGCCGGGGCGTCGTTGATCCCGTCGCCCACCATGGCGACCTTCCTACCCTGGCCCTGAAGCTCCTTCACCACCCGCTGCTTGTCTTCTGGAAGCAGCCCGGCGCGCACGTCATCCACGCCGATCCGCGCGGCCACCGCTCGTGCGACCTTCGGATTGTCGCCAGTGAGCATGATGATATCCCGCACGCCCAGCGTCTTGAGTGCCTCGACCGCCCGCGCGGTCTCAGGCCGCACCTCGTCGGCGATGGCCAATAGCCCCACGGCTTGGCCGTCTCGCGCGATGAAGATGGTGGTTCGGCCACTTTCAGTCTGAGCGGCCTCAGCCTCAACCAATGGAGGGGAAATATGAGCGCCGTGCCCGCGTAAGAAGTCGGCCTTGCCGACGAGAATGGGCGTGCCCGCATGATTGGCGGTCACGCCCATGCCCACCTCGATCTTGAAGTCATCGGGATCGGGTATATCAACCTTCCGCTCGCGAGCGAACGCCACTACGGCCTTCGCCAGCGGATGCTCCGAATACTTCTCTGCGATGGCGGCGATCCTCAAGACCTCATCCTCAGCGACACCATTCGCCGCAACCAGCTGAACAACCCGCGGGCGTCCAAAGGTCAGCGTCCCGGTCTTGTCCACTAGGATCGTGTCAATCTTTCCAGCTAATTCGAAAAAGATTCCGCCCTTGATCAACACCGCGCGTTTCGCCATGTTGGCGATGCCTGCGGCCACTGCGCTTGGGGTGGCGATGGCGAAGGCACATGGGCAAGCGACCAGCAGGATGGAAACCGCCACTTTGATATTCCCCGACGTGAAATACCCGATGATCGCCAGCACGAGCACGGTCGGAAGGAACCAGACGGTAAAGCGATCGGCTACCCCCTGGATAGGCGCCTTGGCCTCCTGGGCTTCTTCCACGAGGTGGACGATGCGGGCGAGCGTGGTGTCATCGCCAGTCTTTGAGGTTCGGATCTCGAGCCGTCCTGTGTCGTTCAGCGTGCCGGCGAACACACCGTTGCCGGTGAGCTTCTCGACGGGCATCGACTCGCCCGTGATGGGAGCCTCGTTCACCACGCTCGCGCCTGCGGTGACCACCCCGTCGACCGGGATCCGCTCACCGGGACGGACAATCACCAGGTCGCCCATCTTCAGCTCTGCGACCGGCAGCGTGAGTTCGTCATTGCCGCGCCGCACCGTGGCCGTGGGAGGTGTGAGATGGAGCAGATCCCGGATAGCCCGTCGGGTCTTGTCGAGGGTGTAAGATTCGAGCGCCCCAACCACGGCCATGATGAAGATGATCACCGCCGCCGGACGAAATTCTCCTACGGCAACCGTGGCCGCTAGGGCCACGGTAACGAAGACATTCACGGTGATCTGGCCGCGAAGCGCGTCCTTGACGCCGGAGATGAAACGCTGCAGCCCCCCGAGCAGCACAGCGGCGAGGGCTACCCCCGCGCTGATGAAGAGCGGGCCAGTCTTCCAGTGTGCGAGTGCCCAGCTCGCGAGGATTAACAGAAGAACGAGCGCCGGAACGAGAGAAAGCACCAGGATCTCACGGCGTCCTTCACTTCGAATGGCTTCGGCGTCAGACACGAATATCCCTTTCTCGCCCATTGCCATTTCCTGGCGCCGGGACGAATAAATCCAATGCATCAAGGCAAAAGGAGCGCGAGGCTACTTGCTCGCGTCTTTCTTTCGCGAGGTCTCTTGGGTCTCATCCTTATCATCTTTCTTGGGCTCAACGTGGCAACCGCAGCCTGGGCCACAGCCTTCGCTCGTCTTGGTCATAGATTCCTTCAGGGTCGCAAAGAACCCCTTCCTATTCGGCTTGGCTTCCTTGGTCTTGCTCATCGATGCTCTCCTAAGGTTGGGGTCCTCTCTGACCCTTGGTTATGAGCACGGTTACGATTCGGCCCCGCGAGCTTGGCAGCGAGCAGCAGGTCGATGCAGTGCCCGAGCCAAGGTCGAGCAGGTGTCACCCTCGCGGATCGCCGCCAGAGCGGCAGGGTTGCCGCAGCACGAGCGGCCCGCCGCTGGGTTCTCCTCGACGGCTAGGGTGTAGGTCTTGGATACGGTCCTGCAGACATCGACAGATTCGTTCATCGCCCTTCTTCCCCCACTCCTTTTCCCTCCGCAGGATGCATGTTCGGTCCGACTGCGACCGGGCTCCGCTCGCCAGCGAAGTAATGGCGGCGGAGCCAGAGCGAGATGTGGACGAGTCCGATGAGCACGGGCACCTCGACCAGCGGTCCGATCACGGCCGCCAACGCGCCACCATGGTTGATGCCGAAGGTCGCGATCGCCACCGCAATCGCCAGCTCGAAGTTGTTGGAGGCGGCGGTGAAGGAGAGCGTCACGGTCTGGCTGTACGTTGCACCCACCTTCTTCGACATGAAGAAGGAGATGAAGAACATCAAGACGAAGTAGAGGAGGAGAGGGATGGCAATGCGGAGCACGTCGAAAGGCAGCTCCACGATCTTTTCGCCCTTGAGCGAGAACAACATGACGATCGTGAAGAGCAGTGCGATGAGTGCGATCGGGCTGATCCTTGGGATGAAGTTGGCTTGATACCATTCCCTGCCCTTGAGCCTGATCAACGCAAACCGAGTCGCCATGCCGCCGACGAAGGGGGCACCGAGATAGATGAAGACACTCTTGGCGATCTCACCAATGGTCATATTCACGGCCACGCCAGGCAGGCCCAGCCAAGTCGGCAAGACCGTGATGAACACGTAGGCGTAGACCGAGTAGAGCAGCACCTGGAAGATCGAGTTGAAGGCCACCAGACCGGCACAGTACTCGGTGTCTCCCTTGGCCAGCTCGTTCCAGACCAGCACCATGGCGATGCAGCGGGCAAGGCCGATCATGATCAGCCCCACCATGTACTCGGGCTTGTCGTGCAAGAAGAGCACAGCCAGCCCGAACATCAGGATCGGGCCGATGATCCAGTTCTGGACGAGCGACAGCCCCAGGACCTTGGTGTTGCGGAAGACCGGCCCCATCCCCTCGTACCGGACCTTGGCCAGCGGCGGATACATCATCAGGATGAGCCCGACGGCGATCGGGATGTTCGTTGTCCCGAAGTTGAACTGGTTGAGAGTGGAGACCACGCCCGGAAACAGGTACCCACCACCGACACCGATCGCCATGGCGATGAAGATCCAGAGAGTGAGGTAGCGGTCAAGGAAGGACAGCCGCTTGGCCACGCCCACAGAACCCAGGGACGCGGTGTTTACCGACGTGCGATCGGGCAAGGCGTGGTTCATCGTTTGCTTCCTTTCCCTAGGGTCGTCATGGCACCTTTCCCGGCGGCAAAGGCGCTGGCCGCGTCCTTGGTACAGGATGCGCCGTCACTGCTCACCTCAAGCCAGCTCTTGAGTCTTTCAAGTAGTTCCTCAGCATCCGGCAGCCGCGCCAAGGTACTGCGAAGAAGCTCACAGTGGGCGCTTGTCAGTTCGTCACTCGAAGGGCCGTAGGAGTAGTAGGACCAGAGTCCATCCTTTCGGTCGATTAGCAGTCCGGCCTGCCGCAGGGTCGCGAGGTGTCTAGAGGCCTTGGACTGACCGATGCCGACGATTGCCATTACATCGCAGACGCAAAGCTCTCGATGGTTCAGCAAGAGCCAGAGGATCTTGAGACGAGCCTCGTCTCCGAGAACCCTGAAAAACCGAACGGCAACCTTCATGACGCCTCCAGGTTAGATATGTATATCCGGATCTATGCATCTGGTCAAGATCGAGCTTCTCGGGATTGAATGGGTTTACCCCGTGGACACCTGATGTCAGACGTCAAGCTCCAGCCGGGCTTCCAGATCAAGTTCGAAGCGCCCATATGGATTGATGTGCTGGGTCAGGAGGGGGCTCAAAGCCCCAAGGTCCCTGGGCGTCATGCGCCCGGACCATCCCTCGCCCGCGAGCACGCGCTGAATCATCAGCGTGTTGATGTAGACCAGGCTGGACTGGAGCAGGTGAAGGCAGAGTAGACTCATCTCCTGATCCTCCCGACGGTTCGTGGATAGCTCGCCGCCGCGTCCGTAGAAGATGAATCCGTTGGCCGCGTTCCAGCTCTCCACCACGTTCAGGCCCTCGTTCACCTCCCGGCGCAGATCCTCGGAGGCCAGGTAGCGGCAGAGGAAGAGGGTCTTGATGGCCTTGCCCAGCTCCGCCAGGGCCTTGTACGCGGGGTGAGGCGCGTTCGCTCGCGTGAAACGACGGAGGAGGCTTTCCGCGTCGGCCATGCCGCGTTTCATGGCCACGGCGTGCTTCACCATGGCGTCAAGCTGCTGCTCGATTAGCTCCCAGTCGATGCTCCGGGAGGCCATCACCAGGTCGAGGTTCGGGAAGGACTGGCCAGTTTCGGGGCGATAGAGCCGCTGGCTGTGGATGGCTTTGATGCGCGGCATCAGCTCGAACCCGAGCAGGCGGCAGAAGGCGAAGGCCACTTCGCTCTGCCCGTGGCTGTCCACGTACTGGCGTTCCACCTCCATCTCCGTGCAGTGACGTAGCACGCCCTCGATCATGGCGGAGGCCTCCGAGGAGGACACCCGCTTGAACTGGGAGTAGATACAGACGGACTTCTTCTCGACGTGCCAGTAGACCATCACCCCGCGCCCACCGTAGCGGTGGTGCCACTCGGTGAGCAGGTTCTGGTCCCAGGCCCCGAACTGCTTGGAGTCCGAGGCGCAGGCCGTGGTTCCCTCGCCCCAGATGTTCGGCAACCGCGCAGCCAGGGTAGCGTTCACCACCTGGGCGATGGCCTGGCGCAGGCCCTCAATGGAGAGATAGCGGCGGCGCACGTACAGGAGATCCTTGTAATCATCCTCCGGTTCGGCGGCCATGCTTTTCAGACCCGTGTTGGTGCCCAGCCCGTAAAGGCAGAGGAGGAGGCGGCGCTGGAGGATCGAGGGTTCCATGCGCTCCCGGGGCGTCGGGCTCCGGAACGCCTGAGTGAAGCCTGTCCTGAAATCCGCCTCCTTGAGCACGTCCAGGAGGCTGGTGGACGGCCACCGCTGCCCCACTTCTCGCTTCAGGCCGCCCAGGTTCTCGGGATCCGGAAGCGCTTCGAACGGGGTGACTGAGATCCAGCCGTCCTTCTTGTGTAGGATTCTCACTTTGGGATTGGTGGGCATCCCTTCATCCAAGGACTTCAGGGCCTTGGCCAACTCAGCGCGGATCGCCCCTGTGTAGGCCTTCGCGTCGAGGGGGATGCCCAGCTCCGTGTAGTATTCGGGCCGCCTCGTCTCGAAGTCCTGGGGCAGGTCCTCCTCGGGGTTCCGGTACCGGCGGCTCCCCTCCACCCAGATTTCTCGGCAGCGGAGCCGCTCCCGGACCGCCCGCAGGACACACACCTCGTAGGCGATCCGGTTGATCTTAGGCGGATCCCCCTCCGCCTCCACGACGTGGGGCATCCAGGCCGGGCGCACCACGCCCTCCAGAGGCACCTTCGCGCCCTCGGAGTAGGCCGCGCCCTTGGTCTTCAGGTGGGTCTTCAACAGAGCCAAGGCCTCCATCACCGGCTGGTGGCGCGGGTTGGTGCAACGGAATGTGAGGGCTTCCAGCAGCTCGGGAAGCATGCGCCGGTAGTGGGCGCCGTAGGATCGTTTGAGGACCAGGCGCACCGTGCCCTGGTAGGCCGGGCCGGTGGTCCTGATCTCCTGGAGGATCGAGCGCAGCAGCTTTTCCGGGGCTACCGGGTAGATGACCTCCTTCACGGCTCCCTCCGGGGAATCCAGGGAGGCCTCCGCCATGCGGATCAACACCCCGACTTTTCCGGGCACCTTCTGAAGCTGGCCCGCCAGCTCCTCCTCCACCTTCTTCTGTGCCCGCTTGGTCATCTTCTGGATGGTTTCGATGAGCAGGTCCACCAGGTGATCCGTCAGCTCCTCACCCCGGCGATGGAGGCAGGCGGCGAGCAGCGTTGCCCGCAGGGGGCCGCCGTGGCGGCGAAGCTCGTGGGGCTCCTCCACGGCGGCACGTTTCGCGTACCGCTCGATGAGCTTGGGCGGCATGTCCTTGAAGAGACCTGGTGGAAGCCCCACCGCCTTCGCCTCGCGCAGACGAGAGGCGGTCGCCTTCACGCTCTCCACGCCAGCCTTGCCCGGATCGGTCTTGAGGGCCTGCCAAGGCGTCCACTCGGGTTCGTCCTCGGATGGCTGGGTCTTGAGGAGGTCATCCAGGCGGTCCAAGGCCTTCCTGTCCAGCTTCCCGTAGACGCCCTGGGAGAAGGTGATTTCATGCCCCTGGAGGGCGGAATTCAGGATGCGCTGGCCATGCTCATCCGCCGGAGGCTCGATCCGAAGCCCCCGGCACCACTGGTGCATGGCTTCAGTCAAGCGGTCCTGGCGATGCTCCTGGGGGATAACCTCCTGGATGAGCCAGCCCTTCAAAGTCTCGTGATCCGCGAGGCTGAACTCACGGAACCCGCACCACTCCCGGATTTCAGACCGGTGATACTTGATGGCACGACCTCCCCACTTGTAGTCCTGCCACCAGCTCTCCACAAGCTGAAGCTGGCTCGCCACATGCTGGATCCCGGGGAAAGGAACTTCGCTGGGATCTTCCGGAAACCGCCCCTCCTCCTGGAAGAACTTCAGAAGCACCGCGAACCCCAAGCGAGTGGCACCGCTCTTGTTCCGTAGAAGGGCCATCTCGGGCGAATGCAACGACCAAACCGATTCCAGATCCTCGGGGGTCCAGTTTCGTCTCATGGATGCACCTTGTCAGATTGGGGTATACCCTAACTTGACGACAGGCATTGGTCTTGAATAGCGTCAGGATAGGGTCGAAAAAGAGTGTATCTTGACAGAGGCTCGCAGGGTCATAGAATTTTACCTGACACTTTCTCTGAAGGCACCCCTATGCATGGCCAGCGCGTTGGCTACATTCGCGTCAGCAGCTTCGAGCAAAACCCTGAACGCCAACTGGATCAGGTGAAGGTAGACCGCACATTCACGGACAAGGCATCTGGAAAGGACACAAAGCGACCTGAGTTGGAAGCCCTTCTGGCTTTCGTTCGTGAAGGCGACACGGTGGTTATTCACAGCATGGATCGTCTCGCCAGGAATCTGGATGACCTCCGGCACCTGGTGCAGAATCTCGCCCGGCGCGGAATCCGCATCGAGTTCATAAAGGAAGGCCTGACCTTCACCGGGGAGGATTCACCGATGGCCACGCTCATGCTTTCGGTGATGGGTGCCTTTGCAGAGTTCGAACGAGCGTTGCTTCGTGAACGGCAACGGGAAGGAATCTCTCTCGCCAAGCAGCGCGGAGCCTACAAGGGTCGGAAAAAATCCCTCGGACCTGACGAGGCTAGCAACCTAAGGCAACGCGCGAACTCCGGCGAGCCCAAGGCTCGCCTTGCGCGGGAATTCGGCATCAGCCGAGAAACGCTGTACCAGTACCTTCGCACCGAGAACTGATCCGGCTACTTTGCCCCTGGTTTCATGTTTGTTGGGGTACCCCCCTTCTGGGGTGCGAATGATCGGCCTGCTCAGGGCCTCCTTCATCGCGGCATCGATCCACCAGGCGGCATAAGTCAGGTAGTTGGCCCCGGCCTCCGGATTGAACTTTTTGGCGGCCTTGAGGGCCCCAGTCCAGCCCTCCTGGACGAGGTCTTCGAATTCCAGGCCGGCCAGGGCTCCTCGGTGGGTGTACCCCCAGGCCTTCTTGCGGATGAAACCCTCTACCTCCAAGGCCACAGAGGGATCAAGCCCCTTGGCGGCATCCCAGGCGTAGCCACGGCCATTCATGGCCACGACACGGGACTGGGTGGGCTTTTTGAAGGTAGGTTTCATGTGTGAGGCTCCAAGGTTGGGATACGATCCCAACTTAATGATCGGAGCCTATGATCGACAACGACTGTCCATACTGGTTCAGTTCGACGTCACCCAACCATTCTCACCGATAGGCCTTGGCCATGTCCTCCACCGCTTCCTTGACCTTTTCTCTCAAGAATTCAGGAGCCAATACCTCCGCAGAGGGGCCTAGCTGAAGGATCCACCTGATCAGCCCTTCTGGTGCATTGGCTTGGAAACGGACAAGGGCTGACGAGCCCTTTCGCTCCATTTGGAAGCCAGGAAAGGCAGGTTTGGCCTCTTCCATGGCCTGAATCCAGTTCGCTCCTGTCACGCGAAGACGCACTTCAAACGGATCAGAAGGGCTCGTCCATCCCCCAATCTGGTGTTCGGCAGCGATTTTGAGTTGGGCTTCCCGAAGGAAAATCACGGGACGGTTCAGTACCTTGGCGTTTTGAATGCGCGACAGCCGCAGTTGCATCACCTTATGTCGTTCGGCGTCCTCCCCCAAGAGGAACGTACCGCCACTTATTAGATCTTGGGTAAAGCAGTAGGGAGAGAAAACTATCCGGCGGGGTGACGTCGTCCCAGGCCTCCGATAATCCAACTCCATCTGTCTGGGGATCTCAGTCGAAAAGGCATTGAAGGCCGCTTCCAGGGCCGCCACCTGACCATCTGCCGGGTCTTCCGCCACCCCACCAGTCACACGAATGTTTCTACGAAGGCGCTCGAGGAACTTCCGATCTTTGTCGGTGAGGCTCTTCTCCGTGATTTCAACCAGGGTCTCAAGCTGCTTCTGCAGGGTGGCGTTTCCGCCAAGCCCCAAGGTCATGGCAGCCACCCTAAGCGCCAGCCGCGTCTCTCGGCTGATGGTCTCGTCCCAGCGCGGTCCTTTGACCATGATGAAGATGCGTTCACGGGTTCTGGGGTCACTCTTTATGTCGAACCGCGCCCCCTGCGCAAGCAGGAGCTGCCGCGCTCGATCAGCGCTACGAAGACCGACCCCCCCCATAACCTCGGCTAACTTCGCCCGTGTGAGGCCATGTTCAGAAGCATCCCGCAAAGCTGAAACCGCCATCTTCAGGCGCTCACGATCCACCAGCTTGTCGGTCTCGACCAGCGCCACAGTGCCCCCTTCGGCTCAAATACACTACGCTCGGGTTGTCATTCACTGTCAAGCGAAGGAATGCAGAACTGGACACCTCTCTTCACCATGGATGAATAATGGACCGGATCCCAAAAAAGGCCGGCCTTCCCTTATCACTGTTGCTGGGGTTATTCCGCCAGGAGAGGCCAACGATCCTCATATTCCTTTAGATTACCCTCAATGGCCTTTCGACTCATGGTCAGGGTCCGTTTCCCATCTTTACGATCTTCATTGCGATCTGAGATCAGAGCATCGAGTACATTCACGGGAAATCCGAAAAATCGACTTCTGGGATTGCTACGATCGATTAGCACGACCACGAGAAAATCGAAGCCATCCGTCAGGTTCCCGTTCACCGCAAGCTGGCTTGGCCAGTCGATGGTCTTCACCTGGACACGCATATTACCAAAATCGTGGAGGATCACGAGATCCCATCCCTTCTGCGTTTCACCGTGGGCTAGATATGCCTCATAATCTCGCTTCAGCAACTCACCAAGCACAAGATATTCGCCGATTGCGGCAGATACTGAACCATTGGCCATCTTAAGTCCTCGTAGGAATAGTTTCCGTGCTGGTTTCTATTTTCATACGAGTTGCCGCTATTGCACAGCTAATCCAACCGCAAGCCGCCCAAGTCTCGTTACTTCTCCAAAGGAATCTGTAAAACATTTAGCCATACACTCATTTGGTTGCTTGCCTTAGAGATATCCTCTAACAACGGAATCTCACCGCTGAACCTTCATCGCCATTAGATCTCGAAGAATGGCAACTTCAGCGTCTGGACCTTCTATTTCCCGATAGCATCTGCCCTTTGCGTTAATGTGCCGGTTGCATGGATGCGTCAATAGGGCTATTCGCACCGACTGTTTCATGTTTCCAACCCGAACTAGTGCTACTGGGCTCCTCCCCTGTCGATCCAGACTATAAAGGGCATTCAGGGAATCCACATGACGCCAAGCTTCTAGATCGTGGCTCAATGAAGCCAATACTGAGGTTGCTTTCAGCCCCAAGACTAGGATCAGCTTTGGATTCTGTTCCTGGATCTGTTGTAGAAGAAAGGAAGCACACCGCTGAACGAACTGGGGGTCCCGTGAGCCCGGGAATTCGCCTTGTGGCTTATTCCCAGCCTTCAAGCCCATGTAGGCATTGGTGAAGAAGCAGGAATCCAAATTGATTCCCGCATCAAGAAGGAGTTTGGTCAACGGCCCCCACGTTGGACTGGTCGAACGCTCGCTTTTGGCCTCTAGCGATCGGTCGAACCCAGTTTCGCAATCGAAATTGTGAGCAACGACCATGACTCCTCCGACTGGGAACGGCGGAGGGGCCTGATGGATATCCTTCCCCCAAAGCCCGTAACCTCCGGGGAAGAAAGCCAGCCCAGGAATTCTCCCTGAGAGCGGCATCACTCCAGAGGGGTATGGTTCGACAGACTTCATTTTCTCGAAAAGCTGATCAACAGGATGCATGAGGACCTGGGCCTACGAGTCGAATCCCCCAGATCATTTGTTATTCCTTTCCTTCGTTGATCTGGTGAAACCATCCGACAATTCTGCCGTTTATTTGGTGAATCCTGAATTATGAGTTGAGCGTGATCCAGTCCCCTGGATTTATCTTGTGCCCTTTCTGATATGGCTCGCCGTTCACAAACAGCCGTTGACCATTTTTTTCGAGGAAGGTCAGGTGCTGCCGTGCCGCGTTTTCTCGCCGACCAATATCTGTTAGCGCTTTCTGTAGTTCTTCCATTTTTGCGCCACGCTCCAGCAAGTTGCCAACGATGGTATTGACGCCATCAACCTTCTTTCCACCATGGAGCGCATCTCCCTCATAGGAGGCTGGCATGTCCCGCTTCCGTTCAAACAATCTGCTCTTGGTAGGGTGGCTATTCAGGCCGGCTTCGAATGCACCCAGGACGATTTCAGCCTCAGTAGCCCGCGCTGCGGGATCAAGCGACCAGCGATCACTGAGTGCGTGATTCAGGAAGAGTACCCGGGGTTCTGGTTGAAAGATGGTTTGAATGATTCCCCGCAGAGATAGATCAATGTGTTCACTCATCCGACGTCCTAGAATCCACGCTGCCGCAGGTCCCTGGTTTTGCTCATAGGTTGCCATCGCCTCGGGGTAATCGTCCCACAGCTCCTGCTCACTCAAGGTCTCGCCGTGTCGAAGCAGGAGCTCGATGAAATCAACGGCATCCTTCCCACGTGTTTGTTTCCCACGGTCCAGCCAGGCAACGAGTTTCAGAATGGCGAGCCCGAGTGCAGAGGCCATGGGGATGGAGCGATCCCCGCCTAGCTTAAGCTGAACGGCGCAGTCCAATGCCTGGTCATAGCCTAGAATCCGCATGACATGGTCACCCTCTGGTGGCCACGCAAGAGTTCCGTCCGAGGCGGCGAGTGCGCCAAATGGAACAAGGTCTATGCTGGTCCTGAAGCCGGTCTGAGCGTTGGTGTGGGTCATTCTTTGCACCTGACTCGGGTCACGCTTAAAGCGCCCCGTGGCCTCCAATGAGTCCAATAGGTTCTTATAGGCCTCCCAACTGGGGACAGTGACGCCAAAATCGACGTCGGTTGTCTTCCTCCCAGCATTGCATCCATGTCCGTAGTGCAGCAGGATCTCCCGAGCCATAGCCCCGGTCAGAAGATAAGGGATACCCAGCCCCTTTAGTAGATCATCTAGATCACGTAAAAGTCCGTCCGTGCTGGGGTCTAGAGGGTATTTCAGGTCAAGCCAGGTAGCGGTCATGGATCATCTTCGCCTGTTCGATCGTCCGTGGGTCTCCGATGTTTTGCAGATCCGCGAACACCAGCAAGGGTGCTACAAGGTCAGTAGCCCAGTCATTTTCCTCATTGTTCTTGGGCAGCTCCCAGAACGCATCGAGAACCTCGACCGGACCCTCGGGGTCCGCCTTCAGTCGGTGCTTTCCTAGGAACAAATCCCTTCCGTTCCGAGGGAGGTAGACGGTGGTGGTCTTCGGGACAAGGTCGCCCATGAGCTTGGCTGCTGCGATCTCTCCTCCCCACCAGCCGCCAGTTGCTTCGAATTCGGCATTCTTCCACCAAGCATCATTGGCCGCCCGGAATCGACGGCGATTGAGATGGTCCCTTAATCGGAGCGGGTAGTTGGTGGCCCAGGTCTGGATGGCTCGTTCGCGATCGAGCCAGCGTCGTTTGCCTTCCTGGTCTTCGATAAGGAAGCCATGCTCTCGGAGGTCCGTAAGAATCCAGCCCACCGTTCCCAGGGCCACCCCTGCAGCTTGGGCCATCTCGCGATAGGTGCCTTGGAGCAGGCCTGGGTCTGCCAACAATGTAAAGACTAATTTCAGACCGGTTCGATCAAACGCTCTCAAGGTCCTGACCGGTTTATTCAGAGCTTTGTCGGGCTTTTGCCCAGTGATTAGGACGAATAGGCCCTCTTCGTTCAGGTAGGCGTTCCCCGCTGTGTCCAAAAACGGTAGCCCGATCGTCCGACACCGTTCGGCCATCCGCGGGGTGATGTGAGGAGCTATCAGAACTCCTGGCCCTTTTTGATTGTAATTTGCAATATTGTTAGGATTTTGTAGTTTCTTGTCTAAATGATGCATTGTTTTTAGTTGATTCATCACATCGTGCAGCATGCCTTCTCGATCAAGTGCATGTCGAGTTTCTACCAAAAATGTAAATATTTGGTTATTAACATAGATACGAATTTTACCATCTGCTTCAAACACTCGCGGGCCAGGCAGGGGTATCTCCAAGTCCAACAGTTCTACGCGTAAACCCGTCCCCCCCTGGAAACGCTCCAAGGCCTGTTGGATGAGTTCTGCTTCGTAGGGCATCTGTTCATTCCTGTCGAGCGTTCTCGTTCCGTGAACAAGATCAGATATTGAACATCGGCTCTGGGCGGGGGATGGTCAAGAGGAAATGTTCAATCAATTTGCTTGTTCACGGAGCGTGAACTGACTGAGAAATTGAACTGAAGGGGAGAATTCGCTCCAATTCACTGAAAAATAAGGCTATTCGGCACATCGGGTTGAAAAGTGCTTCTGGTGATTCCTTCAGGTGAAGGGTCTTTTGGTTGAAACGGGCTTCAGATCACTTCCCGTTCGATGAGGTCAGCAAGTACGGAAAGTGGCACCCCAAATTCCGTCACTGCGGGTGTCCGCGTTGGCGGGTGGGGAGAATGGTCGCGGGATCCAAGGAAGCCGGCCACCCGTTCACCGAATTCCGGCCGTTCGCGGATGATGGGCACCCCGCGCTTGGCGTGCTGGCCATGGGCGAACAGCATCTTCGCCCGCAGCACCTCGAAGCTGTAGCCACGTCCCACGCGGTTCACGACCCGGATCACCCCGTTCAGGGCTTCCGTGTAGGCGTTCGTGACGGGATGCTGGAAGTAGGCGAAGGCTTCTGCCTCCCAGTTGCGCAGGGCGGTCAGCAGGGGGCGAAAGGCATCACTGGCCGATGGGCCGAGGCTGGATGCCCATTCCGCGTATCTGCCCTTGGCCTGGGTTGGGGTCAGCCTGGCATCCCATATGTCGCAGAAGCCTTCCTTCGCGTTCCAGGCGGCCCCCAGATCCGGGAATTCCTCCGTCCAGGTTGCGATCCTGTCCAACTGTTGGGGGCCGAGGTCCCTGGCCCTGCGCAAAAGCAGGAACCGATCATCCTTCAGACGTAGGCGCCTCTTGGTCGAAAGGTCCGACCGGATCCGCTTGCGGACGGTCTCCAGCGCCGCCGTGGCCATGCGGACCACATGGAACTTGTCGACTACGACCTGGGCGCGCGGCAGCAGTTCCCTCGCGACGTCTCGATAGGGTGCCCACATGTCCATGCACACCAATTCGATTCGGTCTCGATTCGCCATGGCCTGAACATAGGTCCCCAGGGCCTGCTTCTGCCGGGTGGGCAGCATGTCCACCATGCAGCGTTCCTCGACGTTGGCGATGACTGCACGGCTGCGCCTGATGATGTGGATCTCGTCCAGACCAAGCCAGCGCGGCGTCTCGAAACGGTGCTGGCCCTCCAGCCAACGGATGTGGTCGGCGATGATCCGGCGGACGGTCCGCTCGTGGACGCCGATCTCGCGGGCGACCTCAGAGAACGTCCGCTGAAGCCCATCCCGTTCCACCCTCGCCACCAGGCGCCGGGTCATCATGTGGGCTTCCGCCATATCCGGCAGTGGCTGGAGCGTGATGCCACCGCACGCCCGACAGCGGACGCGCCTGCGATCCACATGAACAACCGAAACGTTTCCGTGATTGGGAATGTCGGCGTAAGCCTGTGGTCGCGCCCCGTGCGCGTATAGGCCATCGTGACCGCACTTTGAACATCGGTCAGGGGAGGCCAATCCTTCCGCGAGGACATGGTATTGGCCATCGTCCAAGCGGACGGAAAGCGTCTTCAGCCCGGGAAGGTTCAGGAAGTCGGGTATCTCCACGACAGGGCCGGTCGCGCCGTTACCGCTTCTTGAAGCCGTGTGACGGACTTCCAGAACCACCGGCTCCCCCACCGGGGGCTGATCCATCGCCAGGGAACAGATCATCCAAATCCACGCCGGGATCGATTCCGAGCATGAGGGAAGCCCATCGGACCACGCCCTTGGCCAACCCGACGGCTTCGATCCAGTCCGATTCGGTCAATGCGGGGGCGAGGCCCGGATAGCGGGTCTGAACCGCATACCGGGTCAGGACATTCGCATCGTCCAGTTCCTTGGTGATCACGATTCCGTTGTCGCCCATCAACTCGAGAAGTTCATCGATGTCGTGGGTGGACCTGAATTCGATCCCCTTTTCGCGACAGACGGCCTTCAAAGCCTTCTCGGCGGCTTGCTGGGCCTGGAAGCATAGGTCCTCCACCACGATGGGGGGGTCCGGTTTCCTTGATGCGATGGCCAACGCACTGCGCGCCCGGGAAAGCCATTCGTCCGCGTTGCCCTGATTGACCCTAGCCTTCGACATGGTACAGCTCCCTTCCTTCCGCGAGGGCGTTGCGATAGACCAGCCAAGGGTCATCGACATGCAGCGAAAGGTCACTTTCCCCGATCACCAGGGCATCGGTGGCGAAACCAAGTCCGCGAAGGCTGCGGTAAATGGCCTTCGAAGCCTGGTTCGGATCCGCCTCGTCAGGCATGACCACCAGCACGTCCAGGTCACTATCAGGACCCATCTGACCGCGCGCAGCCGACCCGAACAGGATCACCCTGACGGGATGGACGGCTTCCACGATGCGCTTGGTCATGTCAGGCACGATCTCGGCCAGCACGGCTTCCTGCGTCAGCGGGCGCGCTGGACGGTTGGGGCGCAGGAGTTCAGAACCCGCCCCGGCCGCCGTCGGGGCCACTGCCGGAAGACTGGCTTGCCTGGCCAAGCGCATGTCGGCACCTTCTGGTTCCATCTTCCAATCGTGCCATCAGACCGGCAAATTGTCAACCCTATGTGCCGATTTCAGAAACGATGTCCCGGCGACAGTTTCAACCCGATGTGCCGAATAGCCAAAAATAAGAGTTACTGGGTAACTTACCGCCGGAGATCGGGTGCCCGTCCTCGAACAGTGGCTGGTGGCAGGAGCGAATTGCTGAATTCAGCAATTTCACCATCAGGCAAGGTTGACCTAACAAGTTAGGTTAGATCTAACCCCGGAAGCCAGTGGTCAGGGTGCCGTGATGTTAGAAAACTAACTTCTGAGGAGATGGCAAGAGCTGAGCGGGCGTGACAGGTGTCACGCCGTTAAGAAGAAGCCTGATCCAGCCCCAGCAAATGCCTTTGGAAGGTCCCAGAAAGTCTGTTAGCAGGCTTTTTTGGTTAAATCATTTAACAGAAGGTTGCGACCAGAAGCATATGTCTAATAATTACAAGTTGTTTAATGGCAATAATTATAAAATATTAACCAAGAAACCTAATTCCGGAACCGCGCTGCGGGTGACATCCTCCCTGAAATCGAGGCCAGAGAGATGAGGTGATCCAACACGGCAGGACTGGCGCAGGCTCACCAAGCCATCAGGTCCTCTACCGTCGCCCATAGACATAGCGTTGGTGCCAAAGATCGACTTGATGCTGAAGGTGGGATTCCAGGTCTCGCGTCTCGCCTTGAGGGCTCGAGGCAGGCGATGGGTCGGGAAGCTTCCTGAAGTCCAGGAGCGTGCTGAGAGCTAACGACTCCAACTCATCGGCCAGGGACTCCGCCCAATCGAACCAGGCTTTGAGCTCAACACTTGGCGCGGCCTGTTCTGCACTTCCCGCCATGCGAAGCCTGGCCTTCTGCAGAAATGCGCGAATCTGCTCAGCCTGCTGGCAGTCTCGGATCCGACTGTCCAGGTCGAAAAGGTGCTGCGTGAGTTTCTTCTCCTCTGCGGCTTTGGCAGCGGCCCGCACCCTGGCTTCCTGGGCCTTCTTCTGCAGGCGTTCCTGTTCCAATCGGTCGCGATGTGCATGCTCAGCCAAGGCGACGGCTGAAAGCAGGAAGGCATCCAACTCGTCCTCGATCCGCAGCCGTTTCCCGTCCTTCCAACTGACCCTGATGCCACGCGCATAGGGTTCGGTGATCGCGAGCTTCAACTGCCCAGTGCCCTCGTTCCGATACTCTGGCATCGGCGTCTCTTCATAGGCCATCGGCCTCCGATTCCTGGGTGGCGGCGGAGTCGGAACTATTACCGTGCTGTAGTCCTCATTCAATTCGAAGGCGACGAGCACCCCGAGGATCTTCACCACGGTTCGGCTGAGCTTGGCCGCGCGATACCCGTAGGAAGATTGGTCGCTGCCCGGAGGCAGCACCTCGACTTGGTATCCCTGTTTCTCGAAAGCACTGAACAGGTTCTGATAGATCTTGAGGGCCCGCTCCAGATGCGATGGCGAGACGTTGATGGCCAGACATGGCTGCGTGGCACGCAGCCTCCCGGCATTCAAACCCGCCTTCTCCAGCATTCCCCGGTACTGGGCCAGGAGCGGATGCAATTCGGGCTCTATCGTGTTCTCGCCAAGGGTGGGGACACTGACGCCTTCCTCCGCCAGATGCTGGATGGTTTCCCGAGTCCATCGATCGGCCTCGCCACAATGGGCCTGGGTGATTCTGTGCTCAGTCGGTTGCCCGGCTTCCAGAAACGGCAACGAAATCCGTAGCAGCTTTCTTGTGGCCCGATTCTTAGCCCAGTAGCCCCGACCGGGCACAGGGACATTCAGCTTCTTGCAGACCTTGGCCAGACCAACATCAGAGATCCCAAGCGCCTTGGAGAGTTGATGGATGGGCTCTGACCAGACGGCTTCGTACAGCTCCTCCCGCGTGATCTTCTCCGCGCTGAGCATGTCGCCCTCCCAAGCTAGGCCTGATCGTCATCACCGACGGCCCGCTCCACCGTCCAGGTGGTGGTGGAACCTCCAGTAGCGTCGTAGACCTTCGTTCCCTTCTTCTTGCCAGGCACTCTCAAAGGGACTGTGACGGGGCTGGTGGTGCCAACGGGGGCCTGGCTCTTGGCAGGTTCCAGGGGAAAGATCGGCGGAAGGAACTTGTTCACCTGCTCATGCAGCCAGGTCTTCCGGAGGTGACCGTAGTGCTTCTCCACCATGCGTGTGTCGGCATGACCCAGGATCTTCGCGACCGCCATCAACTCTGCACCAGCCATGACCAGAAGACTGGCGTATGAGTGGCGAAGGCAATGGAACGGGATGGGCTCGATACCCGCGGCGTCACAGGCGGCACGGAAGGGGCGGAAGGTATGACTCTTTCCCCACTGCATGCCATCCGGCCGGAGGAAAACGAAATCGTTCCTCTTGCGCCCCTCCACCAGTTTCGCGAAGAAGCGGCACCCCTCCTCGGTCAGAGGGATCTCACGGGGCTGATAGGTCTTCGAGTCCTCGATCTTGATGTTCATGGCCTTCAGGTAGAGGTGATGAACCCGCAACATCCTCAGCTCACCGTAGCGGGCCCCCGTGTAGAGCGCCCCAGCAACCAGCTCACGCAGGCCAGCAGGGCAGGCCTCAAGCAGCTTTCGCTGTTCCTCAACCTCCAGGTAGCTGGTCCGAACGCCATCGGCCTTCTTGAAGGACTTGACCGCACGCCAGGCCCGGTCGTCGATGGTGGGATCCTGCTCAACTTGGTGGTTCAGTGCGCCGCGCAGGATGGTGAGCACCCGATTGGCCGTGCTCTTTCGCTGACGTTTGAGCTCTTCCTTCAAGGTTTCCGGGTCCATGGACTCAGCCGCCAACGCCCACTTCCCTTTCGGCTTTCTGACCGATTTCGCGCTGACCTTCCTCGCTCGCTTGGGGACAGGCTTGGGTTTCAATCGACTGCGCCGAGGCGACTCCGCAATGCCATCGCGGAAAGCCTTGATGTCATCGATCGTCAAGTCCACCAAGCGCTTCAGAGCAATGGGGTCGCGGTAGATGTAGGTGAACGCGGCCTGCTCGGACGACTTCCCACTCTTGCCATCGGTCTTCAGGTAGTCGATGTAGATTTCCATGGCCTGGGAGACGATGATGCTGTTCTTGCTGGGCCTGACTGCCACCTTCGCCTCGGCGGCCTCCTTGCTGCGCTTGAACCAATCACGGGCAGCCTCAACGGCCTGGAAGTAGGTCAGCACCTCCTTGCCATCCGCATCCTGCTGGTCGTCGGCGGTGCCGATGGATTCCTGCACCTTCTTGCGGGACTGCATGTCGGTCAGACGGGCCACCCAATAGCCATCCTTGATGCCCTTGCGGTAGCCGACCTGCTGGCCTTCCCCGATGGCCACCCAGTAGGGCGCGTTCCTCGACGCCAGCTTGAGACGCGCGGTTTTGGACTCCAGTCCCGATTTCTTGGGTCGACCCGCCATGATTTGAACCTTTCAAAAACGCTCCCAAAACACTCCCAAAAACGCTCCCAAAACGCTCCAATTTGACTTCCATTTCCACTCTACGGCAGATTGGTCGATTCTCTAAAATATTATTTTCAATAGACTTTTCGCACATTAATAGAAGGAGTTAAACAGCCTTAGTTACCCCTCTTTCACGGCGGTAACACGGGTTCAAATCCCGTTAGCCCTACCAAAGCAATAACACGACTTAGATGCCGGAGTTCACTCCGGCATCTTGCGTTTGGGGCGGTCCCATCACCGGATCCCTGACGTGGTGCCGGAAAGGGTGGGCGCTTCCCGGGCCCCATACGAGGGGCTTTGGCGTTGATTGTTCCTCTCCGGAGACGTAGGCTGGTTCGTCATCTCATCTTCCAGACATGTCCACCATCTGCTCCCGCGGAGGCTTCGCATGGGCCGGTCCCGCCTTTCCCTCGTTCTCGGCCTTCTGCTCGCTCCGGGCGGCTGCCTGTGGGCCCAGGTGCCGCCCCAGGCACTCCAGGCCCTCAAGCCGGTGGTCACCAAGGCGGTCGAGAAGCTGTTCAAACCGCGGATGCAGGTGGCGTATTTCTACCTGGGCGGCATCAAGGCCACCCAGGTGGAGGCCGACTCGGGCGCCACGCCGGAGGCCTTCAGTGGAAGCGCCCTCTTCGACCTTCCTGCGCCCCTGGGGCCCCGCAAGCTCGCCTTCAAGGGCCTGACCCTGAAGGGCAGCACCGCGGAAGGCACCCTCGATGCGGCGTTGCAGGATGTTTCGGCGGTACACCAGGCCTGGACCTACCACCTCGCCCGCGTGGTGCTGTCCAACCAGGGGAACCGGGTGGAGGGCACCGCCACGCTGGCAGGCCTCAAGCTCGACCTGGCCCCCCTGGCCTTGACGCCCCAGGGCCTCACCGGCACCCTCGGCCCCCAGGATCTGCCCCTGGCCGTGGGCGCCTTCACGGCCACCCTCCAGGCGGGCTCGGCCGTCTTCAGCCCCCAGGGCGTGCGGTTGCAGGGCCACCTTGTGGTGGCCATCGCCCCGCCGGTGCGTGACGGGCTCACGGGCGAGGGCATCCAGCTGGACGGCGGCGCCCGGGCCTTCGACAGCGCCCTGCTCGCAGGCACAGGCCCGGTGGCACCGGACTTGGCGTCGAACCTGTCCCTCGTCCACAAGGGGCATACGTGGCAGGTACAGGCCTTGGCGTTGGCGTTCGAGCGGGGCACGCCGGTGCTGAGCGGCCCCGTCCGCCTGGAGTTCCCCCTGAACGTTTTCTGCACCGTGGGCGCCACCGATCAGCCCTACCGCACGGGTCTGCTGCCGTGCAGCATCCGGGCCCAGGCGCCCGCCCCGCCCATCGAGGCCGCCCGGGCGGTACCCGGACTGCCCGGAGTGGCCCAGGTGGCGGCCGCTTCGCAGCCGACCACCGGCGCATCCGGAGGGTGGGAGGGCTTCAGCGGCAGCTTCCCCCTGCCCGCGGCGGCCCTGGTCCCCTCGGGCCTCACGGCCTACCGCCTCGACGTGGATCACGGCGTGGTCCGGGTGGACAAGGGCCACCTGGATCCCGGTGGCACCCGGCTGACGGGCCGCCTTTCCTGGGGCCCGGGGTTCACCCAGGGCGTCCTCTTCACGGATGCCGAAGCGTCCCTGTCGGATGGCCTCTACGCCTGCAGTGGGCCCCTCCAGGCGCCCGCCGAGGTTGGGGCCTACCGGGTGCTCGCACCCCAGATCCCGCTCCTCTGCGACTTTTCGCCCTCCCAATCACCGGACGGGCTCCCGGGTGCCTGGATGGGCGTGTTCGTGCCCGCCTACGGCCTGGCCCTGCCCCAGGAACTGTTCACCTTCACGGCCTCCTGGCAGCGGCTTGCGGTGGTGGTGGCCAGCCAGGACGGCCGCTTCGAGGGGGATGGTTCCTTCTCCGGCTCCGTCGCGGTCGCCCTCGCCGATCCCATCAACCTCCACATCGCGCCCGTCCAGTTGGATCCGTTCGAGCTCCACTTCCTGGATGGCACACTGCTGCACGGCCCGGAAGTGAAGGGACAGCTGGAAATGACCGTCCCGGGCCTCCTGAAGAGTTTCAAGGCGCCGATCCAGTTCCGCCTCACCCAGAACGGAGCGGAGCAGATCGAGATCAACACCCAGACGCCCCAGGGGCCCATGGGGGTCACCACCCATCTCGTGGGCATCACCATGGTCATGGATTCGGCACGCCTGAATCCCACCAACATGGATTTCACCGGCCGCTTCGAATTCGACATCGAGGGCGCGGCCCTGCCTGCGGTGCCTTTCGACCACCTGGTCATGGAAGCCAGCGGCGCGGGCATTGACGGGAGCAGCGGTCCCCTGACGCTGGCCCTCAAGGGTTCGCGCTGGGCCGATGTGCCGGACCAGCCCCTGGTGAACCTCTGGGGCTTCCCCATGTCGCTCGGCGAGGCCGGCTACGGCGTGGATGGGGACAAGCGTTTCTACGTCGGCGTCGGCGGGAACATGGAGATCAATCCCATGCTTCCGACCTTCTACAACCGCCTGCTCTTCACCACGGACTCCAAGGACAGCTCCAAAGGCATCCTGGAGCTGGAGAAGCCGTACTCCGTGGACCAGAGTGTGGCCTCGCTCGGCTCCTTCCAGGCGCAGGTGGGCTTCCATGTGGAGACCGCGGATGACAAGGTCAGCGATGCCTACTTCATGGGGGATGGCGCCCTGAAGGTCAACGTGGGAGATGTCCCGTTCAGCCTGAAGGCCGGTTTGCGGTTCGGCCGCGGCTACCAGGGCGGCCAGTCCTTCCCCTACTTTTTCGCCCTGGGCCAATTCGAGGCCCCCAGCAATGGCATCCCCGTCTCTCCCGATCTGGAGATCTACGGCTTGGCCGGCGGCCTGGCCCAGAACTTCCTGCCGGATGACATCCGCGACACCGAGCACATCAAGGGCAAACCCGACCCCTCCCTCGGGATCGCCGTCATGGCGGGCGTGGCTGTGGGCACCTCGGACCAGTTCACCTTCCACGGCGATCTGGATCTCTACATCAGCCAGAACCTCACCACGCTCCTCCAGGGCAAGGGCTGGCTCTTCTGCAGCCGCACGAAGCAGCCCAGCGACAACCAGGTGTCCGCGGATCTCCGGTTCACCCGGAACCCCGACGCCTTCCAGGCCACCCTCGCCGCTGACCTGAGCCTCTGCAAAGGGGCCCTGCGACCCATGGGGCAGGTGGAGATGCTCTTCTCCCCCGACAAGAAATACGTGCATGTGGGTACCAAGGATGCCCCCATCCGCGTCAAGTTCCTCAGCGCCTTCGAGGGCTCAGGCTACATCACCGCCGACTTCGCCCATGGCACCTCCACGTTCGGCGCGGGCGGGGCGATCAGCTATTCCAAGAACGGGAATTTCGGCATCCTCTGGGGCAATGCGTACCTGAACGCCCACGGCGACCTGCTCATCACCATCGACGCCGACAAGAACCCCCATTTCCTCGGCACCCTGGGGGCCGAGGGCGGCGCCGCCTTCGGCATGGAGTTCGACACCTTCTGGCACGACTACAAGATCACGATCTTCAGCGGCAGCATCGCCGCCAATCTGGCATTCCAGGCTCCCGGAAGTCCCACACTGTCGGGCGCGGTGAGCATCCACTACAGCGTGCTCGGCGGCGCCTTCTCCGGTTCCGTTGACGCCCACATGGACATGTGAGGGAGTCCGCCATGATCCGCTCCGCCCTCATTCCCGGCCTCCTGCTCGCGACCACCGGCCTCCAGGCCCAGATCGCGGCCTCCACGATCCAACCGGCCTTCCACCTCGGCTCCGTCCTTCCCGCCAACCTGCTGCCCGCAGGCAAGACGGTGGGCACCTTCCACCTCACGGGCCTCGTCCGCCCGGATCGCACCGTGGTGCTCCGCTGGGCCAACGACCAGGGCGAGATGCCCACGGAAGGGGTGCATGTCTTCCGCCAGAAGGTGGGGCAATCTGACTGGAAGGATCTCACCCGCCGGAAGCCCATCGGCTTCCTCCAGGGCAAGGCCGCCCTGAAGGGCCTCAAAGCCCTCCCCCGGGAGGACCGGGAGGGGTTCCTGGCCTACCCCTTCGGCAACGTGCAGCATGATCTCACCACCCGCCTGCGCCTGCCGAACCCCGTGGCCTCCGGACCCGCGCGCGCCAGCGACCTCTCGCCCGAGAAGACCCTTCAGGCTTTCCGCGCCCTCCGGGCCTCCGGCCAGCTCAACCGGTCCGACCTTCAGCTCATGGACGTGCGCGCCGACGCGGACGGGAACCTGGCCGAAGCCCTTGGCCTTTCCTACACCGATGACCCGGGCAGGGGCGAATTCCGCTACAAGATCGTGGTCATGCTGCCGGAAGGCGGCTCGATGGAGGCCATCGCCCCCCAGGTGTTCAACACCCGGATCCCCACCCCGGTGCCCCAGCCCACCGATCTCACGGCCACCAGCGGCAACGGCGAGGTGCTGCTCAATTGGGACGCTCCGCCCTCGGATGCGGTGGCGGGCTACAACATCTACCGGGCGGAAAGCCCCAGCGGACCCTGGACGCGCTTGAACACCGACCTCGTCAAGCAGGTGCAGCTGGAGATCGAGGATCCCCAGGTGACCCTGCGCCGCGCCATGGGCCTCCAGGACGCCATGGCGCGCATGCTCCACCCGCTGCCTCCCGCGGCGCGCACACCCCAGAAGGTGGCCGACGCCGAACGGATGGCCTACGCGCAGATCCAGCAGCCTGGCGCCCTCCCGGTCCTCAGCCCCCAGGTTGCGAACGCCATCCAGGCGGAGGTGGCCGCCGGGCACCTCCGCCCGGGAGGGCTCCAGGCCCCCCGTTCGCTCTACACGGACAGCCGCCGGACCGAGGGCAACACCCTGCAGAATGAACACACCTACCAGTACCGGGTGGTCGCGGTGGACATCGGGGGGCGCGAGCAGCCCACGGAAACAGCGCCGGTGGTGGCCGGCACCCCCAGGGATCTGGACCCGCCCCAGGTGCCCGGGCAGCCCATGCTGGCCGGAGAAGTGACCGCCCGGACAGCCTTGAATGCCGCCCAGGTCGCCCGGGCCCGGGATTCCAAGCTTCTGGCCCTGGATCAGGCAACGCAGGCCCGCGGGCCCCAGATCAACCGGGCCTTCACGCCCATCGGCTCACCGGGCGCCTTCCCCGTCGCGGCCTCTCCTGCCGCGACCACGGGCCTGTCCCTGGCCGAGACCCGACAGCTCAAGCTGGCGCGGATCGCCGCCACCATGCCGGTCGGCGCCCTGAAGCAGTTGGGCGAGGCCAGTGTGGTCCACTCCAACCCGGATGGCAGCGTGCCCCCCGCCCACCTCGTCTGGACGCCCTCGCCGGATCCCGATCTGCAGGGCTACCAGCTGTTCCGGGCGCGAGGGGAGGATGCCTTCCAGAAGATGGCCGACACCTCGACACCGGACTGGACGGATACCACCCTCGCCGTCGGCCAGACCTACCGCTACGTGGTCAGCGCCGTGGACAAACTGGGCAACGTGAGCGCCCAGTCCCCCGAAGGCCGCATCGAGGTGAGTGACAGCCAGCTGCCAGGCCGCCTGGCGGTGCCGGGGCTGGCGGGCCAGGTGGTGCAGGATCTTCCGGCCAAGACGGTCCTCCGCAGGCTCTTCCGCCCGGCCAACCAGATCATGGCCTCAGGCACCCTCGGGGCCCTGCATTCACCCATCCAGGTCAGGATGGCCTCCACCGCCACCATCACCACCTTCCACCCACCCAAGACCTTCCTGCCGCCCAGGGCATTGGCGGCCCCGATGCTCGCACGGGCCACCGCGCCGGCCATCCCGGGGATCATCAAGCTTCCCGCGGCCACGCTCCAGGCTGGCCAGCTCGCCGCCCAGATCAAGCCGGTCTTCCTCAGGATCCCGCGCAGCTTCAATCCCATGCTGGCTCCGCCCGAGACGCCGAAGCAGCTCCAGGTTCTCCTCACCTGGAGCCGGCCGCTCGAAGGGGTCCCGCTGCACTACGACATCGAGGAAGCGCCCCAGCTCATGCAGATCGTCAGCAACCCTCGGCCACCCCTCGCCTTCCAGGACGCATTCCAGGTATTCGCGGCGGCCTCATCTCCTCACCCGGCTGTTTCCATCCTGCCGGTGAACCGCCTTGCGGGATCGCCCCCCACCGGGTTCCAGGCCACGGCCCAGGATCCCATCGTCATCAACCCCGCCCTGCGCGCCTCGGTGCTCAAGGGCCTGGTCGCGACGGCGGGGACGGGGTTGCGGGTGGCCACCAGCCGGGCGAACGCCTGGGCCACCCTGGCGCCCATGGGCGGCCCCGGCGCCTTCAGCCGCATCAACGACACGCCGGTCACCACGGAACGCTATGCGGTGGTCTTTCCCGCCGAGGCCTCGCAGTACGGCGGAGCCACCTTCTACTTCCGGGTGCGGGCCTACACCCTGGAATTCGGCCACACCGTCGCCGGCCCGGTAAGCGCGCCCATCGAGGTCCACCTGCCTGACATCCTGCCCCCGCCCAGCCCCGTCATCGGGGCCGTGGACCTGCGGGAGCACTCCGATAACGGCCTGGATGCGGCGCTCAGCTGGACCCAGCCGGCCGCCCGGGATCTCTCAGGCGTGCTGGTGGACCGGCAGACCATGACCTACACCCTGGTCGGCGGGGAAGCCCAGGCCGGCGCGCCGAAGGGGACGCCGACCCGCCTCACCCCAGCGCCCGTCACAGGCCTCGCCTTCACGGACTCAAAGGTACCGCCGGGGTACCAGCGCTACACCTTCCGGTCGGTGGATCACACCGGGAACACCAGCAAGGCCGTCGGCTTCCTGGACATCCTGGTACCCGGCGAACCCCAGCCCGGGGCCCCGGGCCAGGTCGGGATCCAAGGCAACCGCCTGGTGTGGCAGGCGGCGCAGGATGCAGCGGGGTACACCGTCTGGCGCTCCTTCACCGGCCAGGATGGCGATTGGACCTGCATCAGCGGCATCCTCGCGCCCTCCGCGACCAGCTTCCCCCTCCCCGCCACCGGCGATCTGCATCTGCGCGTGGTGGCCCGGAGCCCCAGCGGGATGTGGACCACCCCCAGCCAGGCCGTCGAGCGCAAGCTCTGACGTACACGAGGGGGGGACCACCTGCTCGCCTTCGGCTCGCGAGGTCCCCCCTCGCACACCTCGTCTGATCCCCATCCTGCGGGCGCCTCCAGGCTCGTTCCAGGGCGTTCACACCAGGCGGCTACACTGGCCCCATGTCCGAACGTCTGATCCTCCTCACCAATGACGATGGCCTGTGGGCGCCCGGCCTTGCGGCGCTGGCGCGGGTGGCATCCCGCTTCGGCCGGGTGGTCACCGTCGCGCCGGATCGCAACCGCTCGGCCATCTCCAGCGCCCTCAGCCTGCACAACATCCTCCGGCTGCATGCCCTGGGAGAGGATCGGTACGCCTGCGACGGCACCCCCGTGGATTGCGTGCTGCTGGGCGTCTGCGAGGTGCTGGACCGGCGCCCCGACTGGATCCTCTCCGGCGTGAACCTGGGCTTCAACCTGGGCGAGGATGTGTTCTATTCCGGCACCGTGGGCGCCGCCTTCGAGGGCCGGCTCCAGGGCGCCCGGGCGGCGGCCTTCTCCATGCACCCCAAGGGCGATCTGGCCCTGGCCGAGCCCTGGATCGAGCGGTTCCTCCAGCGTTGGGAGGGCCTGGACCTGCCTGCGAACCGCATCTGGAACCTCAACTTCCCCGAGGGCACCCCCCGGGGCTTCCGCCTCACGGGCCAGGACAGCCGCGCCTATCACGACATCGTGGAGCGGCGCGTGGATCCCCGGGGCACGCCCTACTTCTGGATCGGCGGAGACGCGGGCCCCACCTACGCGAAGAGCCCCGGTTCCGACGCTGAGGCGGTGCTGGACGGCTGGGTGAGCGCGACCCCCCTGCGCCTGGATCTGGGCTGCCCCGAGATCCTCGCCCGGGGCGCGGCCTTCGACGCCGCCTTCAACGGGTGACCCCATGCGCGTGAGCTTTCGCGTCCGGGGCGAGGTGCAGGGCGTCGGCTTCCGGCGCTTCGCCGCCCGGGAGGCCCAGGCCTTCGGACTGGCCGGCTGGGTGCGCAACGAGCCGGATGGATCGGTGCAGGGCGAGGCCGAGGGGCCCGACCCCCTGCTGGCCCGCTTCCGCGCCCGTCTGGCCGAGGGACCGCCCTTCGGCCGCGTGGAGGAACTGGACTGGAAGGCCCTGGATGTGGGATCCTCCCTTCCCCATCCGTTCGAGATTCGAAGGTAGCCATGTCCTTGCACCCATTCGTTCGCGACGTTCCTGACTTCCCCAAGCCCGGCATCCTCTTCAAGGACATCACCCCGCTGCTGGCCAGCGCGGAGGCGTTCAGGCAGGCGGTGGAATCCATGGCCGAGCCTGTGCTGAACCTCCAGCCCACCCATGTTCTGGGCCTGGAGTCCCGGGGCTTCATCTTCGGCAGCGCCCTCGCGCAGAGGCTGGGCCTGGGCTTCGTCCCCGCCCGCAAGCCCGGCAAGCTGCCCCTGACCACCCACAAGGAGGCCTACGGGCTGGAGTACGGGAGCGATGCCCTGGAGATCCACACGGACGCCTTCGGCCCCGGCGACCGGGTGCTCATCGTGGACGATGTCATGGCCACGGGAGGCACCGCCGCCGCCGCCCAGCGGCTGGTCCAGCGCACCGGCGCCCAGCCCGTGGCGCTCACCGTCTTCATCGAGCTGACCACCCTGCCCGGCCGGGAGAAGGTCGAGGGCCTGCCGGTCTTCAGCGTGCTGCGGTACTGATGTTGTCCAGGGGGGACCGCCCGGCCCTTGCGGGCCTCTGCGTCCCCCCTGGGAACCCCGCCGCGTAGCCGGACCGAGTCCGTCTCCGCATCCTGGCCTCCCGGACCGTCATCCCGGAAACCCCATCTCCACGAGGCTGTCGCGGATGCCCGTATCGGGGGGCCTCGGCGTGATCCCCAGCGCCGCCAGCCGGCGCGGGAGCACCCGCCGGCGGTCCCGCAGGAAGGCCAGGAGGCCCGGGCTCAGAACCCGTTCCGCCTCGGCCCAGCCGATGCGCCGGGGCGCAGGCAGGCCCGCCAGCACGGCCACCCGCTCCGTGAATTCGGCCAGGCTCCAGGGGCATCCATCCGTGAGGTTGAAGATGCCCTCGGCGGTGCCGGCCAGGGCCGCCTCGCAGGCGGCCACCAGGTCATCCACATGGATGCGGTGGCCGGGGCCCGTGTCTTCGGGCCGGAGGACCGGTTCCCCGCGGCGGAGGCGCTCCAGGGGCAGGCGGTGGGGGCCGTAGATGGCCGCGACACGGAACACCACGCAGCGGGTGCCCCGGACCGCGCACCAAGCCTGGGCCTGGCGTTCCGCATCCAGCCGCTGCCGCGCCCGGTCGTTCCCCGGCACGGGCGGCGTGGCCTCGTCCACCTCGGCGCCCCCGGCATCCCCATAGACGCCCGTGGTGCTGGCATAGAGAAAAACCCTGGGCCGGGCCTTCTCCAGGGCCGCCAGGAAGGCGCGGAGGCGCTCATCCAGCTCGCCGGCGCCTCCCGGCGGCGCCAGATAGACCACGGCGTCCAGATCCTCCGGCACCGTCAAGGCGCCTCCGCCCAGGTCCACGGCCTGGGCCGGGATGCCGGCCCTACGCAGGGTCTCCGCGGAGGCCGCCGTGCGCACCAGCGCCAGCTGCGGCCCCTCCCAGCGCTGGGCCAGCCGCGTCCCGACATAGCCGCAGCCCGCCATGAGGCGGAGTCGCGCCGAGGTCGCACCGGTCTCCATCCCGCCAGCATAGCCGCCGGATCGTGAGACGCTTGCAACGGGGCTCCGCCCCCCCGGAGCCCCCATGCTGCCCCTCTTCAAGATGGTCCTGCTGGCCTGGCTGGTGGTCGGCCCGCTGGGGATCTGGCTGCGGCGGCGAAGGCGCCGGGCCTAGGCTTCGCGGGGCAATACCACGCTGAAGCGGCTGCCGGGAGCCAGTGGCTCATAGCGGGCATCGCCCCCATGGTCCTGGGCGATGCGGCGCACGATGGCCAGGCCCAGGCCCGTGCCCTTCCGCTTCGTGGAGAAATAGGGCTCGAAGAGGCGCTCCCGGTCGGCCTCGGGCACGCCAGGGCCATCATCGGCGATCTCGAACCGGAAGTGTTCGCCTTCCACCGACAGGCTCAGGGTCACGGTGCCCGGCTGGCCCTCCAGGGCCGCCAGGGCGTTGTCCACCAGGTTGATGAGGGCGCGTTTCACCATATCGGCATCCCAGCGCGCGCTGCCGGCGGTCTCCGGAGCTTCGAGCTGCCAGCGGATCCCGGGATGGTTGGGCTCGTAGAGGGCCAGCACCTGGCGGAGCAGCTCGGCCGGATCACAGGGAGCGGGCTGGGGCACCGGCAGGCGCGCGAACCGGCTGAAGCTGTCCACCAGGCGGGACAGGCTGGCCACCTCGGCCAGGATGGTCTCCGCCCCCTCCTGCACGGCCTCGGCATCCAGGCGGCCATCCCGGCTCCGCCGCAGCAGGCGCTGGGCGGTGAGCTGGATGGGCGTGAGGGGGTTCTTCACCTCATGGGCCATGCGGCGCGCCACCTCCTGCCAGGCGGCGCGTTTCTCGGCCTGGGCCAGGAGGGACAGATCCTCCAGCACCGCCAGCACACCGCCGTTCTGCAACGGCTCGATGATGGCCCGCACCAGGCGCCCTTCCCCCTCGCCGCCGAGCCGGAGTTCCTCCTGGGCGCCCCGGCGGGAGGCCTGCACCTGGGCCACCAGTTCCGGCAGGTTGCCCAGACGCGGAGACTGGGCCAGATCCCCCCAGGCCGCTTCGGCGGGCCCGGAGGCCCCGAGCCCCAGCCAGCTGCGGGCCGCGGCGTTGAAGGTGCGGAGTTCCCCGTCCAGCCGCCAGCTCATGACCCCCACGGGCAGGGCCGCCAGCAGCTGATCCAGGTAGGCCCGCTGCTGCTCCAGACGGCTGGCCTGGGCCTCGATGGCCGCCTGGTTGGTCCTCAAGTCCCGGGTCATCGCGTTGAAGGTGCGGGCCAGGAAGGCCAGCTCGTCCTCGCCCAGTTCCGGCAGTTGCACCTCCAGGTCGCCGGCGCCCACGCGCTGAGCGGCCTTGGCCAGGGCCCGGATGGGCTCGGAAAGGGACCGCGCCAGGGCCAGACCGGACCACACCGCGAAGAAGAGCGTGAGCAGGGTGAGGAACAGGAAGGTGCTCTGGGGCAACGTCTGGAGGGTGTTCCGCGCCAGACGGATCTGCTGGCTCTCGCGGAACCGGTGCTCGAGGGACAGCAGACGCTCCTCCATCCGGCGCGGCAGGAAGACCCCCACCACCCAGCGGCCATCGCCCCGCGGCACCGCCCGGAGCAGCCAGGTGCCCTCCCGGGTGTGCTGGGACGTGGTGCCCGTGACAGCGGACAGGTCGGGCGGCGGCGGCCCCGGCAACAGGTCCAGGGCGCGCACCCCGCCGCCCGGCTCGGGCCCGAGGAAGGCCACCAGATCGAGGCCGGAGGCCGCCCGGATTGTGGCCGGGTCATCCGAAGGCGAGGCCCGCAGCCGGTCGGTGCCGAAGTCCAGGCGGGCCATGTTGGCGGCGCGCAGATCGTCGGCGGCCTTCTTCCCTTCGCGGATCACCTGCTCCGTCTCGGGACTGAACCAGCGTTCCACATTCTTGTTGATGAAGTTCCGGCCCACCAGGAACAGGATCAGGCTCGGCACGATGCCCACGATGAAGAGCGTCAGGACCATCCGGGTGCGCAGGCGGGAGCCGAGGATGCCGCTCTTGCGCTCGAAGTAGAGCTTGGCCAGGCTGCGGGCGACGATGAACAGCAGCGTGCCGATGGCCAGCACGTTGGCCAGGCCCAGCGCCACCAGGGCCCAGCGGGAAGGGGCGTCCAGGCCCGCGTCCGCGATCCGGTCGCCGAGCGACTTGTAGGCCAGGATGATCATGACGATCAGCACGCCCAGGCCGATGGCCACGTAGAGGCGCGTCAGCTCGGGATGCCGTGACCGGCGCGAGGGGATCATGCTCAGCAGGCTATCCTGGATGCTTCCAGAAAGTCAGACAGAGAGATCCACCTCGATTTGCTGCCTTTTGATTTCTCAACAATCGATCTGGGGGGCTGGAGATTCAACAACCAAGCACTCCTTGGATGTACTAGAATCCCGAAACGGGCCACTGCCCCAACGCGAGCAGATTTGTGCCGTTCGATAGACAAACCCTATATACATAACCACCGTGCCAGAAGGGATTCTTCATGGGGAAGCAGGTCACGGAGCTCTCTATTTATAATGAAAGTGTAAATGTCTTGGTTGGCATCACAGAGCCACAAGCTCCATTCACACTAGATGTATTTGAAATAGAAAATAAAAATATTCCAATAATTACACGGGAACTATGGACATCTCGACAAAGGCAAGCTCACAGTCTCCATGAAATTAGCTATAGAGCTTGTTTCAAACCACAATTACCTAAATTTTTTATCCTACGACTAACGACAGAATCAGAGATTGTGTATGACCCCTTTGCAGGGCGAGGAACGACTGCACTTGAAAGCGCCTTTTTGGGAAGAAAGGTAATTTCAAACGATATTAATCCAATTTCAAAAATATTTGCCAAACCAAGACTTTCGCCACCAGCTTTAACCACAATTACAGAAAGGCTTAAATCTTTACCCAAATTTCCAACAGAATCACAACAAAATCATCTATCAATGTTTTTTCACGACACAACCTTTAATGAAATAGTTGCATTGAAAGAATATTTTACTCAAAAAGAGAAGACAAACAAACTAGATGATTGTGATCAATGGATTAGAATGGTTGCAACAAATAGATTAACTGGACATAGTCCTGGATTTTTTAGTGTTTATACGTTACCGCCAAATCAAGCTGCTTCAATAGAAGGCCAAGTAAAAATTAACAAAAAATACAATCAAGAACCAGAATATAGAAATACCTACGACATAATTATAAAAAAATCACGATCACTACTATCTGATCTTCGAGATGACGAAAAATCCACATTGGCAAAATTCTCAAAGACTGCAAAATTTCTCACAAGAGATGCACGAAATACTCCGGAAATTGAAGATGAAAGCGTGGCTTTAACAATCACCTCACCCCCGTTTTTAGATATAGTCCAATACGCAACTGATAACTGGCTAAGATGCTGGTTCAACAATCTTGATGCAAAGTCAATTGAAGATAAGATCTCTACCCCATCAAATATCGAATCATGGCAAAAAATAATGAAAGATGTTTTTATAGAACTCTATAGAGTCACAAAATATGGTGGTCATGTTGCTTTTGAGGTTGGCGAAATTCGACGAGGCCGCATACAAATGGAAAAACTCGTAATCCCAATCGCTCTTGATGCAGGATTTCATCCGGTAGGTATTTTACTAAATGAACAAGTCTTCACAAAAACTTCCCACATTTGGGGCATTGAAAACAATTCTGGCGGAACAAACACTAATAGAATAATTTTACTTAAAAAAACTTAAATTGATATCTTTCGCGAATTTATTTTGAATAAAATTCACGCGAATTGATCGATATCAATATTGCTTAATTTTAAATAATCCAACCAACAGAAGCAGCATCCTGGCGCAAGGAGGTCACACGAGCTTGTTCTTTTGCAATTCTAGCCATATACCAATCGCGCATTAGCTCTGCGTCATGTTGAGTGTGAATTATAAAATACCCGCGAGGGTCGTGGTCAAATGATCCAATAAAGTATCCATTCTCGCGAGAGTTTTTCAATAATCCCTGCTGAAATGCATTCTGAGAAAGGGTAAACCCGCAGTTTGCGAGATAAATTTCAATCATCTCCCACGGTTGTGCATTAGCGCTTCCTACCGCATTTGCAATGAGGAAATCAAGGATACATTTGTGAACCACACTCGTTCTTGGGTCCGCTGCTTTGTTTCGGACTGCTTGAAGAAGGGACATGTTCTCTCCTTATAAAGAGGATAGCCAAATATCTGTGAACTCCTCGGTGAAATGGTCGAGGCTCTTTGGAGGCAATTTACAACCAAATCATTCTCATCTGCATTAATTTTGACTAGGAGTTTACTCACGGAGGCACACCGTGGACAACAACGGCAAGGGCACCAACAGCAACCGCATCGTGCTGTTCGAGAAAGGGTGACATGGACCGCGGAGCGCCCGACCCCTACGGCCGCATCCACTACCGCGGCCTCATCGCCTGGCCCGCCCGCCTGGAGCGGGAGGGGCCTCTCCTCCGCCGGGTGCTGGGCGAGGCGCCGCTGAAGGTGCTCGACCTCGGCTGCGGCACCGGCGAGCACACCCGCTACCTGCAGGCCCAGGGCCACCGGATGACGGGTGTGGACGCCTCGCCCTCCCAGCTGCGGGCCGCCCGGGAAGCCGCACCCGCCGCCCTGGACCTGCCCCCGGCGCGGTTCGTGGAGGGGGATCTTGCCGCGCTCGCGGACCTTGTGGAACCCGGTTTTGCCGGCGCCCTCTGCCTCGGCAACACCCTGCCCCACCTGGCGGACGGGGCCGCCCTCGACCGGTTCCTGGCGGGCCTGGCCTCGCGCCTGGTCCCCGGCGCGCCCGTCCTCCTGCAACTCCTGAACTACGACCGCATCCTCGACCGCGGCGAGCGCACCTTCCCCGTGACGCTGCGCCCCGATGCGGACGGCGAGACCGTCTTCCTGCGCCTCATGACGCCGCAGGCAGACGGCACGGTGATATTCACCCCCGCCACCCTGCGCTACCGCCCCGGGGCCGAGCCGCCCCTGGAACTCCTCGCCGCCCGCGAGGTGCGCCTGCGGGGCTGGCGCCGGGCCGAGCTCGAGGCCGCCCTGGTCCGCGCCGGCTTCGCGGTGCGCGACGTCCTCGGCGGCATGACAGACGAACCCTGGAGTCCCGTGTCACAGGATCTGGTGCTCGTGGCCGCGCGGGACTGAAAAGCCTGGCCACGGAGGGCACGGAATCACACGGAAGACACGGAGGACTAGGGCCGCGTGGCCAGGGAGGCCTTGATGTGTGTTCCGTGTCTTCCGTGGCCTGCAGGCCTGTCACGCGCCCCCAGAATCAGACACGGGAGCCGATGCAACGCGCCCTCTGTGCCGCGTCATCCGCTTGCTGCGAGCAGAACGCCTGTTGCTTGGCGGTCTTGTTTGTTCAGTGGGTCTTGTCCCCTCCGGCCGGGAGGTGGGATGGATCCAGGATCGGCCCCGGCCCGTAGGTCCGGGCGATCTGGTCGGCCAGTGCGAGGGCTTCCCGGGTGATGGGCTCCGGATAGCCGCATACGCCCAGCAGGCGGATGGCGTTCCGGGAGCGCGCCGGTCCAGGGTGGAGGCGGTAATCGAAGGTGCATCCGCCATCCAGCACCTGCTCCTCGAAGTGGAACATCGCGTAAGCCTCACCCAGCAGGTCCTGGAGTTCCAGATCGTGCGTGGTGACCAGCGCCAGGTGCCGAACCCCGAGGTGGCGCAGCACAGCGGTGGCACTGGCGATGCGCTCCACGGTGTTGGTGCCCCGGAAGATCTCATCTATCACGAAGAGCCGCAGCGGCCCCGCCTCCGCAGCGTCCAGGAAGGTCCGCACCCGCGCGATCTCCGCGAAGAAATAGCTCTGCCCGCTGGCGAGGTGGTCCTCCCGGCGGATGGAGGACTGGACGATGGCCCGGGGCAGCGTTGCCTTCTCAGCCAGAACGAAGTGGAGCGTCTGGGCCAGGATCACGTTGATCGCCACGGTGCGGATGAAGGTGGTCTTCCCCGCCATGTTCGAGCCTGTGATGAGGGCCGACTGGTCCACCAGCGCCAGATCGTGGCCCACGGGCTCCACCAGGAGGGGATGGCACAGGCCCGTGGCCTCGATCCGCCGTTCCTCCACCAGCCGGGGCTCGCAGGCGCAGGGCGCGCCTTCCAGATACGACGCGACGGAGATCGCCGCATCGAGGGAGCCCACCGCCTCCAGCAGATCCACCAGCTCTGGCTGGTGCTGGCGCAGGGCCTCCAGGATCCGGAGGAAGGCCAGGATGTCCAGGAGGAAGGCCAGATTCAGCAGGCCCATGATGGCCGTGCCCGCCTCCCCCATCTGGCTTCGATCCCTGGCGAACCAGCCGAGCTTCTTCTGAAGCGCCGCGGCCATGGGCGCCCGGGCCCGGATCGCCTCCAGCTGCGGCAGGCCGTGGGAGTCCGACACCTTGGCCAGGCTCCGGACGATGGTCAACAGGTGATCCACCTGCGCGAACCCACGATAGTGGGGTGTGACCTTCCGCCCGTAGGTCTCGTTGATGACCAGGTTGATGACCAGGAGTCCTGAGGCGGCCAGGAACAGGGGCAGGGAAGGAACGACGAACAACCCCATCAGACACGCCAGGGACAGGCCGCTGAGGAGGTACCAGCGCCAGGCATGACGCGGGCGCTCCGGCAAGGGCGACACCAACAGGGGCGCCAGCCAGCCCGTCCGGCGGGACTCCAGCGGCCGCAGCGCCCGCTGGATCGCCTCCCGCAGGGCGGCATCCTGCCGGAACAGGCGATACTGCCGGGTCCGTTCCGCCAGGCGTGTGTCGTCATCCAGGTAGGTCCGCATCTGGTGGTAGAGCACTTGGCCACCGGCCTGGCTGCAGGTGCGGTCCACCTGGGCGAACACCTCATCCAGAGCCAGATCCTGCCAGGTGGTCTCGTCCACCGTGGTTCCCGGCTCCGCCACCAGATCGTGGTACATCCGGAGGAGATCCAGGTCCCGTTCACGCGCGACCGGCTTGCCCCAGCCGGCGCGCAGCTCCGCCAGGCGATTCCGCCGCAGGCCCCGCAGGAAGGCCGCCACCCCCTCGCGGGCCCATCGGAGGGAATCGAACGGGCTCATGGTGTCCTTTGGAACAGCGCCGCGTCCTCGCCATCGGGGTAGTAGCCGGGGCGGCGGCCGCAGGGCGCCCAGCCGCAGGCGCGGTAGAGGCGGATGGCGGCGGCGTTGGAGACGCGCACTTCCAGGAAGAGATGGACGAGGCCCTCCGCTTCCAGGTCGCGCTGGCAGGCCTCCAGCAGCAGCCGGCCCAGGCCCCGGCCCCGGTGGGCGGGATCCACGGCGATGCGCAGCAGCTCGGCCTCCCCGGCGGCGGGCACGCGGCTCCAGCGGGCGAAGGCCACCCCAGGCACCAGCCACAGGGCCTCGTGGGCGGCGGGGGCCTTCCAGGCGGCGCCGAAGGCCGTGCGGTCCAGCCGCGCCACCCAGTCCGGCAGGCCTTCGCCGGGCGCGAGGCGCCGGACCTCGTCGCTCATCGCGCCACGCCCTTGCGCAGGGTCTCCGGCAGGTGGGCGGCGGCGTGGGGGAAGTTCAGCTCCGCGTCCGTCTGGCGCAGGTAGAAGGGCGTGAGCGGGTTCTCCGGCGGCCCCTGGGCCGCGCGCCGCGCCGCCGCCACCAGGCCCGCCAGCATGGCCGCGCCCTCGTCCGCCAGGGTGATCCGTCCTTCGGGCAGCGCCGCCGCCACCGTGGGGGCGTAGGCTTCCGGCGCCCACCAGGGCTCGCCCTTCACGCGCTCCGCCAGGGTGGCGACGGGATGCTTGCCCGCCGGTTCCGTGGCCTCCGCCGCCCAGCGCTGATGGAAGGCCTCACCCCGCTGGCCATCCAGGAGGATCCACAGGGGCCCCGCCACGCCGGCCTGGCCCTCGACGGCTTGGCGCAACGCCTCGGCGCGGAAGGCGAAGGCGGAGAAGCCCCAGGTGGGCAGGCCCGTGAGGCCCAGGCCCTCGGCGGTGGCCACGCCGATGCGCAGGCTCGTGAACCCGCCCGGGCCCACGCAGGCGGCCACGCCCGTGAGGTCTGCGGGCGTGCCGCCCGCCTCCGCCAGGAGGCCGTCCAGGGCCGGGATCAGCCGCTCGCTGTGGCCCCGCCCTGGCCCCGACGCCACCCGCCGGGTCCAGGCCCGGTCGCCCTGGATCAGCGCCAAGTGGAGGATCTCCGTGGTGGTGTCGAGGGCGAGCAGCATGGGATCCAGTGTACAGGGGGCGGAACGCGAAGCGGCGGCCCGCAGGCCGCCGCTTCAGAAGGGTGCCTGGATCCTAGACGGCCTTCAGGATCTTGCCGGCCTGGATGCAGGAGGTGCAGACGCGCAGCCGCTTGGGCACACCGCCCACGAGGGCGCGCACGCGCTGGATGTTCGGGTTCCAACGGCGCTTGGTGACGTTGTTGGAGTGGGAGACGTTGTTCCCGAACTGGGGCTTCTTGCCACAGATTTCGCACTGACGGGACATGGGAACCTCACGGGCCAAGGGGCGGAACAGCCAAGAGAACCAGTCTAGCGGCCCAGGCCCGGAACGCAAGGAGAAAGCCTGCGCCGTTCCCCGCTTGCGCCCCGCCGCATCCCCGTCCCAGGATGGGGACACCTTCCCGGCCTCGCATGGATCTCCGCCCCTGGGCCCTCGCCTTCACCCTCCTGGACTGGCCCGAGCGCCAGAAGGCCGCCCTCTGGGCCGAGCTGCAGGCGGGCGGCGTCCCCGCCCTGCCCCCGGCGGGAACCGACGCCCTGGCGGGATTGATGGCCGACCTCCCCCGGCGCCAGGCCGAGGCCCGGGACCGCGGCGCCCGCCTGCTGCTGCCCGGCGACGAGGGCGTGGACGCCCTGCTGGCGCCCCTGCCTTACCCCGTGGCCCTGTGGGTGCGCGGCACCCTGCCGCCGCCCGGCCCCCGGGTGGCCGTGGTGGGCAGCCGCTCGGCCAGCGCCCGCGGGCGGGCCCGGGCCCGGGCCTGGGCGAAGGCGCTCACGGCGGCGGGCGTGGCCGTGCTCTCGGGCCTGGCCCGGGGCGTGGATGGCGCCGCCCACGAAGGGGCCCTGGCGGCGGGCGCCACCTGGGGCGTGCTGGGCTCGGGCCTGGACCAGCCCTACCCGCCCGAGCACAGGCCCCTGATGGACCGGATCGTCGCGGCCGGGGGCGGCGTGCTCACCCCCTTCCCGCCCGAGGCCCCGCCCCGGAAGTGGCACTTCCCCCGGCGCAACTGGCTGCTGGCGGCCTGGACGGAAGGGGTGCTGGTCATCGAGGCCCGGCAGCAATCCGGCTCCCTGGTCACCGCCCGCCTCGCCCTCGACCTGGGCAAGGAGCTCTGGGTGTGCCCCGGATCACCGGAGGATCCCTCCGCCGAGGGGCCCAACGCTTTGCTAAGAGAGGGTGCTGCAAGGATTTGTTTATCCCCTGTCCAGCTGCTTGAGGAACTCGCTCCCGCCCGGATTACTTGACAAACCTCTGCCCTTAGGTTCCATCCTTAGCCCCCTGGGAGATGCCTGTGACCAAGCTCGTGATCGTCGAAAGCCCCTCGAAGGCGAAGACCATCACCAAGTACCTCGGCAAGGGGTACAAGGTCATGGCCTCCGTGGGCCACATCCGGGATCTGCCCAAGAAGCTGGGCGTGGACATCGAGAACGGGTTCCAGGAGGAGTACGAGATCAGCCCGGCCAAGGAGAAGGTGGTCAAGGAGCTGCGGGCTGCCGCCAAGACCGCCTCCGAGCTGGTGCTCGCCACCGACCCCGACCGCGAGGGGGAGGCCATCAGCTGGCACCTGCTGGAGGCCATCAAGCCCCCCAAGACCCTGCCCGTGAGCCGGGTCCTCTTCAACGAGATCACCCCGGCCGGCATCCAGAAGGCCATGGCCGCGCCCACCGTCATCAATAAGAAGCTCGTGGACGCCCAGCGGGCCCGGCGGGTGCTGGACCGCCTCGTGGGCTACAAGGTGAGCCAGGTGCTCTGGGACAAGGTGCGCCGGGGCCTCAGCGCCGGGCGCGTCCAGAGCGTGGCCGTGCGCATCATCGTGGACCGCGAGCGGGAGATCCAGGCCCACGTCCCCGTCGAATACTGGGTGGTGAAGGGCAAGTTCGCCGCCAAGCTGCCCCCCGCCTTCTGGATGAAGCTGGTGAAGGTGGGCGGCGAGGCCCTCCAGCTCGGCAACAAAGAGACCAAGCGCCGCATCGCCGATGCCGCCCAGGCCAAGGAGCTGAAGGCGAAGCTGGAAAAGGCCGCCTACACGGTGACCGGCCTCGAAACCAAGGAGAAGAAGCGGAACCCCGCCGCTCCCTTCACCACCGCCAAGCTCCAGCAGGAATCGGCGCAGAAGCTCAAGATGAGCGTCAGCCGCACCATGCAGAACGCCCAGCGCCTGTACGAGGGCGTGGACTTCGGCCAGGGGCCCGTGGGCCTCATCACCTACATGCGCACCGATTCGCCCCGCATGGCCCCCGAAGCCGTGGAGGCCACCCGCGAATTCATCGCCAAGAAGTACGGGAAGGAGTACCTGCCCGCCAAGGCCCGCATCTACACCGGCAAGGCCGGGGCCCAGGATGCCCACGAGGCCATCCGCCCCACGGACGTCACCCGCACGCCCGAGAGCCTGCGGGGCCACCTGGAGCCCGACCAGTTCCGCCTCTATGCCCTCATCTGGCGGCGGACGATGGCCAGCCAGATGGAGGCCGCCCGCTTCGATGAGACCGTGGTGCAGACCGAAGCCGAGCTGGGCAAGAAGGAAACGGCCCTCTTCGAGGCCAAGGGCGAGATCGAGCGCTTCCCCGGCTGGCTGGCCGTGTACCGGGCCGACGCCACCGAGGCCGACGCCGAGGCCATCGCCGATGCCGCCAAGGGTGACGAGGAGGACGAGGGCGAGGAGGGCCTGCTGCCGGCCCTGAAGCTGGGCGAGCCCCTGAAGCTGGAGCAGCTCGACACCGATCAGCAGTTCACCAAGCCCCCCGCCCGCTTCAACGAGGCCACGCTCGTGAAGGAGCTGGAGGAGGATGGCATCGGCCGCCCCTCCACCTACGCCAGCATCATCGCCACCATCCAGGACCGGGACTACGTCAAGAAGCACGAAGGCCGCTTCAAGCCCACCGATCTGGGCATGACGGTCACCGACCTGCTGCTGCAGGGTTTCCAGGACCTGCTGGATCCCAAGTACACCTCGGGCATGGAGGGCAACCTCGACCGCATCGAGGAGGGCAGGCTCACCTTCAAGAAGGCCATGACGGACTTCTATGGGCCCTTCGAGCTGGCGCTCAAGGCCGCCGGGCAGGACATGCAGAACCTCAAGGCCGGCGTGCCCACGGGGGAGAAGTGCCCCAAGTGCGGCGACCGGAAGAAACACCCGGGCACCCTGCTCAAGCGCATCGGCCGCAACGGCCTTTTCGTGGGCTGCACCAACTACGGTGCGGAGAACGAGAAGGACAAGTGCGACTACACCGCCGACCTCGAAAAGATGGAGGAGCCGGAGGACGCGCCGGAGTGCCCGCTCTGCGGCACCACCCCCATGAACCTGCGCAAGGGCCAGTGGGGCCCCTTCTGGGCCTGCCCCAAGTACCCCGCCTGCAAGGGCATCGTGAAGGCCGATCCGAAAGGCATCCCGGTTCCACCGGACGAACCCACCGGCGAGAAATGCCCCAACTGCGGCAAGGGCTTCGTGAAGCGGCACGGCCGCTACGGCGAGTTCGTCTGCTGCGTGGACTACCCCACCTGCAAGACCGTGAAGAAGGAGATCCTCGCCGTCCCCTGCCCCAAGTGCGGTGGCGGCCTCAGCCCCCGCAAGACCCGCTTCGGCAAAGTCTTCTACGGCTGCACCAACTACCCCAAGTGCGACTTCACCGCCTGGGACAAGCCCGTCCCCGTCACCTGCCCCGCGTGCAAGAACCCCACCATGGGCGAAAAGACCCGCAAACTCCGCGGCAAGGATCCCATCCAGGTCCTTCTCTGCCCCAAGTGCGGGCATGAAGAGCCGATGGGGTGACGACCAAGTGGGTCGCGGAGTAGGCTGCGGGGCAGCCTACGGAGCGGGGGCCCACTGGGAGTCAGTCAGGATGGGGTGAGACGAAAGAATTTCGTGGGTTTGAACGTCTCAGTCGATTGGGAAACTCCAGGAATCCAGATAAACCGAGGCATTTATGGCGTGGGTGGTCGACCGCCTCACCCCTCGAACCGCACCCCCCTGAGCCGCTCGCTCAGGCCCCACAGGCGCTCGGCGGTCTGGGGGTCGGGCATGGGGGCGCACGCCGATACTGCCGGGGGTGCCGGGCGGCCGCATGGGGGTCAGGCGTACCCCACGGCGGCCCGGAGAGCCCTGTTCATCCGCATCCCGGCGTTCTTCCATCCGTGTTCATCTGTGTGCATCTGTGGTTCCAATTCATTGAAAAGGAAAGGGAAGCCACCGATGAACACCGATAAAGACAAGGCGCGGCTCCAGGTTGTTCTGCCTTATCGGTGTCCATCCGCTTTGATCGGGGTGCATCGGTGTCCCAGCCTTTTGCTTTTTCTGTCTCCCCCTTGCCAAACGACATGAACGTTGACCCCCGGGACGACACGCATCGTGACCCCCTTGGTTGAGGTGGACCCGATGGGGGCCGCCGTCGAGGGGGCCTTCCCGGTGGTGTGAGCCCCCTCATTCCCCGAAGATTCCCTTGGCAAGGCCTTCCAGCGGGCTGTAGCCTTGGCTCCCAACCCTTGTTGTGAGTCTTAATCTCTCATCCCATGCCGACGCCCCCCCTGAATGACTGGCTGTTCGACGGATTCCCCGAGGGGCTCTGTGTGGTCCGGCTGCGGGACGACGGGATGGTGCGGGTCAACGGGGCCTGGTGCCGCCGGACGGGGGCCCGGGCGGAGGATCTGCTGGGGCGGACGGGCCGGGATCTGGGGTTCTGGCCGGATACGGCGGCACGGGACCGCGTGTTCGGCGGCGGGACGGGCCGCATCCTGGGCCACGGGGTGTCGGGCACCCGGGTGGACTGGGCAGGCGAGCCCTGCCTCGGGCTGAGGATGGCGGAGACCCCCGCCCCCCTGGCGCCGGCAACCCGCTCCGAGAGCGAGGATCTCTTCCTCAAGGCCTTCCAGTTCTTCCCCTCGGCCCTGGGGATCACCCACCTGAAGACAGGCGAGTTCGTCTCGGTGAACGCGGCCTTCCTCTCCATGTTCGGCTATGCGAAGGGCGAGGTGGAGGGCAAGACCTCGCTGGACATTGGGCTCTGGGCGGATTCGGCGGATCGGCAGTCGGCGGTGGAGCGCCTGGGCCGGGGCGAGGAGGTCCACGGCTTCGAGGTGGTCTTCCGCCGCAAGGATGGCTCCACCCTCTTCGTGGCCTATTCGGGCCGGCTGGTGGACCTCCACGGGCAGACCTACCTCCTGTCGGCGGCCATGGATGTCACCGCCCGCCGGCAGGCGGAGGAGGACCGGCGGCGCCTGGCCGACCAGGTGGCCCAGGCCCAGAAGCTGGACAGCCTGGGCAGCCTGGCGGGGGGCGTGGCCCACGACATGAACAACGTGCTGGCGGCCATCCTCACCATCGCCGATTTCCACCAGGCCTCGGCCCCGGAAGGGACGCGCCTCCAGAAGAACATGGAGACCATCGTCAAGGCCTGCCTGCGCGGCGGAACGCTCGTGAAGGGCCTCCTGGGCTTCGCGCGCACGGCCCTGACCGAGGAGCAACGGGTGGATCTCAACGCCGTGGTGGCCGAAGGGATCGCCCTCCTGGAACGGACGACGCTCCAGAAGGTGCGGATCCACACGGACCTTTCGGAGACCCTGAGCCCGGTGAAGGGCGATCCGGCGGCCCTGGGCCACGCCTTCATGAACCTCTGCGTGAACGCCGTGGACGCCATGCCGGAGGGCGGCCTGCTCACCGTGAAATCCTGGAACGAGCCCACCGGCTGCGTGCATCTCGAGGTGGCCGACACGGGCTGCGGCATGTCGCCGGAGGTGCTCGACAAGGCCCTGGATCCCTTCTTCACGACCAAGCCCCAGGGCAAGGGCACGGGGCTGGGCCTCTCCATCGTGTACCGCACCGTGAAGGCCCACGGCGGGGATCTCCAGATCCGCAGCCACCCCGGCCAGGGCACCGAGGTCGCCATCCGCCTCCCCGCCGGGCCCGCCTCGGCTGAGGACGCCTCGCCGGTGCGCCTGCGGTTCCGGAGGGGCCGCGCCCTCCGCATCCTGGTGGTGGACGACGACGAACTCATCCAGCAGAGCCTGGGGCCCATGCTGGAGGCGATCGGCCACGCGCCGCAGATCGTCGGACTGGGCGAGGAGGCCCTCGTGCGGCTGGAAGCGGGGCTGGAGGTGGACGGCGTGATCCTCGACCTCAACATGCCCGGCATCGGCGGCGCGGCCACCCTCGTCCGGCTCCGCGCCCTGCATCCCGAGCTGCCCGTGGTGCTGGCCACGGGACGGGCCGATCAGGAGGCCCTGGACCTAGTCTCCCGGGTGCCCAAGGTGTCGCTCATGGCCAAGCCCTTCACCCTCCAGTCCCTGACGGCCTGCCTGGAGGCGATGGGGTGAAGCGGGCCCGCGACGGATGGGCCGCTCGCCCTTGTACGGGCATTCCAGGCCGGGTGCATTAGGATGGTCCCACCGCTCCGGAGGCCAGCCATGCGAAAAACCGGCATCATTCTCGCGCTGCTGGGGATCTCCTTCGGGGTGCTGGCCCTGATGTTCGCCACGGGCTACCAGCGGGAGCAGGGCTTCCTGGGCAGCCTGCCGGGCATGTCGCTGGTGCTCAGGCCGGGGGTCGAGGTGCAGCTGGCCGATGAACCCGTCACGGACACCAAGGCCTTCTTCCACTGGGAGGACGCGGCGGGGAACCGCCAGACCAGCGACCGGGCGCCCGCGGAGGATACGGTCGTCCGCGCGTTCAGCGTCACCACCCAGCGCGACGGACGCTGGATCGCCCGCCCCGGACGCACCCGCACGGAGGTGCGCGGCCGGAAGACCCTGCCGCTCCGGGATGCCCTGGCCTTCGCCCTTTTCCTGCTCATGCTGGGCCTCGGCCAGACGCTGCTGTCGAAGCACCGCTAGGGCACCTCGCCTGAAATACCTGGATCAACGGCTCGAAGGCGAGGTGCACTTCCATCGGGGCATGGCCCCTCTGGCGCCCTTGCGCGCAGACGCGCCAGGGCTGTCACCCCGCTGGGGGCACTGGCGTGCCCCCAGACCCCCGCCACGTGGTGCTCACGGCCTGGGTTGCCGCCGGACGGCCCGCACCTCCCCCGCCTAGAGTTCCTGCAGGCGGCCGAGAAGCCATTGGAGGAGAGGCTCCCCCCCCAGGCAGCGCTGCTCGGCCACCAGGAGCGGCAGGTCCAGAACGGCGGCATGGCTGGGGCCGAGCTTGACCGCGTCCTTCTCGGTGCAGACCAGCCAGGTGGCGCCATCGTCCCGAGCCTGAACCTGGAGGGCCTGCAGATCCCCGGGGCCGGGTCCACGATGGTCGGGGAAGGAATGCGTGCCCGTCCAGCCCTGGCCTGCGACCAGAAGATCCGCGTAGAAGGCCTCGGGATGCCCCAGCCCGCAAAAGGCGAACGCCGGCCCCTGCCCCGCCCAGGGCAGGCCGATCCGCTCCTCCGAACCCCAACGGCGGAGCGCCCCGAGGGCGAAATCCACCCAGAAGATGGGGCCACCGGATCCGTGTCGGGCCCACCAGGCCTCCACGGCCGCGCGATCCTGGACCCGCGCCGCCCGCGTGACGACGAGGGCATGGGCGCGCCGGAGGCTCTCCACCGGCTCGCGCAGGTCGCCCCGGGGCAACAGGCGCCCATTCCCCCACAGGCGGACCCCATCCAGCAGGAGGAGATCCAGGTCACGGTGGAGCGCCCGGTGCTGGAACCCGTCATCCAGGAGCAGGCAACGCAGATCTGGCCGCTGAGCCAGGGCCCGGAGGGCTGCCGCATGCCGCCGGCGGCCCACCACCACCCGCTCCGGCCCCAGGCGCCGCGCCATGAGCAGCGGTTCATCCCCGACCTGCCGGGGATCCGAGTCAGCCTCCACGCTCATGGGATCCACCTCCCGGCGGCCGCCATAGCCCCGGGAGACCACGGCATTCGGCCAGCCGGCGGCTTCCAGGGCTTCCGCCAGGAACAGGGAAAGCGGGGTCTTCCCGGTCCCGCCGGTACTCAGGTTCCCCACGGAGACCACAGGTACCGGCACCCGCGCCGCGCGATCCGGGTGGAGGTCGAAGGACCGGTTCCGCGCCCGCACCGCCAGCCCATAGAGCGGGGCCAGCGGAGCCGCGAGATGGCGCAGAATGGACATGAGCATGAGCATAGCGGAGGGGGGAGCGTGAGCGAGGGCATCCTGCTGGCGAAGGTGGCACGGGGCATCCTGCTCCCGGAGGCGGAACGTCTGGCGCGCCTGGAGACCGCCCTGCCCCAGATCGAAGCGGTCCTGGAGGGCGAGACCGATGCCGTCGCGATCCAGGCCACCCTGGCCTGCCTTCTGTGGGACACCCTCGCCCAGTGCAACTGGTGCGGCTTCTACCGCCGCATCGGCGAAGACCTGCTCGCCGTGGGGCCGTACCAGGGCGGCATGGGCTGCCTGCGCATTCCCTTCAGCCGCGGTGTCTGTGGTGCCTGCGCACGCACGGGAACCACGCAGCGGGTGCCCGATGTTCACGCCTTCCCGGGTCACATCGCCTGCGATGGCGCCACCCGCAGCGAACTGGTGATCCCGGTCCGGATCCAGGACCGGCTGGAGGCGGTGTTGGATCTCGACTCCACCCACCCGGCTGGCTTCAGCGCCCCCGAGGCCCACCTTCTGGAGGGCCTGGTCGCCCGGGTCTTCGGTCTCGGCGTGAGGTGACATTCCATCCCGGAGGGCCGCTGAGGTAGAGTTAGGCACACCCGGGATGCCCATGGCCGAACCGAGCTTCATTGATCAGAGCAAACTGCGCTTCCGCGAGGGGGAAGTCATCTTCCGCAAAGGAGAGATGGCCCAGCAGATGTACATCATCCTCGGAGGCAAGGTCCGCCTCTACGTCTCTGAGGAGCCCAAAGGCGATTGGGTCGAGGAACTCAGCAAAGGCGACTTCTTCGGCGAAGGCAGCCTGCTGGAGGCCCTGCCCCGCCAGCACACGGCCCTGGCCCTGGAGGACTCGGATCTCATCGCCATCAACCGGGGCACCTTCCTGCGCATGATCCGCCAGAACCCGGAAGTGTCCGTGAAGATGATGCAGCGGCTGGCCCAGCGCCACCGCGAGCTGGGCGAACGGGTCGAAACCCTCGAAACCAGCAAGGCGGCCCATCAGGCCCCCCAGGGCCCCGTGGCCAACCTGGTCTCCGTGCTGAGCGGCAGGCCCTATCCCATCCTCTCCCACGGTTCCCTCATCGGGCGGTACGATCCGAGCACGGGTGTGCACCCGGACATTGACCTCACCGAAGAGGATCACAACCTGAGTGTCTCCCGCCGCCACGCGCGGATCCTGTGCGAGCACAACCGCTATTTCCTGCTGGAAGAGCACGGCGTGGCCAATGGCACCTTCATCCGCGGCGAACGGATCCAGCCGGGCGAACCGCGGGAACTGAAGCATGGCGACCGGGTCGGCTTCGGCATGGTGGTGCTGTTCTTCGAACGGACGTAACCTCTCCGGGGCGCATTCGAGCCCAGGGAGGCGGAAATGGTCACTGATCTGCACGTGGAACGGTGGCAGGACGAGCACGGCACGAACTGGGAGCTGGTCCAGTTCGGCCTGGACGAGATCGGCGGGGCCTGTGTCATCCGGGAACGCAACCGCCTGGACGAACGCGATGGTGACGCGCGGGAAGGCGACGCCATCATCGCCCGCTTCGGCGATCCCGAGGACGCCCGGGACTTCCTGCGGGACGAAGGCTTTGATCCCGCCTGAACGCGCGCGCCCGGCTTTCGCCGGGCGCAGACGGGGCGTGAGATCGGGGATGTGCGCGCAGGGCGCCCCCCGTGGAGCGTCACCCTTTGCCGACACCCATGGCCTTGGCGGCCTTGGTGAGTTCCGGAATGACCTCAAAGAGGTCGCCGACGATCCCGTAGCTGGCCACCTTGAAGATGGGGGCCTCGGGATCCTTGTTGATGGCCACGATGAATTTCGAACCGCTCATGCCGGCGAGGTGCTGGATGGCGCCACTGATGCCGCAGGCGATGTAGAGGGTGGGGCTCACGACCTTGCCCGTCTGGCCGACCTGCATGCTGTGGGGCAGGCCCCAGTCCGCGTCCACGGCTGCACGAGAGGCGCCCACGACGCCGCCGAGGGCATCCGCCAGCTCTTCCAGGATCTTGAAATTGTCACCGCTCTTCATGCCACGGCCGCCGGAGATGATGACGTTGGCCTCGGTGAGGTCCACCTTGCCGCCGGCCTTGGCCAGAATCTCCTTCACCACGGACTTGAAGTCGCCGGCGGGGGCAGGAAGCGCTTCCACGGCGCCGGCCCCGGCCTTCTCGACCACAGGGAAGACATTCGGACGGGTGCTGGCCACCTGCACCGCGCTGGTGAAGGTGATGGTGGCGAAGGCCTTGCCGGCATAGACCGGACGGACGGCCTGCAGCTTGCCATCCGCCATGGAGAGGCCCGTCACATCGGAGGCGTAGCCCGCGCCCATGCGCGCGGCAGCGCGGGGCGCCACGTCCTTGCCCATGGCGGTGGCGCCCGCCAGCAGCACGGTGGCGCCCTTCGCCTTCACGGCGTCGGCCACCAGCTGCGCGTAGGCATCGCTGGAATAGGAACCGAGGGTGGCCCCCTCGGCAGTGAGGATCACATCAGCGCCGTAGGTGGCGGCCTCCGCGGCGCCCGCGCAGGAGGCGCCCGCGAACAGGGCGCCAAGGGGCTGTCCCGAGGCGTCCGCGAGGCGGCGGCCTGCGCTCAGGGCCTCGGTGCTGGGCTTGCGGATCTTGCCGTCCTTCAGTTCACAGAACACGAGAATCATGGGTGGTCCTTTCGAATGGGGTTCAGTCGGAGGGGTTCGCCTAGAAGACCTTGGCTTCGTCCTTGAGGGCCTGGAGCAGGGCCTGGGCCTGGGCAGCGGGCTCCCCCGCCAGCAGACGGCCCGCCGGCCGTTCCGGCGGCAGGGCCAGGGCGCTCACCACGGCCACGGCTGGCGCGGAGGCCGCCTCCAGTTCCTCGATGGTCTTCTTCTTGGCGGCCATGATGCCCTTGAGGCTGGCGTAGCGGGGCTCGTTCAGGCCCTTCTGGGCGGTGATGACGGCCGGCAGGGCACCTTCCACCACCTCGCTGCCACCCTCGATCTCGCGTTCAGCCCGGAACGTGCCTTCGCCCAGCTCGAGCTTCACGATGACGTTCGCCTGGGCGATGCCCATGAGCTCGGCCAGCATGGGGCCCATGGCGGCATTGTCGCCCCCGATGCCCTTGTTGCCGCAGAGGATGAGGTCGAAGCCCTTGCCCTGGGCATAGGCGGCGATCATCTGGGCCACGGCGAACGCATCGCCCTGCCCATCGCCCTTCAGGAGCACGGCGCTGTCAGCCCCCAGAGCCAACGCGTTGCGCAGCACTTCCTTGGCGCTGTCACTGCCCACGGAAAGGGCCACCACTTCCGCGCCCTTGGCTTCCTTGATGCGGATGGCCTCCTCCAGTGCGTACTCGTCGTACGGCCCGGTGATCCACTTGACATCCGCCGGGTCCAGAGACCGGCCATCGGCGGCAACCTTGATCTTGGTCTCCGTGTCGGGGACCTGTTTGAGGGCGACGAGGATCTTCATGGATGCTCCTGGGACACGCCCCCTCTCGGGGGCCCGGACTGAACCGTTCAGTCGAATGTGGCGGAGGTCTGACGACCTCTGGATTCATTATGCACAGCTGCGCCATTCCTGCGTTCACCGACTCCGGGTAGCCTGATCCCATGCTTCCACCCGACTTCACCCAGGCCCTGGTCCTCACCGGTGGCGGCACCGGCGGGCACTTCTTCCCGGCCGTGGCCCTGGCGGAGGGCGCCCGGGCCCGCTGGCCGGAGCGGACCGTGGCCTTCGTGGGCGCCCAGCGCGGCATCGAGGCGCGCCGGCTGCCGGAAAGCCCCTGGCCCCACCTGCTGCTGGATGTGGAGGGCTTCCTGGGCCGCTCCCCCCTTCGCGCGGCCCGTTCCGCCTGGAAACTCTGGCGGGCCACCTCCCACCTCAAGGGGCTCTGGCGACAGCAGCGGCCCTGGGCCGTGATCGGAACCGGCGGCTACGGCGCCGCCCCCGCCCTGCTGGCAGCCCGGAGCCTGGGCATCCCGTATTTCCTCCACGAGAGCAACGCGGCACCCGGGGCCCTGATCCGCCTGGTGGCGCCGAAGGCACGCCGGGTCTGGTGCGGCCTGGAGGCGGCCCAGGCCCGGCTCCAGGGCTCGGCTAGCCTCGTCGTGGGCACGCCCGTACGGCGCGCCTTCCTGCGCCCCTTCCGGCCCCTGGATGTCCTGGAGCCGCCCTTCCGTCTCCTGGTCCTGGGGGGCAGCGGCGGCGCCCGCGCCATCAACGAGGCGATCCTGGAGATCGGCGCCCCACTCCTCGAAACCTTCCCGGACTGGGAGATCCTCCAGCAGACGGGTTCCGCAGAGTTCACACGCCTCGGGGAGCGCCCTCGCCACGCCCGCCACCGACTCGTGCCGTTCCTCGAGCGCGTGGATGAGGCGATGGAGGAGGCATCCATCATCATCAGCCGCTCCGGCGCCAGCACCTGCGCCGAACTGGCCGCCGCGGGACGGGGCGCCATTCTCATCCCCCTTCCCACCGCCGCCCAGGGGCATCAGCTCATGAATGCCCGGGCCCTGGCCGAAGCCGGCCACGCGGTGATCGAGCTCCAGGGCCCGGACCTGCCGGCGCGCCTCCTGGCCCGCTGCCGGAGCCTCATGGCCGATCCCGAAGCCCGCCTCCATCTCGCGGGCGCCCCCGTGCCCAACCGCGCCGTCGAGGCCTGCCTCGATGATCTGGCCGAACGCATCTGAACGGCAGGCCTGCATCTGGAAGCAGTACGTGCGCGTAGGCCGGAGGCCGCGCGCCCAGGGGCGGAATCGGGAAGCGAACACCCCCTACATCTGGAACCGGTGCGTACATTCCACCCAGCTCTCGCCCCCATCGCGGTACGTCTCGCGCTTCCGGGGGCCCCGCTCGGCGACCCGCTCGGCGGGGAGCCGGAGGACGCGGCGTCGGC
>JAKAMQ010000062.1 GCA_021812805.1 Acidobacteriota bacterium
AACAGACGGACGTGCGCCATTTCTTCAAACACATGCCGACGGATCATGGAACAACAATCTGCTCTCGCTGAAGCAATGTTCCTAAGAGGAGAGGGTGATGGCCAACCGAAAGCACACTTCATCCACCGCCGCCTCGGCAGCATCTCGAGTGCTTCAGTCTTCGAGTAGCAGCCCGAAATCTAAATCTGTAGCTGGGTCGGCTTTACAGCAAGCACGCAAGGACCAGGCGGAGACCAGCCCCCGGGTAGCCACAGAAGCCTCCAAGGTGCTCCGTGATGGTCGAACTAGCCGGGATTCAAAATCAGCCGCTGGGTCTGTTGAGGCCCAGGCTAAGGGCACGAAAAAGAAATAGGCCACTGCAAAGCCCTAATCGTAACAAGATGCTTGCTATTCATACAGAATTTTAATATTTCGTTGAGGGCCTATGACCGAAAGACATAAAACCTTCATCAGCTTTCACCATCTGAATGATGAAAATTACAAGAAAATCTTCGAACTCAGATTCGGGAATAAATTTGGTGTAGTGGCACCTGGCGCGGTTCAGGATGGGGATATAGATCCCAGCTGCCAGCCTGATACCATTCGTAGAATTATTCGCGACCAGTATCTGCGGGACACCTCAGTAACTGTGGTACTAGTCGGGGCGGAAACCTGGAAACGAAAGCATGTGGACTGGGAGATCTCGTCAAGCCTAAGAAATACCGATCTCAATCCTCGCTCGGGTTTACTCGGAGTGCTTCTACCGACGCATCCCAACCATGGGGCTGGTCACTACGAACCAACAATCATACCGCCCAGGCTTCACGACAACATCGAGTGCGGATTCGCCGAGATGATTGCTTGGACGAATGATCCAGACCAAATCAGTGAAGCTGTTCATAGGGCTTACCTCAGGAAATTCCGAGTTCAACCGGACAATTCTCGTCCGCTGTTCGAACGGAACAGAGCCGGGGAGGGATGGTCATGATGGGTGGGGTAAATCCCCGAGTACAACAATACAGGGCCGATCCGAAAAAGATTGATACAGCAGTCCCAAAAATTGGACCGGTCTCTTCAGGAGTTCCAATTCCTGTTGAGATGTCAGTGCCTGCATTAGCTAAAGTGGAATCGGCTGGCGAAAAAACTCTGATCCGGGTTTCCTTATTGCCAGAAAGTCTGAAGATTGAATTGGCGGATCGATCAATTGCTCTAACTGTATGGTTGGTTATCGGGTTCATTGCCTTGACCATAGGCATTCGAGTTTGGATCTCTTATTGGCGGAATAAGCGATGGCCTCGGCCTTGGTCCAGATTGTCTATTGTGAAGGGGGAAGTCACCTTCGCTGGGATTGGGAAATTTGAAATAAGTCCTAACACAGAGGATCTGCAAATCGCACATCGTATATGGACGGAGTTGAAAACTCGTAAAGCAGCTTTACCTTTTGACCCAGAACACGATGTAATTACCGAAGTGTACGACTCTTGGTACGTGTTATTCGGTAAAACGCGTGATCTGATCGCGAACATCCCTGCAACGCTCATCCAAAAGGATCACAGTACGCGCGAAATCGTTCGTATTTCTTTGGCAGTTTTGAACGATGGCCTTCGCCCTCACCTCACCCGCTGGCAGGCCCGATATCGAAGTTGGTATGCCACGCAGAAAGAAGAATTGGCCGTACGGTCACCCCAAGAAGTGCAGAAGGACTTCCCGGGTTATGAAGAACTAATCAAAGATCTAATTACAGTAAACGAAGGATTGATTAAATATGCAGAGCAATTATACCATCTCACACACTTGTAATTAATAGATGACCTCATTTGGGTCGGAGGAGTTTCGCAATGTTCATGAGTAGTCAGGAGCTGCTGGGCCTCGGTGGACGTGAATTTGCCAAGTCCCATATAGAGAAAAGGGCCGCCTATGATGCAAGCATGAAAAAAGTATTTATTTCCCACTCCTCTGCAGATACAAAATTTATCCCAGGTGTTGAGAAATTTTTCGGTCAATTTGGTGTAGGGGTATATGCAGATGTCATGGATGAACGCCTTCAAGGGCTTCCTGATTGGGGGAAGGCAGTATTGTTAAAGTCTGAAATTGCAAAATGTGACAAGTTGATCATCCTCGTCACCTCCGCAACCAAGACTTCAAAATGGATCCCATGGGAGCTTGGGATTGGCGATGGTTCGTGTGGACATGTACATGCCGGCCTCTTTCCTGTAACAGAGCAGGGCGCTGAAGAGGATTGGACGAAACAGGGTTACATGGAACTTTATCCCAGAATCCACTTTCTAAAACTAAATGGTATGGATAAAAATGGATGGGTTGTCAGAGATCCATCTGATGGAAAACATTGGCAAATACGTGATTGGTTGAACTGTCGAACTAGGAGATGAAAATACAGTGGTCCAAGTTGTTAGTTGCGAACCATCATCATCAACCCCAGCAGGAATGGCTTCACCCAACGCCTCGCTGCAGGCCGGACGGGTTAACTTCCTTCGTTAGGCATCCGACATAGGAACCCATATGGACCAGCAACCTAAGACGGCAACATCCTTTCGAGAATTGCTGAACAAATATAAGGTGGGCGATGTAATTATTTATTTTGATTTATTTATATTATTTGGTGTGCTGATTGGAGTAGCCACAAATAAAAACTACTGGAATGATGGATTCCAGAAAATGGCTTATCAAACCCCGTACACTTTGAATACCATCCTTAGCCAATGGCTCGTAACTTTCGCTGGTTTTTGGGTCGCCTTGGTTATTACTATTATGAAAACATGGGGTTTCGTTTTTAGGCGAGATCGGTTTGCTTGGAGCTTTTTCTTTTCAGGTCTTATCCTTTTGGCATCCATGACCTTCATTGCCCTGCTCGCCCGCCTTGATTTTCTCTTGGCCTGCCCATCTGATAAAGGAATTTCAATCGTCATAGGCAATAAAATGATCTTTTCACTTCTTGGTTATTTTGTGCCTCTTGCTATTTTTACGTTATCACTCTTCTTGCTTACCCGGAATGAGTCCGCTATCAAGAATACCTGACTCCTAGTTTAACTCATACTTCGCCTGCATTGCCTTCCGGCCCCGCCCAAAACCTACTGTCTTTGGCTTCGCTGGAAGCTTTGAAGCAAATAGGAGTAGTCAACTTGGTAAAAGCAATGGAGTGACAGATGACCTTGCTCCTTTTGATCGCCATCGTCGGATTGGGCATCTATCTCTTTCTCTACCGGAAGAAGGTCAAGGCAGAGCTGGACGGGGTGAGGAACGTTCTCGCCGAGGCCAATGCGACGAAGGATCGCCTCAAGGGCGAGAACGAAGCACTGGGTAAGTACCGGGCCATCCAAAACGCCAAGGCTGAGGTCGAGCGGATCTTCGCCGAAGCTGGACACAACGTTGAAGTGTCGGAGCGAGCTGCCAACGCCATACGGGAGCGGGCTACCCGAGAGGCAAACGAAACCCTGGCGAAAGCAGAAGAGGAGGCCAAAAGTGTTCGGGCTCAAGCGAACCAAATTCTCAAGACTGCCCAGGAACGGGCGGAGAGCATCATGGTCTCGGCTCACCATGAGGCCAAGTCCATCGTTGATGGTGCGATGAAACGTGGGGGGGAGATTGCCGGGAGTGCCTTTGAAGCGCTTCGGAACGCAGAGCGGTATGAGCAAGTCGCCAAGGCCATGAAGAACCTCATCGAGGGCTATGGAGACCAGTACGTGGTCCCCTCCCGGAGCCTTCTTGACGAGTTAGCGAGTGACTATGGGTTCACGGAAGCAGGAGAGGAGCTGAAGAATGCTCGGGAACGTTCGCGGATGCTCGTGCGAGGAAACCAAGCGGCAACCTGCGACTACGTGGAGCAGAACCGGCGAGAGACCGCCATTCGTTTCGTAGTAGACGCCTTCAATGGGAAGGTGGACTCGATCCTCTCCAGGACCAAGACCGACAACGTCGGAAAGCTGGAGCAGGAGATCCGGGATGCCTTCAACCTGGTCAACTTCAACGGTGCTGCATTCCGGGGCGCAAGGATCCTGGACTCATACCTGGAGGCACGGCTCACCGAACTAAGGTGGGGTGCCACTGTGCAAGAGTTGAGGACCAGGGATAAGGAGGAGCAGCGGAGGATCAAGGAGCAGATCCGGGAGGAGGAGCGAGCCCAGCGTGAGTTCGAACGATCCATGCGCGAGGCGGCCAAGGAGGAAGAGGCTCTCCGGAAGGCCATGGAAAAGATCCAAGCTCAGGTGGAGAAGGCATCCGCAGACCAACGCGAGCGGTATGAGATCCAGCTCGCCGAGATGGCGGAGAAGTTACGGCAGGCCGAGGAGCGAAGCCAGCGGGCCAAGTCCATGGCTGAGCAAACCCGGATGGGGCATGTCTACGTGATCTCCAACGTGGGTTCGTTCGGCGAGGAGGTATTCAAGATAGGGCTCACACGTCGCCTTGAGCCTCTGGATCGAATCCGGGAGCTTGGGGATGCCAGTGTGCCGTTTGGCTTTGATGTGCACGCCATGATCTTCAGCGAGAATGCGCCAACGCTCGAAACCTCGCTCCATCGCCACTTCCTCACGGCCCAGGTGAACAAGGTAAATCCGAGGAAGGAGTTCTTCCGAGTCCCGATCTCCGTCATCAAGGGAGAACTCGAAAAGCTTGGGATCACCGCGCAGTGGACGATGGCGGCTGAGGCATCCGAATACCGTGAGACCCTCGCCATCGAGCGGGCTCTCAAAGAAGATCCCAGCAAGGGACAGCGCTGGTTGGAGAGCCAGACCTTGTATGATCCTCGGGAATCGTTCGTAGACGAACCTCTGGAGGCATAGGGATGAAGAAGATTCGCCCCCAGGTTGCCTCAACTGCCTCGGCTCACGACCCTCTGGGTATGTTCTCGCTCCCGCGCAGGAACCCCGATTGATTCTCTAGATTTTGCTGAAACTCGGAAATGTCGGTTATGGGTGAGGTTCCGATTCCCGGTCTAGTCGAAGAGCAAGCACCTGTAACCGAACCTGTCCTGGTTCACCTGGGGTAGTTGAAACCGGCTGATTCAAGGTTGGTTATAAACCCGCCCTGCTTCTGGCCTACAAGCGCCTCTCCCGCCTGCGCAGCGAGCAGGAGCTGGAACTCTACCGGCTGGACCTGGAGGACCGCTTCGGCCGCGTGCCGGAGGATGACGAGGGCACCCAGCGGTTGTTCGAGATCCTGAAGGTGAAGCTCCGTGCCCAGGCCCTGGCGGTGTCGGAAGTCACCGTGGACAAGGGCCGGCTCAAGCTGCGCCTCAGCCCCCAGACGCCCGTGGATCCCGCCAAGCTCATGGCCTGGGTCCGCGAGCGCAAGGACGCCCAGCTCAACCCCGATGGCGCCGTGCTGCTGCCCATGCCGCCGAGCGAAGGCGGCGCCATCCGGCAGGCGCAGAACGTGCTTGCGGCGTGGGCGGGGCTGGTGGGCTGACCTGACCTGAACGAGGGGGGACCGCCTGCTGGCCTGCGGCTCGCGATGTCCCCCCTCGTGCACCCCCACGTGGCGCCCCGGCCGGGCCGGGACGCCACGTCTGATCCACCAGCAGGTGAACCTGACCCTGGATCGTTATCGAGGCCTTGGGAGAGCCCGCTCGCGGACCTTGCTGCCCATCGCCCTACCTAAACGAAGGGCCTCCAGGGAAGGAGGCCCTTCTTCGAAAAATCCGATCATTACTTCTTGACCTTCTTGCCCCGGAAGGCCGCCAGAGCCTTGATGGCCTTCGAATTCCCCATGCGATGGCTCGTCTTGATCCGCCCGGTGGCACTCCGTTTGTAGTTCTTCTCGAAGCCCTTCAGGATATCAATCACCTCATCCTTGAATTCCTGCCGGTTCGCAGTCATCACGAACTTCTCAACCATCTCCTTGGGAGAGAGATTCGCGTACTTCTTCGCCAGAATCTTGGCGACACCTTCCGCCTCGCGCTCGATGCGCAGCTTTCCTGCCTTCTTGGGGAGGAGGCCGAGGAATTCCTTCATCGCGAGTTCGGGCGTGATGTTATTCGCCTCCATGGATTCCAGGAAAGCCCCATACCGGGCCATTCCCTGGTAGAAGACCCGATCCAGCGCAACCCCGGTCTTCCCCTCGACGGCCTTGAGGAGACGTGTGATCACGCTCTTGGGGACACTCCCCTTTCCGAGCCGGTACTCGGCCTTGTCCTTGACGCCCTTTCCGGGGTGGTAGGTGATCGCGGCCATAGGTGCTCCTTGTGGGGTTTGGATTGGCATCCAGGGCGATGGGCTCCTGGTTGGTTCCTTACAGTAGCATCTTTATCCTATTTTGAAGGATAGGGTGCTGAATTCGATTGAACCAAGACAAATAACCTTAATGTCTCTTTAACGCTCATGGGGATCTACGCGCCAGTCCACTTGACAGGATAAAAGCCACCCGGGCGTCGCGCCATGTTCTCGATTTTTGGGTTTTCCAAGTAAGGCAGCGATCACCTGGAGTCGCTCGGGCCCAGGACGGCGCGTGCCAGCCTCGCCTGGGTGCGCGGGTGGCCTGGGTGGGGTTCGTGGCCTGAGCCGCGTCAGTCGGGGATTTCCGCCTCGGGGGCTCCGGTCTGCTGGCGGAGGTGGGCGATGTGCCGGGTGGGGGCACTGCCGAAGTAGCGGCCGTACTCGCGGGTGAACTGGGAAGGGCTCTGGTAGCCCACGCGACGGCCGGCGGTCCCCGCGTCGAGCAGGTTCATCAGCATGAGGCGCCGGGCCTCCTGGAGCCGGAGGGCCTTCTGGTACTGCAGGGGACTCAAGGAGGTGACGGCCTTGAAGTGCTGGTGGAAGGAGGAGGGGCTCATGTGGGCCAGGGTGGCCAGCCGCTCGACATCCAGGGGCTGGTCGAAGTGGGCGCGGACCCAGGCCACGGCCCGGGAGATGCGGTGGAGCTGGCTCTCCTCCTGGCCGATCAGGGCCACCCGGGGGCCCAGGGGGCTCCGCAGGAGGCGGATGAGAATCTCGTCGAGGACGAGGGGGGCCAGGAGTTCCGCGTCGCCGGGCCGGGAGGCCAGCTCCAGAAGCCGCGCCACCGCGTCCATCAGCGGCCCGTCCAGCTGGTCCACGCAGATGGCGCGGCCGTCGCCCCGGCGCGGCAGGCCGAGGGGATAGACCCGGGCCGTCAGGTCGGTGATCCGAGCCGGATCCAGATCCACCCGGACGCCGAGGTAGGGCGCGTCCAGGCTGGCCTGGGTGACCTGGGCCGACACGGGGACGTCCACGGAATAGACCAGCACCCGCGACGCATCGTACTCGTAACGCTCCGGCCCCAGCATCACCCGCTTCGCCCCCTGGGCTACCAGGCAGAGCCCCGGGCGCTGCACGGCGTGGTGGAAGTCCGCGTGGGCGCGGGAGGCCCGGGAGACATGCACCCCCGGAAGCCGCAGCTCGAAGGTGCCGTCGTAGGGCGCATGGGCCTTCAGGAGCTGGACGAGCCTCGCCAGGCCGGATGCGTCGGGATCGGGGCTCGGGGCGGGAGGGAAAAGGGGTGCTCGGCTCATGGAAGGGTCCGGGGGACAGGATCTCACGCCTGGGGCGCAGGATTCAGACGTGGTGATCGGGCTTGGCCCGATCACCACGTGGGGAGCACGAGGGGGACGCAGAGCGCCCGGAGGGTGCGGGCGGTCCCCTTCGTTCATGTCGGCGAGGCGGCCTGGGTGTTCAAAGGCAATGGCGCTCCAGATGCCGCCGGTAGTCTTCGAGGGCCCGCGGGACGTCAAGGGTCTTGAAGATATCGAACACCCCAAAATCCGGAAGGATGTCGAACCCCATGAAACGGTAGTTCGAGCTGATGTGAAGGAACAGATCAGCCGTCCCCTTGCCGCGGTACAACACGCCGTTGGGGTTATCGAAGGCTTCTCGCGGGGCGTTCCAGGTCGCGGAGATCATGAACTTCCTCCCCTGCATGAGACCGCCCGTCCCGTACTGCCGGCCTGGATCCTGGCGGGTGCGGCCGTCGCCTTCGAGCAGGGCTTTTTTGGCCAGTCCCAGGTTGAATACCTCGTCCACGTACTTCTTGTAGATCCACGGCGCCGAGAACCAGTTCACCGGCGTCTGGAGGATGACCAGGTCGGCCCGCACATGCTTGTCCACTTCCTCGTCCGGGTCATAGCCGCGCTCGACAAAGGTCTCGGCGACCGGGTACCCGTGCGCAAGAAAGAATTCCTTGGCCAGGTCCATGAAGGTGAGGTTCAGCCTGCCCTCGGACCACCCGGGATAGGCCAGGTGGGCGTTGATGATGAGGACGTTCATCGGAGCTGTCTCCATCGTCTCGGGGCTCCGGTCCGTCAGCGCCCCACCAGCTTCTGCAGGTGCTCCGGGTAGCGGGCGCCCTGGAGTTCCACCTTCGCGGTGGCCGCCTCGATGGCGGCGAGGTCTTCCGTCGTGAGTTCCAGGGTGGCGGCGCCCAGGTTCTCCTCCAGGCGGTGGAGCTTGGTGGTGCCCGGGATGGGCACGATCCAGGGCTTCCGGGCCAGCAGCCAGGCCAGGGCGAGCTGGGCCGGCGTGGTCCCCTTGGCCGCGGCGAGCGCGCGCAGCACCTCCACCAGGGCGAAGTTCGCCTTGCGGGCCTCGGGCGTGAAGCGGGGCACGACCTGGCGGAAGTCGGTGGGATCGAAGGTGGTCGTCTCGTCAATCGTCCCGGTGAGGAAGCCCTTGCCCAGGGGGCTGAAGGGCACGAAGCCGATGCCGAGCGCCTCCAGGGTGGGGATCACCTCGACTTCCGGCTCGCGCCAGAAGAGGGAGTACTCGCTCTGGAGGGCGGCCACAGGCTGCACCGCGTGGGCCCGGCGGATCGTCTGCACGCCGGCTTCGGACAGGCCGAAGTGCTTCACTTTCCCGGCGGCGATCAGGTCCTTCACGGCGCCGGCCACATCCTCGATGGGCACCTCGGGATCCACCCGGTGCTGGTAGAAGAGATCAATGCTCTCGATCCGGAGGCGCTTCAGGGAGGCCTCGGCCACGGCCTTGATGCGCTCGGGCCGGCTGTTCAGGCCGCCCGGGTTCTGGCCCGTGACCTGATCAATGGCGAAGCCGAACTTGGTGGCGATGGCGACCTGGCCCTTGAAGGGGGCCAGGGCCTCGCCGACCACGGTCTCGTTCGTCCAGGGCCCGTAGACCTCCGCCGTGTCGAAGAAGGTGACGCCCCGCTCCACAGCGGCGCGGATGAGGGCGATGGCCTCCGCCGGGTCCACGGCGGGGCCGAGGCCGAAGCTCAGGCCCATGCAGCCGAGGCCGAGGGCGGAGACGTGGAGTCCGTGGGTTCCGAGGGTGCGTGTCTGCATGATCAAACTCCTGGTTGGGATGGGGTGGGATCTGGGTTGGATGCTGCCGGAGCTACTTCGTCCAGGCAGCGGAGCGCGTTGAGCATCCGCGGGTACCCGAGGTAGGGGAGCAGCTGGGTGAGGACATCGATGAGGCGGGCCCGGTCGTTCCCCACCCGGAGGTTGCCCTCGATGTGGCCCTTCAGCTGGGCCTCGCAGCCGCGGAGGGACAGCAGCATGGCGAAGGTGAGGAGCTCCCGCGTCTGTAGGTCCAGGCCGGTGCGGGTGAGGTGGTCACCGAAGCAGTTGGATGCGAGGAACCGGTTGATGTGAGCGGCATCCTCCGGCGCTGCCCGATGCATCTGCTCGATGCGTTCCCCGAAGATCTCCCGCTGGAGGGCCAGGCCCCGCGCGTAGCGGGTCTCCGGGGTGGTGGTGGCCTGGCCTTCCAGGGGCAGCGTCACGCCCCGGCTGGCCAGGATCTCGTTCGTGGCGTGGAGGAAGTCGAAGACGATGCCGATGCCGCAGTAGGGCACGGCCTGGTAGACGATCTCCCTGGCCTCCACCGGAGTCACGCCCAGGTTCAGGGCCCCCAGGAGCATGGCGCGGTATTCACCGAGGGCCTGGCTGGCGATGAGGGCCGCGAGGATCACCCTCATCCGGGTGCGTTCATCCAGGTTCCCGCAGGCGGGGATCTCGTCGAAGGCGAAATGGTCGAAGACCTCGATGAGTTCCGGGTCCGTGACCTTCAGGGTGGAGACATGTCCTGGGAACAGCCGTGCATGGTTCCGGGCGGCGGTTTCGGAGATGCCCATGGTGCCTCCTCAGCCCTTCAGCGAGGCCAGGTCAATGACGAAGCGGTACTTCACATCGCTCCTGAGCAGGCGCTCGTAGGCGGCGTTGATGTCCTGCATGCGGATCACCTCGACATCCGCGGTGAGGTGGTGCTGGCCGCAGAAGTCCAGCAGCGCCTGGGTCTCGGGGATGCCGCCGATGAGGGAGCCCGCCACCGACTTCCGGCCCAGGATCATGGGCGTGGTGTTCAGGAGGGGCTCCAGCCCGCCCAGGTAGCCCACCAGCACGAGGGTCCCGTTCGTGGCCAGGGTGGGGAGGTACGGATTCAGGTCGTGGCCGTAGGGCACGGTGTCGAGGATCAGGTCGAACTGGCCAGCGGCCTGGGCCATCTGGGCCGGGTCCGTGGACAGCACGATGTGGTCCGCGCCCAGGCGGCGGGCATCGGCCTCCTTCCCCCGGGATCGGGTGAAGAGGGTCACCTCGGCCCCCAGGGCCTTGGCCAGCTTGAGGCCCATGTGGCCCAGGCCGCCGAGGCCGACCACGGCCACCCGGCTGCCCGGCCCCACCTTCCAGTGCCGCAGGGGCGACCAGGTGGTGATGCCGGCGCACAGCAGCGGCGCGGCGCCGGCCAGGTCGAGGCCCTCGGGCACCTTCAGGACGAAGCGTTCGGACACGACGATCCGCTCGGAGTAGCCGCCCTGGGTGAGCGTGTGGTCGTGGCGGTCCTCCCGGCCGTAGGTGAAGGTGGCGCCCTCCTGGCAGTACTGCTCCTCGCCCGCTTCGCAGGGGCGGCAGGTGCGGCAGGAGTCCACCATGCAACCCACCGCCACCGCATCCCCCGGCTTGAAACGGGGGGCCTGCGGGCCCGCGGACACCACGCGGCCCACGATCTCGTGGCCGGGCACGATCGGATAGGACGTCCAGCCCCAGTCGTTCCGGGCCGTGTGCAGGTCCGAATGGCAGACGCCGCAGTAGAGGATCTCGATCACCACGTCGTCCGGGCGCGGGTCGCGGCGATCGAAGCGGTGGGGCGCGAGGTCGGAGGTGGGGGAGGTGGCTGCGTAGCCGAGGACGGGCGTGGACATCGGAACCTTTCTGGCCGCGGATCACTGCGGGGACAGAAGGGAGTCTAGGGTTGGTGTGGACGCGGGGCTTGCCTGATCCTCCGGACTTCTGGCCTGATCCTCCGGGTGGCTGGAGCCTGGCTCGCGCCCGGCGCCGGAATCATCCGCCCGCGCTCTGATCCAGCGGGGTGCCGCCCGGCAGGCTGGGATCGTGGGGCAGGCTGCCGCGGGGGGCGCGGAAGTAGGCGAAGGGGGTGGCGTGCAGCAGGTTGGATACGCGGCTGGTGTAGATGTCGGCGTAGCGCTCGATCTGCCGCGTGAGGTGGCTCTTGTCGTTGCCGGCGCGGGTGAGCAGGCCCCAGCGCAGGTTGGTCAGCTCCGTGGCGGCCTTGGCCAGGGGCGCGAGTTCCAGATCCAGGGCCACCAGCCGCTCGCGCAAGGCCGTGACCTCCCGCTCCAGGTCGGGGACGGGGCGTTCCGGCGCGGGGCCATGGCCTTCCTTCCGCCGCAGCAGGGCCAGGCGGGCCCGGGAGAGTTCGGCTTCCAGCGCCTCCTTGAGCCGCATCTTCGCGACGAGGGCGCGCTCGGTCGCCTGGAAGGCTTCAAGGGCCGCGACCTCCGCCTCCAGCTCGCGCAGCACCAGGGCCGTGCGCCAGCTCAGGGCGCGCTTGCTGACATGGACATCGCCGAACATGTGGTCACCCACGTAGAGGATCTCGTCGCCGGAAATGCCGAGGTCGCGTTCCACCTGGGCCGCGCAGCCGCCGAGGTAGGCGCCGCCGGGCTCCAGGGGGCCGGCAAGGGGGCGCAGCAGGCCGTCCTCGGTGGCCACCTCGAAGAAGGGCGCCCGGTCGGTGAAGAAGGCGGGCTTGCGGGCGCTGACGATCACCAGGTCGAAGAGCCCCCGCCAGGTCTGGTTCCCCGGGAGGAAGCGGTCATAGGCGTGGGCCATCATCCGGGTGGTGAACGCCCACTCGGAGTTGGTGATGAGCAGCAGCTTCTTGCCCGCCGCCCGCTGGTCGAGCAGGGTCAGGGCGGCTTCGGGATCCGGCACCACGTAGCGGTCCGGCGCGGCGGCGATCTCGGCCTTGAGGTGGCCTTCAAGGTGCTGGGCGTCCACCCGGGCTCGCACGTGGCGGTAGAGGCTGGCGTACTCGAAGGGGCGGGGCAGGGCGCCGCCGTCCAGCAGATCCACCGCCTGGGCGTAGAGGCAGCCCTCGGACAGCGAGAAGAGGGTGTTCAGGAAGACCCAGCGCGGATCGGAGAGGTCCACCAGGCTGGCGGCGTAGGCCTCGCGCTGCTCGGCATAGTCCAGCATGCGCGTGCCGTGCATGGCCCGCTTGACGAAGCCGAAGCGGTTCGCCTTGACGAGGTTGCCCAGTTCCGTGTCAATGACGAGGCCGCGGGTGACCATGGCCGGATCGAAGGCCAGGCCCGTCACGGGCCAGCCCTCGGAGGCCAGGCGCGCCACGGCCTGGGCGTGGACCATGCGCTCGAAGGCCTCCACCCGGTAGTCCACCAGGGTGTAGTCCATGTCGTAGCCGATGGCGCGCACCGAACGCAGGTTCAGGGTGCGGTTGCAGAACACCCCGCGGCCGGGCGTGGACGGGGGCGGGAGGAACACGCGGTCGAGCATGGGGCAGGATACCAAGGGCGGCGGGACGGCGCGTTCCTGTCCACCTGGAGGCCGGCGTCCCGCCGGGCGCGCGCCCTGTTCGTCCTCCCCCACGACGGCGGTACCCGGTTCCCGGGTTTGCGGGCCGCGACGCAGGCGATCCGGGATCAGGGGGGGCCGTGCCGGAAGTATCATCTTCCGAGGGATCTCTTAGCTTCGTGCCATCCTTGGGGTCGCCTTCTGGAGGCTCCATGGCTCACCTGCACCGACTCCTGGTCCCCGCCCTCCTGCTCGCGCTGCCCCTGGCGGCGGCGGAGAAACGGGCCTTCACCATCGAGGATCTCTACCGTCTGAAGGGCGTGCAGGATCTGGCCCTCAGCCCGGATGGATCGAAACTGCTCTTCGACGTGTCCACCCAGCACCTGAAGGCCAGCACCCGGAACACCGAGATCTGGATGCTGGATCTGGCCACGGGCGCCACGAAGCAGCTCACCTTCGGCCCCAAGTCCTGTACTTCGCCGGCCTGGTCGAAGGACGGGAAGACCATCACCTTCGTCTCGGGGCGCGAAGGCGGCTCCCAGATGTGGGCCATGGATGCCGCGGGCGGCGAGGCGCGCAAGGTCACGGCCTTCCAGCCCGGCGTGAACGTACCGAAGCTGCTGCCGGATGGGAAGTCCCTGGTGTTCGAGTCCACCGTGTTCCCCGAGGCCGGCGCGGATGGGGCGAAGAACCAGGAGATGGCCGACAAGCTGGAGAACGGTCCCGTCCAGGCCCATCTGGCGGATGCGCTGCTCTACCGGCATTGGACCCAATGGCAGGATTTCCAGTACACCCACCTTTTCACCGCGCCCTTCAACGGCAAGGTGACCGAGCTGACGCCGGGGAAGCAGGACTACCCCGCGGATGCCATCACGCCGATGACCCAGACCTACGATGTCAGCCCCGACGGGAAGGAGGTCTGCGTCGTCACCAATCCGGATGCGGTGCCGGCCCGCTCCACCAACCAGGATCTGTTCCTGGTGAGCCTCACGGGGGACCACACGCCCAAAGACATCACGGCCAGCAACAAGGCCGCGGATGTGGATCCCAAGTACTCCCCGGACGGGAAGTACATCGCCTACCGGAGGCAGGTCCGGCCGGGGTTCGAATCCGATCGCTTCCGCCTGGCGGTCTATGACCGCGCCACCCACACCACCCGCGTGCTGACCGAGGCCATTGACAACTGGGTGGACAGCTTCCAGTGGTCGGCGGATGGCAAGGCCATCTGGTTCACGGTGGAGGAGAAAGGATACTGGCCGCTCTTCCGGGTGGACGTGGCCACCGGGAAGATCCAGCGCATGCTGGACGGCCAGGCGATCCGCGAGTTCGCGGTGAGCCCGGACCAGAAAAGCGTGGTCTTCACCCGTTCCACCGTGGGTCAGCCCGTGGAGATCTGGCGGGCC
>JAKAMQ010000063.1 GCA_021812805.1 Acidobacteriota bacterium
CTCGCGATGTTCCCCCTCGTGCACCCCCACGCGGTCTCCCGGCCGAGCCGGGATCCCGCGTCTGGCATCAACGAGGGGGGACCGCCTGCCCACCTGCGGCTCGCGATGTCCCCCCCGTGCTCGATCAGGCCTGCGCCAGCTGGTCCTCGATGGTGGTGGCGTCCACCAGTCCCGCGCACCCGTAGAGGACCGGCAGCAGGCGTTCCGGCGCGTGGGTCCGCAGCAGGCGGGCCACCAGGTCGGTCCCGGCGCGGTAGCAGGGCAGGTACATGCGGCCCATGAGGGGATGGCGTCCCCAGGGGCCGGCGAACTTGGCGGCGCGCTCCTCGGAGACCAGGAATTCGCGAGGCAGGATGGCCGCCACCTCGGCTTCCGGAAGGCCCTCTTGCCAAAGCAGGTAGGAGGCCTGGTTCTTCGCGTCGTCCTGGAGCAGCGCCAGCAGGAGGCCGATCCGCAGATCGGGATCCGGCACCTGCTCTACGTCGGTGACGCCGTGGGCGATGAGGATCGCGTTGTTGGCGATGCCTTCGAAGAGCGTGGCGGCGCGGGTGTTCATGGTGAGGACGGAGGCTTCGAACCCCACCAGGCCGCGCCAGAAACGATCCTGGAGGAAGGCGAAGGTGGTGACATGGCCTGGCACCACCTCGTGGGTCACCAGCTGCTCGAACTCCGGCACGCTGATCTCCAGCGAGGCGTTGATCTCGTAGGTGGCCTCGTACTCGGGCCGCCCGTCGGCCCGGCGGGCCCGGCCCAGGTAATTCATGGAGCCGGAGAACCAGGCGTCCGGAATGGGCAGGAACGCGATGTTGTCCATGGGCACGTCGCGCAGATCCCCGGGCAGACGGGAGCGCAGGTGCCGCTCTGCGAGGGCGGCGTAGCGGGCGATGTAGGCCGCGCCGAGGGAACGCACGGAGGCCATGGGCACCCGGCGCTGGGCCCGCCAGGCTGCCACGGCCGCACGGAGTTCCGCCTCACCGTTGGAGGCGTACCCGGCCTGGGCCAGCAGATCCCGCACGCGCCGCCGCTTCTCCCCGGGCTCCGAGGGCGTGGGCGGAAGGCCCGTGGAGGCTTCCACGCAGCGGGCGTAGGGCACCGGCTGGCCCTTGCCGAGCATCTCCATGGCCAAGTCCCACATGACGTCGAAGCAGAGGGCCAGACCGGCCACATAGCGCCCCCGGAGGCCGGGCAGGGCGTCTGCGTCCGCCGCGAGCGCCGCGATGGCCCCGCGCACATCCACCTCCGCCAGGTAGGCCTCCAGCGCTGCGCGATCCGGTGTCGGGGCCGAGACGCCGCCGGTCGCGCGCAGGCTGGCCGCCGCCGGGTGGGTGTAGGCCGCGGGCAGGGGCTCGTCCGAGAACCAGGAATCGGCGATGAAGCGGCCCAGGCCGGAAGGGTTCATCACATCCCCGCCCCAGAGCGTGTCCATGCCCAGGATCGCGGTGGCGACGTGGTTCTCGAAACGCTCGGCCATGGCAGCCTCCCCGGTCCAGTGTGCGGGCGCCGCTCCTGTTCCCACAAGGGCCAGGCCGGTTCCCTGGCTGGCCTCTGCCGCCTTCCGGGAGTAGCATGGGCCAACCACTCCGGAGTCGCTTTGCCGAACCCCGATGGGCTGAACCTCAAGGCCTTCCTGCGCGAGATCCGGCGTCTCGATTCGGAAGCCCGTCTGCGCGCGGCGGAAGCCCAGATCGAGGAGCTCGAGCAGCGCCTCGCGGAACTGAGTGTGCTGGATCCCGTGACGGGCCTGCCCAACCACCGGCGCTTCTCGGACCGGCTGGGCCAAGCCCTCCTGATGGCCCAGCGGCACCGGGGCACCCTGGGGGTGCTCCACCTCGATCTAGACCGGTTCAAACGGGTCAACGACCTGGTGGGGCACGCGGCCGGCGATGAGGTGCTGCGCGAGGTGTCCCGCCGCCTCCAGGGCGCGTTGCGCCAGGGGGACACCCTGGCCTGCGTGGGGGGTGGACGGTTCCAGGCCCTTCTGCCCGAACTCACGGGCGCCCTGGGCGCCACCCGGGCCGCCCAGAAGCTGCTGGAGGCCCTCCAGGAGCCCTTCCAGGCGGGTACCCGGGAGATCCCCCTCTCCGCCAGCATCGGCGTCTGCGTGTTCCCGCAGGACGGCATGGACGTCGAGGAGCTCACGGCCCACGCGGAAACGGCCATGTACCGGGCCCGGGAGCGGGGAGGCGGCCGCATCGAGTGCTTCACGGCGACCCTCAACCGGGATTCCCTGGAGCGCCAGGAGCTGGAACAGTGCCTGCGCGAAGCCCTGCGCAACGGTGAATTCCAGATGTACTACCAGCCCCAATTTTTCATGGATGGGCGGTTGGCGGGCGCGGAGGCCCTGCTGCGCTGGAACCATCCCATGCTGGGCCCCGTCCCGCCGAGCAAGTTCATTCCCCTGGCCGAAGAGAGCCATCTGATCCTGCCCATCGGTGAATGGGCGCTGCGGGAGGCCTGCCGCCAGATGGCGCTCTGGCAGCCGCAGTGGCTGGCGGTATCCCCGGAACCGCTGATCCTCGCGGTGAACGTCTCGGCCCTCCAGTTCACCCAGAGCGACTGGGACCTATGCGTGGTCCGGGCTTTGGCGGATTCGGGCCTCGAAGTGGAACAGCTGGAACTGGAACTCACCGAGAGCCTCATCATGCGCCAGGGGCAGGAGGATCTGCTGCCCCTGCGGCGCCTGCGCGAGATCGGTACGCGGATCGCCATTGACGATTTCGGCACCGGGTACAGCTCCCTGGGCTACCTCCAGCGTCTGCCCATCACCACCCTGAAGCTCGACCAGTCCTTCATCGCCAGCCTCCAGAGCGATCCGCCGGAACGGGCTTCGGAGCATATCGTGCGCGCCGTGATCCAGCTGGCCCACAGCCTGGGGCTCACGGTGGTCGCCGAGGGGGTTGAAACCGAAGGTCAGCGGGATCTCCTGGAACTGCTGGGCTGCGATTGCCTCCAGGGCTACCTGCTGGGGCGTCCCCTGCCGGCGGATGGGTTCGAAGCCCTGCTCCAGGCGATGACGGCCCGTGGCTTCCTCGCGGGTCAAGGTGGCGCCGAGCCGGTGCCGCTCCGCCCTCCCCGCAGCGCCTGAGCTGACTGAGCTAACGGGCGACCGGGAGGGTGAGGGTGCCTGTGGAGGTGTCGCCCGCTTCATTGGTGACGGTGCAGCGCAGGATCAGGGTGGGGCCGTCGCCGGCGGTGAACGTGAAGACCGGGCCGTGCTGGCCCGCGTCGGCCGTGCCGCCCTGGATGTGCCAGGCGTAGGTGGCATGGACCTGCGCGGGCACCCGGGCCGTGAGCCCTGCGGCGCCCGCCGTCAGGGAGACGGGCGCGGTGATGTGGGCATCCGGCGCGGCCACGATCTTCACCCGGGCCCGGGCGGTGATCTCCGGATGGGCCTGGGCGGCCACCTGCAGGATGCAGATTCCGGGTGTGGTCGGGGCCCGGAAGGTGCCGTCGGCCTGCACGGAGCCCCGGCTGGGGGGCACGAGGCTCCAGGTCACGCCGGATCCGCCACTCCCCGCCAGGGTGTAGCCGAAGGTCATCGCGCGCCCCACGGTGAGGGTGGCCGCGGCCGGGGTGATCTGGAGGGAGGGCTGGCGCGCCACCGGCACTTCCAGGGAGGAGGTCAGGGTGTCCCCGGCGGGGTTGGTCACCTGGCAGCGGAGGACCAGGTCCGGCCCCGCGCCCGCGGAGAACGTGATGGCATGGGTATCCGCCCCGGACAGGAGCCTCCCGCCGTCGAGGCCCCAGGCGAAACGGCAGCCGGGCTGGGTGGGAACGCTGGCGTGCAGAGGGGTCGCTCCCGGCGCCACGGCATCAGGGGCGGTGATGGGGCCGAGGGGCGGCGGAACCACCGTGACCCGGGCGTGGACGGCCTGGGCGGGGGCCGCCAGGGGCCGGGCCTCCACGGTGAAGACGCCGGGGTGGTCCGGGGCCTGGTACTGGGCCTGAGCATTCACGCGGCCGCCTCCGGGCTCGAGAACCCGCCAGGACACGCCCATCTGGGTGCTGCTGGTGATCCGGTAGCCGAACTGGAGCTCATGCCCTGTGGTCACGGTGGCGGAGGCGGGCTGGAGGCTGAGAACGACCGGGGGCGGGGCAGGCAGAGCCGGGTGGGGCGGCTGGCAGGCCAGGCCTCCCAGGAGGACCGCCAGGATTGCCGAGGCCCAGCCGAAGCGTGCATGGCCTTCCCTGTGTCGCATGATCCCCCCCGCAGCAGGCCCATGGTACGGCCTATTGACCCTCAACTCCGGACGCCGGATGCCGGATGCCGGATCCCATGACCTGGGCTTCCACCCATCCTGGCCTGTGCCCTGGCCCTGGCCGCTCCCGCTAGAAAAGCTCCGCGAAGAGATCCCGCATGTGCTGCCAGCTCCGCCGGGCGGCCGTCTCCTGGTAGGCGGCTCCCCGGCTGGGATCCGATCCGGCGCTTTTCTGGGTGAAGGCGTGCACGGCCCCGGCGTAGGCGATGAACACGTAGTCGGCCCCGGCGCGGCGCATCTCGGCCTGGAAGGCCGCGACATCCGCGGGCGGCACGAAGGGATCATCCGCCCCGTGGCAGGCCAGGATCCGGGCGCGGACCGGCGCGGGCAGGGCCTCCACGGGGGCATCCAGGCCGCCGTGGAAGGACACCACGGCCTGCACCGGCAGGCCGGCCCGGGCCGCCTCAAGGGCGCCCGTGCCGCCGAAGCAGTAGCCGATCACCGCCAGGCGCGCCGGATCCACGCCGGGCTGGGCTTTCAAGGCCTCCAGCCCCGCCGCGAGCCGCCGCCGGTAGAGCGCCCGGTCGCCCTTGTAGGTGCCCGCCAGCTGGGCGGCCTCCTGGAGCGTACCCGGCCGGACACCCGCGCCGAAGATGTCCGCGGCCAGCGCCACGTAGCCCAGGCCCGCCAGATCCCGGCAGACCTGTTGTTCGTGGTCCGTGATACCCATCCACTGGTGTACCACCAGCACGCCTGGCGCCGCGTCGGCGCGGGCCTCTGGACGGACCAGGTGGCCCTCCAGGCGGGTGGCTCCATCGGAATAGGACAACGACTGTCCAGGCTGGATGGGATGGGCGTCGGATGTCATGGGGGCCTCCCGGAGGGATTGGAGCCTACCGCCATCTCCGCGGATCGGGGAAGGGCCCATCCCGGGTCCGGTCCCGTGGCACACTGGGGGGCTGGAGAGCCGAATGAGTCCGAAGGTCAGCCGCGCCGCCCTGTTCGATATCCTGAACGCCTATACGGTGCCTGGCACCAGTGCGACCTTGACGGTGCTGAAAGCCGTGAAGGGCCTGGATGTGGAGGAGGGCCGGGTGACGGTCCTGCTTCAGCTCCTGGACGCCTACCAGGATCGGGAGCAGGCCATCAAGCAGGCCCTCGTGGACGCCATCCGCCCGCAGCCGGGCGTCGAGGCGGTGGAGGTGGAGATCGCCTGGGAGAAGGGGGCCCAGGTGGAGTTCAAGAACCTCCTGCCCGGCGTGAAGCGCTGCGTGGTGGTGGGCTCGGGCAAGGGGGGCGTGGGCAAGAGCACCGTCACCGTCAACCTGGCCATCGCCCTGGCCCAGCGGGGCCTCAAGGTGGGCCTGCTGGATTCCGACCTCTACGGGCCGTCCATCCCCATGATGCTGGGCCTCAAGGATTCGCCTCTGGCTTCGCCGGAGGGCCGGATCCTGCCCCTGGAGGCCTTCGGCGTGAAGGTGATGTCCATGGGCCTGCTCATCGAGGAGGACCGCCCGGTGATCTGGCGCGGCGCCATGCTCAACAAGGCCCTCCAGCAGTTCCTGAAGGATGTGGAGTGGGGCGGCCTGGATGTGCTGTTCATTGACCTGCCGCCGGGCACCGGCGATGTCCAGCTCACCCTGGTCCAGAACGCCCAGGTGGATGGCGCCATCGTCGTCAGCACGCCGCAGGATGTGGCCTTCCTCGATGCCCGGAAGGCGATCGGCATGTTCGGCGTGGTGAAGATCCCCGTGATGGGCGTCATCGAGAACATGAGCAGCTTCATCTGTCCGGGGTGCGGCCAGGAGACCCAGATCTTCGGCCACGGCGGCGTGCGTGCGGCGGCGGCCCGCATGGAGCTGCCCTTCCTCGGCGAAGTCCCCATTGACCTGGCGATCCGCGAAGGCGGGGACAGCGGCAGTCCCCTCGTGGCCGCCCATCCGGACAGCCCCCAGACGAAGGTCTTCCTGGGCATGGCCGAAGTGCTCCAGGCGCGCCTGGGGCTCTGAACCCGCCCGCCTCACTGCCGCTACACTGGGACATGGCCAAGCCACGGATCCCAGACGCCCTCGCGGAAGACCTGCTGGAGCGGCTTCGCGCCCGCTTCCACCCCTGGCCGCTCATCTCCGGCTGGGGCCTGGTCATCGAATCCGTCAGCCCCGGCATCGCCACCATGCGGCTGACCCCCACGGCGGCGGTGCTGAACGGCTCCCGCGGAACCGTGAACGGCGGTGTGCTGGCCACCATGGCGGACATGGCCAGCGCCCTGGCCCTCTCCACGGCCTTCGATGGCGCGATGCCCTTCGCCACCTCAGATCTGCACATCCGCTACCTGGAGCCCGCCAAGGGCGAGGTGAAGGCCGAGGCACAGGTGGTGCGCCTCTCCCAGCGGGGCGGCGTCACGGAATGTCGGCTCTACTGTGGCGGCCTGCCCGTGTCCCTGTGCACGGCCTACTTCGCCATCAGGCCCGGCCTGGCGGGCTGACATGGCCAAGGTCCAGCCCTTCCCCACGGTGCCGCCCACCCAGGACGGTCCCCTGAGCCGGCTGCGCAATGCTCTGCTGCTGCTCTTCGCGGTCCTGGTGGCGGGGGCGGTGGGCTACCACCTGCTGGCCCATCTCGACATCCTCGACAGCTTCTACATGGCGGTCACCACGCTCTTCACCGTGGGCTTCCGGGAAATGGGTGAGGTCTCTGCCTACACCAAGCTGTTCACGATCTTCTACCTGATCACCGGCCTGGGTGTGGCCACCTACGCCCTGTCCAACCTCACGGCCCTCCTCCTGGAGGGGGACCTCCGGGGCTACCTCATGGAGCGCCGCATGGAAAAGCGCCTGGATGAACTGAAGGACCACATCATCGTCTGCGGATTCGGCAAGATGGGCTTCCAGGCTGCCTGGGAGCTGAAGAAGGCCGGCATCCCCTTCGTCATCGTGGAGCAGGACGAGACCAAGGGCCGCAGCCCGCGCTTCGCGGGGGAGCTGATCCTCTACGGCAACGCCATGGACGAGCTGGTCCTCCGGAAGGCCGGCATCCAGCGTGCCCGGGGCCTCATCACGGCCCTCACCACGGACGCCGACAACGTGCTGGTCACCCTCACCGTCAAGCAGATGCGGCCGGACCTGCCCGTGGTGGCCCGCAGCGCCAAGCTGGGCACCGAGCGCCAGCTGAAGGCGGCGGGCGCGGACCACATCGTGAGCCCCTACGAGATCGGCGGGCGCCGCATGGCCGCGCTGCTGCTCAAGCCCGAGGTGATGAATTTCTTCGACGTGGTGCTCCAGCAGGAACAGCTGGAGCTGGGACTGGAACGCATCGCCATCGCGCCGGATTCCGCCCTGGTGGGCCAGACGCTCCGCGAAGCCCGGCTGCGCCACGCCACGGGTTCGCTCCTCGTGGGGCTGGTGCACCCGGGCAGCGGCCTGCAGTTCAATCCCTCCGGCGACGAGCGCTTCCAGGCGGGGGACGAGCTGCTGGTGATGGGGCCCTCCGACGCCCTGGAGATCCTCACCCGGCTGGCCCAGGGCACCTGAGGACGGCCGGGGTTGACAGGCCGATGCAGGGGTTTAACCTAACGGTTTAACCGTGTGGTTAATATGTCCTCCCTCCCCCACCTCCGCCTCGACGATCCCCGGAGCACCCTCCTGAGGGCCGCCATCGCCGAATTCGCCGAGCGGGGCGAAGCCGGGGCCCGCACGGACGCCATCGCCCGGGCGGCCGGGGTGAACAAGGCCCTGCTCCACTACTACTTCGGCACCAAGCAGGCGCTCTATGCCGCGGCCCTCGACACGATTCTCGCCGGGTTGAAGGAACACTACCTGGGCCTCCTGGCCGGACCCGGCAGCGCCGGCCTCCGGATCCTGCGCTACGTGCGGGCGAACTTCGACCGCATGGCTTCCTCCCGGGATTACGCCCGGGTGCTCGGCCACGAGATGATGCGGGCCCGGAGCGGGGCGTCCGCCAGTCTGCCCCACATGGCCCAGACCTACTTCGGCCCCCTCCACGCCCAGGTCTGCGCCGCCCTCGCGGAGGGGATCCGCAGCGGTGAATTCAGAGCACTGGATCCCGCGCAGACCGCCCTGACCCTGACCGGCGCCAATGTCTTCTACTTCATCGCCGCCCCGGTCCTGGCCGAGGTCACCGACCGGGATCCGCGGGAGCCGGACATGCTGCGCCTGCGGCGGGCCGCCATCCTCGATCATGCCGCCGCGCTCCTCTTCGAGGACCGGGCAGCGGGCCAGGCCATGGCCCGCGCGCTTCTGGAAGCCTCCCCCGATCTCCCCCCTGAACCCTGAGGAAACCCCGTGAAACCCCGCACCCGCATCTTCGCCCTGCTGGGCCTCCTGGCCGTGGGAGCCCTGACCTATTACTTCCTCACCGGCGATCACGCGTCCGACCTCGTGCTCATGGGCACGGTGGACGCGAATACCGTCGTGGTGAGCCCCGTCATCGGGGGACGCCTCGTGCGCCTGGCAGTGCAGGAAGGGCAGGCCGTTCAGGCCGGCGATCTGGTGGCGCTGCTGGATGACAGCGTGCTGGCCCCGGCCCAGCAGGCGGCCTCCGCCACGGCGCTGAGCACCCAGGGGGATACCGCCGGAGCCGTGCTCAACGCCCGCGCCTCGCTCCGGGCCGCCCAGGCGGCCCTGGCCGAGGCCACGGCCAACCGCACCAGCCAGGCCTCCCTCACACGCCGGACCGTCGCCCTGGCGGCCACAGGCGTGGCCAGCGCCCAGGACCGGGATGCGGCCGTGGAGGCCTTGAAGGCCGCCGAAGCCCGGGAACAGGCTGCCCGGGACCAGATTGCCGCGGCGCAGGCCGCGCTGCGGGCCGCCGAGGCCCGGACCCACCAGGCTGCTGCGGCCCAGGCCCAGACGGTTCAGGCCGGTGCGCAGCTGGGCTACACCCGGATCCTCGCGCCGGTCTCGGGCACCGTGACCCTCCTGGTGGCCCGCCAGGGGGAGGTGGTGAACCCCGGCGGCGCCATCGCCACGATCACCGACCTCTCCCAGACCTGGGTCTATGCCGGCATTCCGGAAACCCAGGCCGACGCCATCCAGGTGGGCGATGTCCTGCCGGTGCGCATGCCCAGCGGCGCGCGTCTGGAAGGCCGGGTGCTGGTGAAGTACACCGAGGGGGATTTCGCCACCCAGCGCGACGTGAGCCGCATCAAACGGGATATCAAGACCGTTCGCCTCAAGCTCCTCATCCCCAACGCCGGGGAACGCTTCGTGCCCGGCATGACGGCCGAGGTGCTCGTCCCCCGCGCGAAGCTGGTGCGCCCGTGAGCGACGCCGCCATCCAGGTGGACCGCATCGTGAAGCGGTTCGGCGACTTCACCGCCGTCAAGGGCATCAGCTTCGAGGTGGCTGATGGCGAGATCTTCGGGCTCCTCGGCCCCAACGGGGCAGGGAAGAGCACGCTCATCCGCATGATGACCACGCTCATTCCCATCACCGAGGGCCGGGCGTTGATCGAAGGCCACGATGTGGTGGCGGATCCGAACGCGGCCCGGCGGTGCATGGGGGTGATTCCCCAGGCCCTCACCAGCGACATCAACCTCACGGTGGAGGAGAACCTTTCCATCTACGCCAAGCTCTATGGCGTTCCGAGGGCCGAACGGAAGCGCAACATCGAGGAGCTGCTCGAGGCTGTGGACCTGCTCAAATGGCGCGATGCGGAGACCCGCACCCTCTCCGGCGGCATGCGCCGGCGCCTGGAGATCGCGCGCGGCCTGGTGCACAGCCCCCGCATCTTCTTCCTCGACGAGCCCACCACGGGCCTGGATCCGGTCTCCCGGGTGGCGGTGTGGGAGATGCTCGGCAAGCTCAAGGCCCGGCGCGGGCTCACCATCCTCATCACCACCCACTACATGGACGAAGCGGACCGCCTCTGCGACCGCATCGCCATCGTGGACCATGGCGAGCTGGTGGCCCTGGATACCCCGGCCAACCTCAAGCGCAGCGTGCCCGGGAACAACGTCATCGAAGTGCAGTTCCACGCACCGCCGGAGAATCTGCCGGGCCGGCTCCGGGCGTTGCCGGGCGTGACCAGCGTGCAGGACGAAGGCGCCGGCATGTTCCGGGTGCTCACCACGGATGGTTCCACCACCACCACCGCGCTGGTGGAGGCCGCCGTGCGCGCGGAGATCGGCATCACCTCCCTCAGCGTGCAGAACACCACCCTCGATGATGTCTTCGTCCACTACACGGGGCGCCAGCTCCGGGACGAGCAGGTGAAGGCTCCCGCCTTCGTGATGCCGCCGCGTCCGGGGATGCAGCCATGAACCGGATGCTCGCCATCATCGAGCGGGAACTCCGCAAGTTCTTCCGTTCCCCCGCCCTCATGCTCGCGGCCATGGTCTTCCCGCTGGTGCAGCTCGTCATCCTGGGCAACGCCTTCGGCGGCAAGATCACCGGGGCCCGCATGGGCGTGGTGGACTACGACGGCGGCCCCCAGGCCCTGCGGGTGCGGGAGGCCTTCGATTCCATCGCCGCCAATGTGAAGACGTTCAAGGCCATCCCCTATGCCAGCGATAAACAGGCGGCCGAGGATGTGCGCGCCGGGCGCCTGGACGCCGCCGTGATCATCCCACCCCAGTTCTCCCGGCAGGTGTACGCCGGGCTGAATCCCCGTCTGGGCCTGGTGGTGGACAACTCCGACCAGTTCCTCAGCAGCAGCCTCGAAAGCAAGATGCAGGAGGTGGTGGCGGCCCTGAACCAGCCCCAGACCCTGCCCCGCGTCGTGCAGTCCCTCTCGCTGGACATCGTCGAGCTCTATCCGTTCATTGACTACATGAAGTACCTGCTGCCGGGCTCCATCACCCTGGCCATGTTCGTCTCCGTGATGATCGGCGGCGGCCTGCTCTACATTGACGACAAGGCGCGCGGCGTCCACGAGGGTTTCCTCGTCACGCCCATCACCAAGCTGGAGCTGGTCTTCGGCCTGGTGGCCTCCGGGGCCATCAAGGCCATCATGGCGGGCCTGGTCATCACGGTGCTGGGGTCGCTCATCTCCGGCCTCGGCGTGATCTTCCATCCGGTGATCCTCGCCCAGCTCCTGCTGATGATCGGCGCCACCTCGTTCGCCTTCAACGCGATGATGTTCCTCATGATGGTGCGGATCGAGGATCCCCTCGTGCCCCGCGCCATGTTCGGCATCCTGAACACGCTGCTGTTCTTCCCCAGCGGGGCCATCTATCCGGTGCATGCCTTCCCGGCCTGGCTGAGGGTGCTTGCGACGGTGGACCCCTTCACCTACGCGGTGCATGGCTTCAAGTCCGCCCTGCTCAAGCAGGCCGGCTTCCATGCCATCGTGCCGGATCTGCTCTACCTGGGCATCCTGGGCCTCGTCACCCTGACCCTGGCCACGCGGCTCTTCAAGCGCACCCTCTGAAGCCCGGTCCGGCGGCTACAATGGTCAGAGGCCCGGATCCCCCCGGGCCGCCTTTCTAAAGGAATCCGCGTGACCGCCCAGTCCCAGCCCAACGATTCCCAGGCCCCCGCGGGCCTCGACGACATCACCCTCCACCTCATCGCCCTGGGTGCTTCCGTGGCTGCCAACGCGGAGCGGGCCTTCCGGGCCCACCATGCCCAGCTCGAAACCCTGGGTGCCTCCAAGGAGGACATGATCCAGGCCGTGAACATCGCCCTGCGCGTCAAGGGCGATCCCCACCAGCAGATGCTCACCCTCGCGGAGCAGAGCCTCGTGGGCGGGGGCGGGGGCTGCTGCGGCGACGCGTGTGCCTGCGAGGCGGCGGGCATGGAGAAGGGCGCCTGCGGCGACGACTGCGCCTGCTGACATCAACGGGGGGGGGCCGCCTGCTCCCCTCTGCACCCCCATGCGGGCTCCCGGCCACGCCGGGATATCCCGCCTGATCTGATCGCGGGGGACCGCCCGGCGTTTCGCGGCCCATCAGTCCCGGTGCTTTCCTGTTGGAGGTCCCGTGGTCGAGCCGTCCGTGCATGCGCCTGCCCGACTGGGGCTCCTGGATCCGCTGCGCGGGCTGCTGGCGGTGTGCGTGGCGGTGTACCACCTGGGCGTGTGGTTCGCCATCTCGCAGTCGGGCAGCGGCGCGAACATCGCCATGGCGCGCCTGGGCAACTACAGCGTGTCGGCCTTCTTCGTGCTGAGCGGGTTCCTGCTGTTCCGGACGGCCCCCTGGGAGCGCCTGCGGCGCGAGGGACTGGGCCGCTTCTGGCTGCGCCGCTTCCTGCGGCTGGCGCCCCTGTTCTACCTGGCCTGCGCCCTGAACCTGGTCCTGCGCCTGGGGATGGGCCCCAGCCCGACCTGGGGCCGCGTCCTGGAGAATGCCACCTTCACCTTCGCCCTCATCCAGCCGAACCTCGCCCTCACCACGGGGGGGTGGTATGTGGGCCTGGTGGCCCTCCTGTACGTCGCCTACCCGGCCCTGGCCTGGCTGCGCGAGAAGGGCGGGATTCCCTTCCTGGCCGCGCTGGCCGTGGGCCTGTGGGCCTGGAGCCTGCCGGCCACCCTGCACGGGGTCATGGGCCAGGCGATGTGGAACCGCTTCAATGCCTACGTGGAACCGCCCAACCAGCTCTTCCTGCTGGCCTGGGGCGGCCTGCTGGGCGCACTCCATGTCCGCTCCGGGCGGCGGCTGGAGGTGCGCTGGGCCCTGCTGCTGGCCCTGCCCCTGGTCTGGCTGCTGGTGAAGCCGGAGCCCCGGTTCTATGACCACCTCGTGGTGCTCACGGGCTGGCTGCGCTACCGCTACCTGCTGATCGTGACGGGGCTGGTGGCCCTGGCGGCCTTCACCCGGAACCTGGAGGCTCCGCCCGCTTCAAGACTCCTCGCCGGGTTCGCGACTGGACTCTCGATGCTGGGGGACTGGAGTTTCGGCCTCTACCTGCTGCACCCCTTCCTGCAACGGCTCGTGGCCCCGCACCTGGGTGGCCTGCCGGGCTTTGGCCTGGCCCTCAGCCTGGCCATCGGGGCCGCGGCCCTGGCGCACCGCTGGATCGAGGAACCGCTGGGCAAGCTCGGGCGGGCCTGAGTCAGGCCCCTGGTTCGATGCGGGCATAGAAGCTGGTGCGGCGGAGGTTCTCCTCCACCTTCAGGAGCTGCTGGAGGGGCGGGAAGGCGCGCTGCTCGCAGTCGGTGCGCTCGCAGAGGCGGCAGGTGACGCCGATGGGCACGGGGGGCTGGTCCAGGCGCACGCCATCGGCATAGATCAGCTCCCGGGCGTGGCCCATGTCGCAGCCCAGGCCCAGGGCCTGCATGGCGTGCTGGCCCCGGTAGCCGCCCGTATCCTTCTGGATCGTGCGGGCGATGCAGAAGTACTTCCTGCCGTCGGGCATGACGCTCACCTGGGTGCGGATGAGGCCCGGCGTGAGGAAGGCGGCGTGGGCGTTCCAGCGGGGGCAGGCGCCGGAGAAACGGGCGAAGCGGATGCCCGTGGCGGAGAAGCTCTTGGAGATGTTCCCGGCGATGTCAATGCGCAGGAAGTGGAAGGGCACGCCCTCCCGTCCGGGCCGGCGCAGGGTGGTGAGGCGGTGGCAGACCTGCTCGAAGCTGGCCTGGAAGCGCCGGGCCAGGATCTCGATGTCGTAGCGCTCGGCCTTCGCCGCCTGGAGGAAGCGGTCATAGGGCATGAGCACGGCCCCGGCGAAGTAGTTGGCCAGGGCCACCCGGGCCAGGGCCCGCCCGCTGGCGGTGCGGAGCAGGGGGTGGTCCGCCAGGGCGTCCAGGAGGCCGCTGTGGTCGAGCAGGGCCAGCTGATGGGCCAGCTGGAAAGCCCGGCTGCGCAGGGGCAGCAGCTCCGAGAGGCTGATGAGGCGGCGCTCGGGGTCGAAGCGGCGGAGCAGGCCCGGCCCCTCCGTGGCCCGGTGGA
>JAKAMQ010000064.1 GCA_021812805.1 Acidobacteriota bacterium
TCCGATCTGTCATGGCCAAGCTCATGAGCCGGGTGGAACGGATCAACGCCGAGCTTTCCAATTACGAGCGCATCAAGAAGATCGCCCTGCTGGATCACGAGATGACCCTGGAGGGTGGCCAGCTCACCCCTTCACTCAAGGTGAAGCGCCGCGTGGTGAACGAGATGTACGGCGGATTGATCGAAAGCCTCTACCTCGAACCCAAGGGCGATAGCGAAGCCCACTGAGGAACGCCCTGTCCCCGAACAGACCGCCCCGGGGATCTGCCGGGGCTTCCGGGAGATCCAGATCCGGGAACCGGCCTTCAGCCGCCTGTCCTCACGCTGGATCGGCCAGGGAGCCGGTACGATGGGTGCCTGGGGAGGTTTCTGGTCAGGACGATCCACGGCTCGAGGTGATCAAGGGCGAGGCCCTTGCATCACGGGGCTAGAACCCTTCCCCCAGGCTCTCTGCGATCTTCACCGTGAGGTCGTCGGCCTGGAAGGGCTTGCAGAGGTAGTTGACGGCACCGGCCTGGATGGCCTGGATGATCTTGGGGCGGTCGGCCTCGGTGGTGAGCATCATGACGGGAATGGCCTTCAGCACGGGATCCGCCTTCAGGCGCGCCAGCACCTCGAAGCCGTCCATCTCGGGCATGTTCACATCCAGGATGACCAGGGCAATGTCCTCGTGGTTCCGGGCGATCACTTCCAGGGCCTCGACGCCGTTGCCCGCCTCCAGGAACCCGTAGCCGAGCACCTCCACCGTGCGGCCGATGATCCGCCGCATGACGCCCGAATCGTCCACGGAAAGCACTTTCTTCATGGCGCACCTCGGTTCAGGGGAGCTGGCATTGGTAGTAGCTGCCGGCGCCGTGGGTGAGCTGCCGGAAGTCATCGGAGATGCCGCGCAGGGATTCCACGGCGCTGATGAACAGGTGCCCTTCGGGGGCCAGCAGGCGGGCAATGCCTCCGTAGATCTGCCGCTTGAACCCGTCAGAGAAGTAGATGGCCACGTAGCGGAGAAACACGAGGTCGAAGCGCCCCAGGGGTTCCATGGAATCCTGCAGGTTGAACTTCCGGAAGGTCACCATGCGCTTGAGCTCGTCGTTCACGGTCCAGACGTGGCCATCCTGGTGGAAATAGCGGTCGCGGAGGGGCTCGGGAAGGCCCCGGGCGATGGCAGCCTGGTCATAGCGGCCCAGCTTGGCCACGAAAAGCGCCGATGGCGAGATGTCGCTGGCGAGAATCTCGAACTGGTCCGGCCGCACGCCCGGGTTGGCCCGGCAGAACTCGTGGATGGTCATGGCGATGGAATAGGGTTCCTGCCCGGTGGAACTGGCGGCGGACCAGATGCGGATGCGGAAGCGGTTGCCTGCGGCCAGATCCGCGGCCAACTGGGGCAGCAGCTTCTCCCGCAGGATCTGGAAGGGATGGGTGTCCCGGAACCACAGCGTCTCGTTGGTGGTCATGGCATCCACGATCTTGTCGCGGAGCTGGGGGCTGGGTTCGCCGGATACCAGGCGGTAGAAGGCTCCGAAATCCTGACAGCCGTTCTCGGCGAGGAGCGGGGCCAGGCGGGTTTCCACCAGGTAGGTCTTCTCGTCCCCGAGGGCAATGCCGCAAAGCTTCTCGATGAGGTCGCGCAGCAGCCGGAATTCGGTGGTGGAGATGCTTTCGGCCATCACGCCCCCCGGTTCCGGCGGACATGATAGAGGATGCGTGCCGACAGACGCTCGAGCGGCACCTGCTCGTCGGAGAGTCCCGATTCCTCCACGGCCAGGGGCATGCCGTAGACCGTACAGGTGGCTTCGGTCTGGGTGAGGCAGAGGCAGCCCTTCCGCTTCAGGGCGCGGACCCCTTCGCAGCCATCGCTCCCCATGCCCGTCATCACCACGGCCAGCAGGTTTCCCTCGTACTGGGAGGCCATGGAGCGGAAGAGTACATCCACCGAGGGACGGCAGCTGTTCTCTGGAGGATTCTCGTTGAGGCCCACGATGGGCAGGGTTCCAGCCCCCTCGGGGTCCTGGCGCCGACGCACGACCATGTGCAGGCCACCGGGGGCGATGTAGACATGTCCGGGGAGGATGGGTTCCCCGTCCCGGGCCTCGCTCACGGCGATAGGCGAGCGCTGGGCCAGGTGCTCGGCGAGGGAGGCCGTGAACATGGGGGGCATGTGCTGCACCAGGAGGATCGGCACCGGGAAATCCGCCGGGAGTCTGGGGATCAGTTCGGCCAGGGCGTTGGGGCCACCCGTGCTGACGCCAATGCCCACCACATCGAATCGGGTGGGGAGCGGCGCAGCCCGTGGTTCGAGACGGGGCGGCGGCGGCGGCTCGGGGGCAGCGGCGGGCGCCCTCTCCTGGACGGGCTCCTGGACATGGCCCTCGTGCTGCCGGAGGTTCATGCGCATGCGGACATGGCGCAGGAGCGGGCGCAGCTTGTCCTTCAGCTCCTGGCGACTGGCCTCAGGATCGGCGCCCTCGGGCTTGCGCAGGAAGTCCAGGGCCCCCTGTTCCAGGCAGCGGAGGGTGATATCCGCGGAGCCCAGGTTGGTCCCGCTCACCATGACGACACTGGTCCCGGGATGGCGTCGGCGGATTTCCTTGAGGGCCTCCAGGCCGTTCATTTCAGGCATTTCCACATCCAGCAGCACCAGATCGGCCGGAGCCTGATCCAGCTTCGCCAGGGCCAGGCGGCCGTGGGGCGCGGTACCTGCGATCTCGACATCGTCAAGCGACTCCACCACCTCGGTCAGGATTTTCCGGTAGACGATGGTGTCGTCTACGATGAGAACCCGGAGGTTGTGGGAATCCATGGCACAACTCCGGATCAGGGCTGGAGGATGGAGGCTTGCACCCCGGCCAGGGCCGAGGCGATGAAGCCTTCCGCATCGCGGGCGATGGGTTCTCCGTGGCCAGGGTAGATCACCGCTGGGCGCAGGGCCTGAAGGCGTTCGAGGCTGCGGACATAGCAGGCCGGATAAGCGCCCCCCCCTTCCGAGATGCGATAGAGCGTGTCGCCGGAGAACAGCTCCCGGGTTTCGGGACAGAACAGGCAGATGGAATCCTCGGAGTGGCCGGGCGTGTGCAGCACCCGCACATCCAGACAGCCCAGGCGGAGCCACTGGCCATCCGCCACGAGTTCAGACACCCCCGGCCCCGCTTGGAAGGCATGGACCACTGGATGGAAGCGTTCCACGACGGCGGCAAGGGCTCCGGCATGGTCATAGTGCCCGTGGGTGAGCACCACCTGCTCCACGGGGCGCCGGCCGATGCCCTTGGGCAGATCCGCAATGCCCGCCAGCACAGCATCCACGGTGCCGGGATGGCTGGAGCCCACATCCACCAGCGTGTTGGCATCCCTTGGATCGCCGGGATTCCCCGCCACCCAATAGACGTTGCAGCAGTAGTCGTTCGCCTGCTCGGGATGCACCCGCCGGATCCTCATGGATCCCCCACCCGTCGTCGGAACAGGGGAAGGCCGGGCTCCACGGGCTCGAACTGGCCTGTGTTGGCTTCGGGAAGGGACTGGAAGCCATCGAAGGCCAGATAGCCGCCGGGGCGCAGGACGCCGTGGAACATGGAAACAATGGGGGCCTGCATCTCCAATGGACAGTGCATCAGCACGTTCTTGCACACCACCAGGGCAAACCCCTCCTCCGGCGGCACGAGGGTGAGCAGGTCGTGCCGCTGGTAGCGGATGCAGTCCCGCAGGGTGGAAACGGCCTCGAAGACCCCGGGTTCCTCGGTGGCCTGGAAGTACGTGGACCGCAACGCCTCCGGCACCCACATCAGTTCCAGGCTGCGATAGCGGCCCTGATTGATGCGGTCCTCGAACTGGGGGAAGGCGCTCTCCTCCCGGTCCGTGGCGAGGATGCGGAGGTTCCGGATGGTGAAGGGGTCCAGCCGTTCCGCGAAGACCATCGCGAGGGAGTAGGCCTCCTCGCCGGTGGCACAGCCCGCATCCCAGACTTTGATCTCCCGCTGGGCCGAGGCCCAGGGCACCACAAGGGCGCCAATGGCATCCAGGACATCGGCATCGCGGAAGAAGGAGGTGTAGGCCAAGGCAAAGGCTCCGGGAGCGGCGCGGGTTGCATGCGAGGGGAGCGGGCCGCCCCGCTCCCCTCATCGGTGGATGGTGCTTAGATCCTGAATTTGCGCACAGCGGATTGGAGTCGTTCCGCGAGCCGGGCCAGTTCCTTGGCGGAGGTATTGGTGTCCCCGGCGCCGCGGGTGGTGTCCTTGGCCTGGGTGCTGACGGCCACAACATTCTTCGCCACATCGTTCATGCCCTTGGCGGCCTCCCCGGCGTTCCGCGCGACATCGTTGGCACCGGTGGCGAGCTGGGTGATGTTGCGGGCGATGTCGCCCACCCCCTTGACCGCCTCCTGGACATTCCGGGACACCTCGTTGGCGCCCTGGGCCGCCTGCTGGACATTGCGGGACACCTCATTGGCGCCCCGGGCCGCATCGCCCACATTCTTCGAAATCTCGTTGGTGGTGGCCGTCTGCTCCTCCACGGCGGCGGCGATGTTGCCGGAAATAGAGTTGATCTCATTGATGATGTGGACGATCTCGTCTATGGCTTTCACGGCCTGCTGGGTGTTGCTCTGCATGCCGGCTACCTGGGCGCGGATGTCCTCGGTGGCCGAGGCGGTCTGCTTGGCCAGTTCCTTCACCTCGTTGGCCACCACCGCGAAGCCCTTCCCCGCCTCCCCCGCACTCGCAGCCTCGATGGTGGCATTGAGGGCCAGGAGGTTGGTCTGGGCGGCAATGCCCTTGATCATGTCCACCACCTTGCCGATCTCCTGCGCGCTCTCGCCCAGCTTGTCCACGATGGCGGCGGTGTTGTTGGCGGACTGGGCGGCCTTGCTGGCCACCGTGGCGGCCTGGCCCGAGCTCTTGGACACCTCGTTGAGGGAGACCGACATCTCCTCGATGGCCGTGGCCACCGAATTGACGGCCGAAGTCATCTTCTCGCTGGTGTTGGCCACCACCTTCATGTTGGAGGACATCTGCTCCACCGCGGCGCCCACGGTATTGAGGTTGGCGCTCACTTCCTCGGAGGCGCTGGCCACCGTGTTGGCATTGGCGCTGATCTGCTCCACCCCGGCGGCCATGTTCTTGACGTTGGCGCTGGCCTGCTCGGTGGCTGCCGCGGCAGTGTTTGACTGCTGGGTCATCTGCTCGGAACCCGCGGCCATGGTCGCGGAAACCGAGGTCAGCTCCTCGGAGGAACTCGCCAGGGTGTTGGCGTTGTTGCCGATCTCAGACACGGTCTGGGCCAGCTTGGTCGCGGTGTTGTTCACGGCGTTTCGGAGCTTCTGGAGGTCGCCCTGGTAATCGGTGGAAATACGGGCGGTGAGGTCACCGTCCTCCATGGCGGCCATCACGCGCTGCACTTCGTTGATCGGCCCGATGACCGAATCCAGCGTGTCGTTGACGCCTTGCACGATCCGCCGGAAGTCGCCCTGGTGGCGCGTGGCATCCGCGCGGGTCGCCAGCCTTCCTTCAACGGCAGCCTTGGCCAGGGTGCCGGCGTCGCCCACGAGGGCATTCACCGCGTCAATGCACTGGTTGAGGTTGTTCTTGATCTCGTTGAAATCGCCATTGTAGGCATCGGTGATCTTGGGTGGGATATCGCCCTTGCTGATGCGATCCACGTAGCCGGCGGAGACATTGAGGGGCCCGATGACCGCATCGAGCGTCTTGTTGACCCCGTCCACCAGCTTGTTCCATCCACCCACGAACTTGGCAGCGTCGGCCCGGGTGGCGAGACGGCCCCCGATCGCGGCCTTCACGAGCTGCTCGGTTTCGGCGAGCAGTTCGGACATCATGGCCACCATGGCGTTCAGGTTGATCTTGATCGCGTTGTACTGGCCCTTGTACTCGGTGGTGATGGTGGGCGGGATGATGCCCTTGGACACTTTTTCCACATAGTCCGCAGTGACGTTGAGCGGATCCACGATGTTGGTGACGGTGTCGTTCACGCCCGCCACCAGCTTGTTCCAGCCACCCACGAACTTGCTGGCGTCGGCTCGGACTTCCAAGCGGCCTTCGCCCGCGGCCTTGATGATCTTGTCCGTCTCGGCGAGCAGCTCGGACATCATCGCCACCATGTTGTTCAGGTTGATCTTGATGGCGTTGTACTGCCCCTTGTACTCGGTGGTGATGGCCGGCGGGATAATGCCCTTGGCCACCTTGTCCACGTAGTCGGCCGTGACATTCATGGGATTGACGATGTTGGTGACAGCATCGTTGACACCGGAGACGAGCTTGTTCCAGCCACCCACGAACTTGGTGGCATCCGCGCGGGCGTCCAGCTGGCCATCGGCCGCACCCTTGATGATCTTGTCCGTCTCGGAGAGCAGCTCGGACATCATCGTCACCATGTTGTTCAGGTTGATCTTGATGGCGTTGTACTGCCCCTTGTACTCAGTGGTGATGGTGGGCGGGATGATGCCCTTGGCCACCTTGTCCACATAGTCGGCCGTGACGTTGAGGGGATTGACGATGTTGGTGATGGTATCGTTCACGCCTGCCACCAGCTTGTTCCAGCCACCCACGAACTTGGTGGCATCCGCTCGAACCTCCAACTGGCCATCGGCCGCGGCCTTGACGATCTTGTCCGTCTCGGCGAGCAGCTCGGACATCATCCCCACCATGGCGTTCAGGTTGTTCTTGATTTCGTTGAAATCGCCGTTGTAGCTGTCGGTGATCCGGGGCGGAATGTCGCCCTTGCTGATGCGGTCCACATAGCTTGCGGCCACGTTCAGGGGGCCGATGACCGCGTCCAGCGTGTCGTTGACGCCCTGCACGATCTTGCGGAAATCTCCCTGGTGTTTGCTGGCATCGGCGCGAGTGTTGAGCTTGCCTTCCACGGCGGCTCGGCTGAGCATGTTCGCGTCGGTCGCCATTGCATTCACCGCGTCAATACACTGGTTCAGGTTGTTCTTGATCTCGTTGAAGTCGCCGTTGTAGGTATCGGTGATCTTGGGGGGAATGTCCCCCTTGCTGATGCGGTCCACGTAGCCGGCGGAGACATTGAGCGGGCCGACGATGGCATCCAGGGTGTCGTTGACGCCCTGGACGATCTTCTGGTACTCGCCCTGGTGCTTGCTCGCATCGGCGCGGGTGGCCAGGCGTCCGGCGACGGCGGCGCGGGTGAGCTGGTCCGCATCCGCGGCCAGGGCCTTGATGTTGTCCACCATGCGCTTCATGGCGGCCATCAGGCGCCCGGTCTCGTCCCGGGTGAAGTCCGGGAACTGCACGGCCATGTTGCCCGCCGCCACCTCATCCGCGATCTCGGCGCAGCGGTTCACGGGCTTGACGATGCTGGCGCTGATGTACCAGGCCAGTGTGGCGCCTGCCACCAGGGCCAGGAGCGCCAGGGTGATCATCATGGTCCGGGAGGAATCCGCATCCTTGATGGCCGCATCGCCATCGGCGGCAGCCAGCTTCGTCTGGTAGGCCGACAGGGCCGCCAGGGCATCCATGTACGCCTGCTGCAGGGGCGCGAAATCACCGGTCAGAGTCGCTACCGCATCGGCCTTCTGCCCGTTCTTGATCTTCCGGCGGATATCTTTCTGCACCGGGAGATAGGCCTCTCGCGTGCTGGTCACATCGGCAAGCAGCCGTTTGCCTTCCTCGCTGGTGATAGAGGTCTTGAGGCTGGCGAGGTCGCTGCTGATGCGCTTGGCGGACTCGTCCACCCGGGCATCCTGCTCGGCGATCCGGCCCTGGTCACTCAGCAGGGCCATGTCGCGGATGGCCCGGGCGTTCAGGTTCACATCGTCCGTGATGTCATTGACGGTAGTGACCTTGCTGAAACGGTCCTTGGCCACGGTAGCGACGCTCTGGCGCAGGCTGCCGAAGTGGATCACGGCGAGACCGGCGGCGGCCAGCATGAACAAGATGACGAGGCCGAAGCCGAGCATCAGCCTGGTATTGATCTTCAGGTTGTTGAGCATGGGAATCTCCGTTGGGTTCGGGGTCAGGGGTCAGGGTCCGGGCGGGGGATCCCTTTAGCCCGAGGAGAGGACTTCCTTGATGTCAAGCAGCACCAGCAGGCCTGCATCCGTCTTGATGACTCCGGAGAGGAACTGGCTTTCAGCCTCGCTGACATTGGCGGAGGGAGGCTCGATGGCGGCGTCATCTGCCTCCACCACATCGCCGATGGCGTCCACCAGGAAGCCCACGAGATCGCTGGAGGTGGAGAAGGCCTTGGCCGTGCCATCCGCGTGCAGGGCGGCCAGTTCCACCGTGGTCTTGAGGATGATGTTGTGGCTATCCTCGCCCACTTCCCGGGAAGGCAAGCCCAGGCGCACAGCCAGATCCAGGATGGTGACGATCTGGCCCCGGAGATTGATGAGACCGCGGATGTGATCCCTGGCGTGGGGCACGGGGGTGATGTCCAGGATGCGGTTGATCTCCCGGATCATCATGATATCCAGGCCGAAGACGCGGTCGCCCAGGCGGAAGGTGGCGAACTGGCTCATGCCTCGGCTCCCTTCAGGAGGCCCGCGCCCTGGAGCATGTCAATGGGATCCAGGAACAGGGTCAGGTTGTGCTGGAGGATGGCGGCGCCGAGGATGCCGGGACCATTCACTGTCGCGGCCTCCAGCTCCACCTCGACATCCAGGGCGTCAATGATGTCCGAGATGACGATGCCGGCCTTGGCCAGGGCGACCGTTCCCCGCTCCAGCACCTTGGGGATGATCATGAAGACCTCCTGCAGATCCGCCGCCACGGGCTTCACCGCGATCACCTGCTCCAGCTTCACGAGGGGCAGACCGTGGCCCCGGTAGTCCACGAACTCCCGGTCACCGACCCGCTGGATATCCGAGGTCTGGATCTTCTCGAGGCGCAGGATCTGGTCCTGGGGAATGGCGAAATATTCACCAGCGGCGCCGGTGCAGACGATGACGGAGCGGCGCCGGGAGGCGGCGACGGCGGCTTTGCGCTTCTCCTCCTCGTGGCGCAGCTTCTCCTCCGCCTGGAGGTCCGTGAAGTGGAGGTGGGCCTGGGTCACAAGCCCCCCCGCATCGAGGATCATGATCACCCGGCCGTCGCCCATGATGGTGGCGCCGGAGAAGCTCTTGCACATCTGGATGAACTCGGAGAGAGGCTTCACGACGATCTCCTCGATGTCGTACAGCTCATCCACCACCACGCCGAACTGGTTGGAGCCCACCCGGAGCACGACGATGTTGTAGTCGCTGCGCCAGTCGGTGCGCCGGTCCTGCAGGCGCGCGGCCTGGGGCGGAGGGGCCTCCGGGAGCGGTTGGGCGGCCTTGGCCTTTCGGCCCCGCTTGGCCGGGACAGGTTCCGGTTCCGGTTCCGATTCCAACGCCACGGACGCAGACTCCCCGGCGCGGCGGTCCGCCAGCTCGTGGCGGCGATCCTCCCGGCGCTCTCCGGTGGAAGGGTCCAGGTAGGAGCGCTGGATCCCCAGGACATCCGCCAGGCGGATCAGGGGCAGCAGCTGGTCCCGGAGGCGGAGGACCTCCGCGCCATGGACCCGCTCGATACGCTTGGCCACCTCGGCAGCCCGCACCCATACGAACTCCACCACGTTCACCTGGGGGATGGCGAACCGGTGACCGCTCACGCCGACGATCATGGAGGGGATGATGGCCAGGGTGAGAGGCAGGCGCAGGACGACGGTGGTACCCGTGCCGACCTGGCTTTCCAGTTCCACATGGCCGCCCAGTTTCTCCGTGTTGGAGCGGACGACATCCATGCCCACGCCGCGCCCGGAAATATCGGACACGGCCTCAGCCGTCGAGAAGCCCGGCGCGAACACCAGGTTCACGATCTCCCGGTCGCTCATGTCCCTGGCCTGGGATTCCTTGACCAGCCCCTTGGCCAGGGCCTTGGTGAGCACTTTCTTCGGATCAATGCCGCGGCCATCGTCGGTGATGGCGATGATGACCTGGCCGCCCTGGTGGTAGGCGTGGAGGATGATCTGGCCGGAGGGGTTCTTGCGGGCCTTCTTCCGTTCCTCGGGGGTCTCGATGGCATGGTCGGCACAGTTGCGGATGATGTGGGTCAGCGGATCCACCAGCAGCTCGACGATGGACTTGTCCAGTTCCACCTCCGCGCCCTTGATCTGGACCTCGATCTGCTTGCCGAGCTGGCGGCTCATGTCGCGGATAATGCGCGGGAAGCGGTTGAACACCGTCCCAATGGGTTGCATCCGCGTCTGCATGATCCCCTCCTGAAGCTCGGAGGTGACCTGGTTGATGTTCTGGAGGATGGAGGCCAGGCCGGGGATGTCCCGCCCACGTTCCACCAGCGCCCGCAGGAGCTGGTTCCGGCTCAGCACCAGTTCGCCGGCCTGATTCATCAGATCGGTGAGAAGGTCCACCCGGACTCGCAGTGTTTCAGGCCCGTTGTCGCCCTTCGCGGTCCGGCCCGCCTCGGGCACCGCCGCCTGGAGCTCAGCGGGTTCTTCCGTCTCGGGCGCCGGGGCGGGGGCCTCCGGGCCTGGCGCAGCGGCGACTTCCTTCGCCGCCGCCGCGGGCTTCATCTGTTTGCGCAGGGCCTTCATGTCCAACATGGACACCTGCGCAGGCGGTAGCTTCAGGGCCATGGCGGCCAGGTCCACCTCCAGGACCGAACCGAAGAGGAGGGTCACGGCCAGATCCTGCTCCAGGCAGGCCTCCAGGCCGACGATCTCCATCGGATCAATGTAGGCATCCAGCACCTGCCCCACGCTCAGGGCATTGGTGAGGAAGCCCAGCGGGGTGAGGCCCTTGTCCTTGATGTCGCGATGCAGGAAGGCCTTGGCATGAAAGAGGTTCATGCCGTGGGAGAGGGCGGAGGCGACTTCCTGCGCATCCAGGTTGAACTCCCGCTTCCCGCCGCCCTCAGCCTTGCCCTGGACCTTGACCTGGGCGCCCGGCTCGACCCCCTGCCCTTCCAGGATGGCCGACAGCTTGCCCAGCTCCTGCGCGATGGGCACCTGGTCGCTGGCCTGGATGTCATCCAGCATCGCCCGGAGGCGGTCCATGCTCGCGAACAGGGCGTCCATCAGCTCCGGCCCCACGCCCAGCTTGCCATCCCGCACCAGCATCAGGACGCTCTCCATGGCATGGCTGAGGCCCTTGAGGGATTCAAAAGCCAGGAATCCGGCGCCGCCCTTGATGCTGTGGATGGCCCGGAAGACCCGGTTGAGCGTCTCCTGGGAGAGGGCCGCCCCCCCCTGCTCCATGGCCAGGAGATCCGGTTCGATGCGGTTCAGATGCTCGCGGCTTTCTGCCACAAAGTCGGAGATGATGCTCTCGTCCACGATGCTCGACATGGCGCTAGGCCTCGCTCACGGGAAAGAACTTGGTGAGGTTGAAGAGTTTGAAGACTCGCACGATGTCGGGCTTCACCCCCTCGATCGAGAACGCGACCCCCCCTTTCTGGCAGCTCTTGAAGAGGCCCAGGACGAGGGTGATGCCCAGGGAATCCAGCTGCTCGATGGCGGAAAGGTCCAGCACCACGGCTTGTCCGGGCGCCTCCACCGCCTTCAGCATGGAGGCGCGGTAGGCCTCCACGGTGCTGGCCACGAGGTCGCTTTTGGGCGCCAGGCGGAGGGTGTCCCCCTTGCGCTTGGTGATGAGCTGGGGTTTGCCGGTGGTCATGGGTGCTTCTCCTCAGCCAGGAACGTCAAGGTCAACTCACTGCCTTCCATCCGCACCTCGTCGGCGAAGGCCCGGATCATGGAGATGCCGCGACCCCGCTCGGAAAGGGGATCCTCCGGCGGCGCGTGGGTCTCCAGGTCGAAACCGGGGCCCTCATCCTTCACACTGACGGTAAGGCGGCCCGCCGCGACGTCGGGATGGCACCGGAGCACCACGGTGGCCCCGGGCCGCTCCCCGTTCCCGTGGATCACGGCATTGGAGAGGGCCTCCCGCACTGCCAGCGTGATATCGAAGAAGGCCGATTCATCCAGGCGCGCGCCCAGGGCGGAGGCCTTCAGGCATTCGCCCAGCCGGTCGCAGGCCACATCCACGGCCCGGGGGGTGGAGGGCAGGTGCATGATCAGCTCCTCGGGATCCCGGGTGAGGGTCGGCTGCTCGAAGCCGATCACCAGCAGATCGTCCGTGGGGCGGCTCAGGGCATGCTCACGGACCTTCCCGCAGACAGCGCTCAGGGCCCAATCCATCGGCGTATCCCGCAGGGAGCCCCAGAGCTCCGGCACCCGGTCCGCGAAGGGCTGGCGCTCCGGCGACAGCACGTCGAAGAAGCCATCCGTCCCGAAGATCAGGCGGTCCCCGGGCTGGAGTCGCAGTTCGGTGGATTCCAGGAAGGGTTCCGGGAAGATGCCCAGGGGCGTGCCGTTCAGGGCCAGGGGCTCGGCGGAGCCATCCCGGCGGCTGAGGATGCCGTGGGGGATGCCGGCATTGAGCACCTCCAGGCGGCCGTTGGAGGGGTTCCACAGGCCGAAGAGTGCGCAGACGGGGATCTCCGAGAAGGGCCCGCTCTGGATGCCCTGGTTGAACTTGTCCGCCAGATGCTGGAGGGGCCGGCAGGCGATGCTGCCATAGAGGCCGCAGCTGTGCAGGCTCCTGGCCCGCTCCGTGGCCGGGAAGGCCTGTCCCGGCGGCAGCGCCATGAGGGTGACGCACTCGCCCACGAAGGCCGAAAGCATGGTGAGGAACGAGGCCACTGCGTACGAACTCTGAACGGAATGGCCCGCCACATCCGCCAGCACGAAGAGGATGGAGCCGTCCGCGCACGTCATGCAGCGGAACACATCCCCGCCGGCATCCGTGAGGGGCTCGCAGACGGAGTAGATGGGCAGGCCCTTCTCCGGCACCGCCACCATCCGCTGCTGGGCCTGGCGGACTTCATGGGCGGTCTCCGCCGAACGGCGCTCCGCCAGGCGGTCGCGGTGCCTGGCCAGCAGGCGCTCGACGCAGCCCAGCAGGGCCGGGGCGTCAAAGGGCTTGTTCAGGAACTCGTCCACCCCCAGATTCAGGGCCGAGGCAACCGTCTCCCGGTCCTCGTTGGAAGTGAAGATGGCGATGGGTAGGGCCGGATCCATGGCGCGTATCAGGCGGGCCAGGGACAGCCCATCCATCCGGGGCATCACCACATCCGTCAGCAGGACGCCGAACCGCTCCGGATCGGGATTGTCCTTGAAGCGCCCCAGAGCCGCCACCCCATCCTCGACCGCGACCACCTCGTAGCCGGCCCGCTCCAGCCAGCTCTGGATCATGCTCCGGGTGGTCTGGCTGTCCTCGGCCAGGAGAATGGCCGGACGCCGGGCTTCGCGCGGCGCCGGCGCGGGATTCGGGCGGACCCGGGGGGGAACCGGACGGACTGCGGGCTTGGGACGCCCGTCGAGCACCCGGCGCACCGCTGCCGCCAATCCATGGGGTGTGTAGGGCTTGGCCACCACCTCTGCGAAAGCGCCCGCCTCGGCCAGGGCCAGGGTGGCGGGCATGGGCAGTCCACTGAGCAGCAGCACAGGCAGATCCGCGCGGATCTGCCGCAGCGCAGTCGCGAATTCGGCGCCGGTCATATCCGGAAGCGCCAAGGCCGTGGCGACCAGATCCCAGCGCTCGGGGGCTTCGCTGAGCAGCCCCAGGGCTTCCCCGGCGTCGCGGCGGGTGCTGACCGCGTACCCCAGGTTCTCCAACCCCAATCTGGCCAGGGCAGCCACGAGCTCCTCATCCTCCACCAGGAGGATGGATTCCTGCCCCGAGATGGCCGCAGGCACGGGGCTCTCCGGTGGCTGGGTCGCAGCCGCGGCACAGGGCCACAGGACGCGGAAGAGCGTCCCCTCGCCCGGCCTGCTCTGGACCTGGATGCGCCCTCCCGCACCGGTGACCGCGGCATGGACGATGGACAGACCCAGGCCGGTGCCTTCTCCGGCGGGCTTGGTGGTGAAGAACGGGTCAAAGATGCGCTCGAGGGTCGGGGCATCCATGCCGCAGCCGGTATCCTCGACCGTAAGCAGGGCATACCGGCTGCCGGAATCAGGGCCCTCCGCCTGGGTTTCCGAAAGCCCGACATGCAGGGTGCCGCCCTTGATCCGCATGGACT
>JAKAMQ010000065.1 GCA_021812805.1 Acidobacteriota bacterium
TGGTCGGCATCAGGAGGAGCATGGAACGGAGGGCCACCAAACGCTTGATCTGGGGCCACTGGGCAAGGCCCGCTTCGTCCAGGCCGGCCAGGTACTCCAACTGAACGGTGGCCGGGAGGCGCCAGTTCATGAACCCCTGCCCAAAGGCCAGCGCATAGGCTGCTGACCCAGCGGTGGGAGCCACCATGATCTCGTGCGTCTGGCGGTCCACCCGAAGCCAATTGGCAGGCACCTGGAAATTAGGGATGAGCGCCCCGGGGACGTACAGGTTCATGGACACGACCTGGACGATGGGGCGCACACGCACCTTGAGGCGCGCGAATCCATCCCCAGGCACACGACCAGGCCAGGTGTAGGGGAACTCGTACTCCATCCCGTCAGCGAGAACCGGCGGCGTTCCCGCATCCATCTGGGGCAGGAAATGGGTCACCTGGAAGCGGGTGCCGAGGTCTCGCTGGACCTGGGCCTCCCCCTGAGCAATGGCGTCTGCCAACTGCCCGTCCAGGGATGGGTCAGCCAGCGAAGGGATGGCAGAAAGGAGCCCCCGCAGGAACCCATCCCGCAGGTACTGGGGGGTCACACCCGAGGATCCAGCCATGGCCGGTCCCTACTTCTTCTTGCTGGATACGGCCGCCAGATTCGATTCGGCTGCCCGAGCCTGCGCCTCCTTCGAAGCGGCTTCGGATTCCGCCAGCGTCTCAGCAGCCTCAGCCTCGCGCGCAGCCGCTTCCGCAGCCTCAGCGGCCTGTTGGGCAGCCAGAACCTCGGGATCGAGCGACTGAGTGGAAGCAGGTGCGAGAGCGCCACCATAGCGGGTGAAGGCAGGATTCCGGGTCAAGGCGCCGGCCTGCTCCTCCGAGCACTCACCCACCCAGATGTCGTCCTCTCCGAGAGGGGAGAAGTTGACGCCATTCACGACGGGTGGCATGCAAGGCGCACCCTTATGAGCCAGGATCACAGACATGGAACCTCCAGGAAAATGGGCCTGGCAGCCCCGCAGGAACCGCCAGGCCCAGGGTCGGAAGCGCTTAGAAGGGCTTCCAGGTTGCGTTCGTCGGCAGGATGTTCTTGAACGCACCCAGCTTCTTCGGGGTGGCGATCCGCAGGGCCGTCATGTAGAACAGCACGAAGCGGTACTGCAAGGCCGTCATGGCCAGGGGCAGCTTGCTCGGAGGAGCCATCTGCAGGAGGCGGAAGGCGCCCACGTTGGGGTTGCTGGTGAGCACCAAGGCATCGCTGGTTCCGGGGATCACCGTGTTGTAATCCGTAAAGGTGGTGGAACTGCCGGTCCGGGCCACCCGACCGATGTACCGCATGTCGGAGGGCTGGTTGGTGCCATTCCGGCGGCCACGGTAGACCTTGTAGTAGGTCTCCGTCCCGCCCGCCGAAGGAGTGATGGTGAGGACCACCGAATCACCCGCAGCAACACTGGCGGCCGAGGCGGTCACCACAGGGTTGGAGACGACGCCCGAGGACCACGCCTCCACGGCGTAGTAGTAGGCGCCAACGTGGGCAGCCAGGAACGCGCTGTTGGGGTCGGTGGCGGGGAGGGCGAAGGTCGGCGCGGCGGCCACGGCCTGCCCGGTGATACTGGTGGGGTCCGCGTAGGTGGAGACGGGGGCGGAAATGCGCTCGTCCAGGAAGGGGTGGGGCTCCAACTCCAGGATGCCGTTGCCGACACCCAGACCGTTGTAGCGGATCCCCTTGACGAGGGCGCCGAGCATGGTGCTGGGCACGTTCTGGTCGAGGTTCACCCGGTAGGACGACTCCAGGTGGGTGTCGAAATCGGTCTTCACCAGGGGGCTCACGACCATGTAGTCGGGGGCACCCCAATTCCCGAAGCCGGCCAGCTGGGCCGCCAGGGGGCTGACCTGGGAGCCGCTGTTGAGCGCCGCGCCCGCCATGTCGATCACGTTCTGGGGTGCCCGGGCCTTGATGGAAGGGAGCAACCCGGTGAACTCGAGGGTGTCGATGGTGGCATCCCCGTGCAGGATGTTCCACTCCACGCTCTGGAGCACTCGGCTCAGGGCGGAGAAGATCTCCTGCTCCGAGGAGTTGAAGTCCACCACCCCGGCCGCCTGCTGGAGGGCACCCTGCAGGGCCGTAGGAACGGTCACGCCGCCGTACTCGGCAAAGACCTTCAGCTCCGTGACTTCCCGGTGGTAGGCGCCGTTCCGGTCGGGCAGGTTGGTGGCACTCTCGTTGGCGACAGAGCTGCCAGGGAACCCGCCGATGCCGTCCTGCACCACCTGCTGGTCGATCAGGGACCAGGAAGTGTGGCGGTTGGGGAACAGCCGGTTGAACAGCACGAAGTGCGGATTCTGGACCGTGGCGATGGCAAGCTCGCTCTCCACGGATTCCACGCGCATCGCGCCGCCGCCGGTGAGGGCGGTGAGCTGCGTCCCAGCCTGGGTGCTGGAAAGGGCCTTGACGATATTGCGGATACGGGGATCCGCGCTGGACTCGGCCATCTGACCGAGGATGGAAACCACATCGAACATGTGGAACCTCCAAGATTCGGCACAAAGCCGATAGGGTGGTGGAAGAGGGGCGGGTTACTGGAGGGAGTGCGCCTGACGAGCGGTGGCCATGGCTTCCTGCGGCGAGAGCGTCCCGGCCTTCATGCGGGAGAAAATCTCGTCGGGGGTGAGCACAGGTGCGGCCGCGCCAGTGGGAGTGGGAATCGCCTTGGCGATGGCCTTGGGCATCGGGGGAGCAGGCACGAGGGGCTGCGGAGCCATCTCGGAGATGGCCTTGGAGAGCTTCCGGTTGGTGGCCGTCTGGCCGGCCTTGAGCGAGGAGATCTCGTCCTTGAGGGCCCGGATCACCACGTTCTGGTCCTCCATCGCGTGGAGGATCCCCTCCAGCACGGCCTCGAGGTCCAAGCCACCCTTGGCCAACTCGGAGGGCTCGGCCTCGCCCGTGCCATTGCCGTACGCCTTCTCGAGACGCCGGATCTCTTCCTCGCTGAAATCGTGGTTGCCGAATTCGTCCTCACCGAGGGCCTTCTCGAGAGGGCGCCCATCGCCGTCCTCGTTCTCGTCCTCGCTGGAAGCGCCAGCCTCGGACTCGTCGCCCTGGCCTTCGCCGCCGGGGACACCCTGGTCATCGCCACCTTCGGCACCCTGGCCAGCAGCAGCCTCCTCGCCGGCGGCAGCCATGCTCCCGTCCGTCGGAGCAGCGCCATCCAGGCGGGGGTCGAGGGAATCGGGATCGGCGGGCGGCTGCGCGGCAACGGCCTCGTGGCCGTCGCGGATCGCTCCGATGCTCTTGAGCACCTCGCGGACCTGGGCCTGAACCTTCTTGAAATCAATGGACATGCGAACCTCCGCTATGGGCGCAGCATGGTGAGGAGCACGGCCATGGCGTGCTCGGGGGGGATGCCGCGCTGCCCGGCCAGGTCGAGGAACCCGTCCACGCCGAGGTCCGGCTGCGCGTCGTTGAGGGCCTGGAGGATGGCGATCACATCGGGATCACCAGCCTTGGGAGTAGGCAGAGTTTCGAGGGTGAGCCCGCGGCCAGGTACGAAGGAGCCGAGGGCCTCCTCGAGGTCAGCCCGGGAAGCGAACGCCTTGGCGAAAGCCCGCACCGGCATGGTGCTGACCGGCCCAACCTTGTGGTTGACGGGCGTCCGAGAGAGCCCGATGGAATGCCACCGGATGCCCCGGATTTCCTGGGTCTTGTGCCCGTCCTCGACGGTGGGCTCCTCGGCAAAGACGTCGCCGGCGATGGAGGGATACCAGACGGTCGGAGGGGAGGTCTGCAGGCTGTCCCAGAAGAGGTCGGCGGCCTCCGTCCAGCGATTGCCAGAGCCCTTGGCCGTGAAGATCGCAGCCTTCACCCAGACGGAATCGCCGTCCACACGGGCGTCCAGCGGCTTCCCGATCTCGTAGGCGTAGGGATTGACCTTCTGGCCGCGGATCTCGCCCAGCACCGAGGCGTGGTCAAGATCGATGCGACCGTACTGAAGGAAGTAGGGGATCGACTTCGCCAGGGCCGAGAGGAGCACCTTCTCGCCCTGGAGATCACGGACCTCGCTGCTGGCCTGCATGTAGAGGATCCGCTGGCCCGCCTCCTCGGCCACCTGGGCCTTGAGCGCCACACGGGGGAACTGGAAGGCGACAGGCAGCGCCGGGGCCCCGATGGGGGCCGCAAGGGCAGCTGCAAGGCCGAGAACGCTCATGCCGCCGATTCTTTGGGGCGGCAACGTCTTTCTACTGGCTACCTGTCCCCTAGGTGCCCCATGTTGAGCCACCAGGGACGCCACAGGGAGGGACCGAAACCCAACCTTGGCGGTAGACAGGAGCCAGGATGTCCGCTCGTCAGACCAACCGGGCCACGGCCAATAGTGATGGGTCGGTAACCGTTGAACTCACGAGAGGGAAAATCTGTCTGGTGGATGCCGACCAGTGGGAGGCGATCCGAATCACAAAAGACCGACTCACCAGATTCCTTGGGCACTTCGCAACCAAAGAGGAAGCCGCACGGGCTTACGACCGCGCGGCAATCGAGCTTCATGGGGAATTCGCCCGTCTCAACTTCCATACCCAATAAGGAGATTCAAATGATGACTCAGCGAGAAACCAGGGCGATCCTCAAAGCAATCGTGAAAGGCCATATTCGCGTGGTGAACGGCAAGACCGTTTACGTCCACGAATACGACAATCACAACCCCATTGGCAGACCGGCCGAGCTTCACGAGCGCACGGTGGTTGGGAGACATAGGAGTGGCGCACACTACCTCCGCGCCACGGACGCCGAAGATGGCGCCCAGATCCAGGCAGCCGCCGACCGCCTCGGCATCAAGACCGAGAAACGCCGCGCGGGAGCCAACCACCTCGGCCGCGTCGGGGCCTACGATCACCACTTCGTCGAGAGCCCCGAGCATGCGCTGGCGATCCACAACGAACTGAAGAAGCACGCGCCCGAGGTCGAGGGAGAGAGCCACCCTCCACTCACTGTCACCCGGGCAGACGGCAAGAAGGTCAATGTGTCCGTTCCGGCCAACACCAAGCGCGAGAGCCTCGGAGATGGCCGCAAGCGGCTCAATGCGGGGAAGGCGAGCAGAGATGCGGAGAACGCCACCAAGGACGCTGAAGGGAATGGGCCCAAAGGGCACGCCAAGGCCGCCGAGGCCCACAATAAGGCCGCCCAGCAATGGCACGATCTGGGAGAAGAGACTATCGCCAAGCGCCATCTGGATATCGCGGCCAGCCACGCCGAGGCAACCGCCGCACCAACCAAAAAGCAGGCACCTGTCGCGGGTGGCGATCCCAACTATCTGCTGAAGCAGGACTGGTACAACAAGGACGGCAAGAAGTCGGGCGGAAAGAGCGCCGAGCAACTCCGAAAGGAAGATCAGGGCCAGAAGGCCCACGGCAACGCCTCGGCCGGCGGGAATCCTCCAAGCAAGAAACCCACACCCCAGGAACTGAGCAACATCGCCCACGAGGCCAGCCGAAAGACAGGAACGGGTGAGCGCACCCACGGGGACGCCGCTGCTGCCCACTACGAAGCATCCGAGGCCCACTTCGGAGCCGCCGCTGGCGCCGGAGAGCCACCAACCCAGTCCCCGAAGGTCGCCACGGGGGGCGAGGACGAGAGCCCCAAAGCCAAGTCCGATAAGGCATGGGAAGCCACGACCCACGCCGCCAACAAGGTCAAGGGCGAGGAAGGGTATGCAGAGGGCCACGGAAGGGCTGCTGGCCTCCACGAAGCCGCTGCAGACATCCATGCCCTCGCCCACGATGCAGGAAAGGGCCGCGACCACTACTACGAAGCCAGTCGCCACTATGCCCATGCCGAAAGCCACGCCGCCCGGACCAACACGCCCGAAGCACACGCTGAATACACATCAAAGGTCGCCGGGAAACTCGGCTTTCATGCCGACAGCCAGACCCTCGGCGACAACTACGAATCCCATGGTCGTCACGCTGAGAAACACCTGCTGGCCATCGAGGCGCATGGCCGTGCGAGGTCCGCACATCAGAAGGCTGCCGAAGCATCCTTCTACGACAACAAGCAGAGCTATGACGATCACATGAAGAAGGCCGACTTCCATCACGCAGAGGTCCAGCGCCATAACGACGAGATGGGCAAAGGGCACAAGGAGATCGAGACCAGGCGGGAATCCGCCTTCACCGCCAGCAAAACGGCCAACCAGGAGAATACCCCCGAGGCCCATGCGGCTGCTGCCGAGGCGCATCGACACGCGGCCAAGATCAACTACGACGAGGAAAGTCGAGGCGAACACGAACAGAAGGCCAAGGAGCACGAGAGGGAGGCCGAGAAGGCCAAACCTGCCGAGGCCCCCCAGCACTCCCCCGCCATCGCCAAGGGCATCAAGCAGGGCGACTTCCGCCATATCCTGGACAGTGGCACGGCCCGGAAGGCAGCTGATTGGGAGGAGACGAAGCAGGCGAGCAAGCCCGTCAAGGGGAACGAGGACGAGGTTGCGGCCCTGCGCCTGCTCCACGAGAAGCACGGTGCCCATCCCGTCCGAACCCCTGGCCGCGATGTGATCGACCACCCCGGGCGCGATGCCGAGGGCAAGCCGCCCATGGAATTCATCGCCAAGGCTCCCGACGGCAGCCACCACTACGTCAACACCGAGGGCTACGGCTACCCCCGCTACACCCGGCACATCCCTGACGATGTGGCCCAGAAGGCGGGGATCACCCAGCCGAAGGCCGCGGACGAGCCAACCACGGTTCGCCCCGCCGACGAGCCCGAGGGCCACGCTCTCCCGCCCAAGCCCACCGCGCCGCCTCCCGTCGCCGGCCCCCGCCCAACCGAGGCCCAGAACTTGGGGAATGAGGCTGGTCAGACCCACCAGAGCGCCATGCACATGCGCGATGCCGCGCGAGGCGCAGCCCACGAGCCGAAGGCCATCCGGGCCATGAACTCATCCAATGACGCCCACCTCAAAACCGTCCAAGCCAAGGACGCCGCCGGGCACGGTCGTGCCAGGGCCGCGCACATCGCCGCCATGCATGCGCACGAGGAGGCGGCAGGACACGCCTACACCCCCTCTCTACGGAACGGCCACCAGAGCATTGCCGACGCCCACAGCAAGCATGCTGACGCCCACGCGAAACTGGCCGACTCCATGAAGCCAAAGGAAGAGTTTGTCCCACCCATGTATCAGAACCCACACACCAAGGAGGCTGACAACCTCGTGGCCCAGGGGATGACGGGCAAGGTCGCATCCGATGCCAGCCACCGAGCCATCCGGGCCACCGGAGACGCCGTGACCAGTGGGAAGAAGGAGGACCACGACGACGCTCGGGCATTCCATCGCCTCGCCGCGACCGAGCACCGGGAGCACGCGAAGCGTCAGGCCCCCGACTCCAAGGAAGCGGCCCACATGGAGAAGGTCGCCCAGGCCCACGACAAGGCCGCCGACTGGCACAACGAGCGCGGGAACACACTCGCCAAGCCCAGCGACTTCGCCACCCCGGAATCCACGGACGCCTTCTACCAGAAGCGCGATGGCGATGCCCACAGCCAAGCCAGGAAGGACACCGAAGCCATCGCGGCCGGAACCCACAAGCTCGAGGACGGGAAGGTGGTGCCGAAGGGGGATGAGCCAGCCAAGAAGGTCGAGATCGCCCCCACGCTCAAGCCCGACCACCCGGCCCGAAAGGCTTCCGCGGCCGCCGCCAAGGGAGAGAACATTCCCCACTCCTACCTCCAGGGCGGAGTGAAGCAGAAAACCACCACCACCAAGGCCACCAGGGACGCCCTACTCACCAGCCAGATCGCAGAGCACAGCGGCACCGCCGAGCACCACGAGATGGCCTCGAACGCCCACTGGGTCGCAGCTGGAGCCCACGAGCACGCCAAGGGCACCAAGAAGGGCGGCTTCTACTACAGCAGCCACAGCGCGGCCCAGGGGCACCACTCCGACGCGGCGATCTACCACAGCCAGAAGGCGCAGGAACTGCGTGACAGCCAGGATGCATCACCCGAGCAGATGGCGGAGTACCGTGCCAACCACCCTCTGATGGGTGGGAGGAAGAAAACGCCTGCCGAGATCGACGCCATGCTGGCCAAGGCGAAGGAGAAGGGCAAGGAAACCGCGAAGCGCGAAGCAGCGGAGGATCGACGCCCGGGAAAAGCTGAGGGGGCCTCGCAGGCCCCCGCCTCCCCCATCAAGGGCTCCGCGAACCACCTGACCGCAGCTGAAGCCGAAGCGAACAACGCTGGTGGGGGAACCCTCGCCTACGACCGGAAGTGGGACAAGGACAAGGGCAGCCCGAGCACCGGGAAGGCCATGGACGCATCATCCCGCCTCATGCAGCAGGACGGCACCGCCGAGGCCCATGCCGAGGCCGCCAAGCACCACCGCTCCGCAGCCAGCGAGTACCGCCTCGGCCAGCACGACAAGAGCATCGGTGAACGGAAGGCCCGGCTCCGCGCCGCCTACCACGACGCCATGGCCGAACACCACGAGAATCATTCGGGAAAATCCTAGCGCCCGCCGCCCCCGCCACCCCGGACGGGCGCACCACCACCAAGGCACTGCTGGAGAGGGTCCACGCCCTCTCTGGCGGGCTGCGGGCGCTAGTGAAGGCACAGCGGCACCAGCCGAAGGGTGCCGTGAACTCCAAGGGAGAGAGGATCGGAGGTCAGTTCGCATCACCCAACAAATTCGACTTCGTCCCAGCGCCAGGAGGCGGAAAAGATTGGTGGCACATCGATGACGACACAGCCCGAAAAGCGGGGTTGGAGAAGGGAGGAGCCATCCGAGTCCAACACGGATTCCAAGACCCCTCCAAACCTAGCAAGGGATTTGGAATCACCCACCTCGACTTCCGCCACAAGGACGACTACAAGGCCGCTGGATTCCAAGACGCTCGAGAGTTCCTGGCCCACATTCTCCAAGAAGGGTCTGAAGTCTGGTCCCATACAGAGCACGGGGAGAAGCTCCTTGTTATCGGGCGCGGGACCAAGGCGGGATTGGCATCCATCCAACTCCGACGCGAGCGAGGCGGATTCTTCACGGTGGTTACGGCATTCCCATTTCTTCCACCAACAAAATCAGGGCACATTCCCGACAACGCCAAGACTCGCCTCAAGTCATGGCAAGCCCCGGGTGGGAGCCTGAATCCCCACCACCCAACCCGTGTAACCGGGTGCCTCAAAGACTCCACCTCTGGCCAAACCACGGGGCCATGGGAGCAGTCAAGCATTGAGGCCGGGACTGCAAGACAAGGTTGATCCCTTCCTCACCCTCGCGCAACCCCCTTTCCAAACCCCCATTCCCAGGAGCCCCCATGTCCGATCTCGCCACCCTCAACCCCTACGACCCCCAGGCCCTCGGCAACGTGGCCCTGGCGGCCATCACAGCCCTGGCCCAGGCCAAGGGGCGCCCCATCAACTACCTCACCCCCCTGGCCGCCATGCCGGAGGCCGAGGACGCCCGCCAGGCCCTCAAGGCCGCCATCGAGGCCGGCTGCCCGAAGGAGCACCTCCGCAATCTCATGAAGGCCGCCTTCGGCATGGACCTCGCCGGGCAGGCCAATGCCACCATCGGCGAGGCCGCCCTCTTCCCCGCCATGGAGCCGGAGATGGCCCAGGCCAGCCTCATCCCCGACCACGAGGAGGGCCTGGAGCGCGCCCTGGCCAAGGCCCTCCAGATCGCCACGACGCCCCGCGCCGTGGAGAAGGCCCAGGTCGGCGCCTACACCCGCACCCACAACGGAAAGGTGATCCAGGTCCACGAATACCAGACCCGCCGCCAGGGCAGCATGAACGCCACCAAGGCGGCCCACGCATCCTCCGACGAGGCACTCAAGAGCCGGAAGCCCGAGGACCACCAGAAGGCCAGCGCGGCCCACCTCGAGGCCCTGCGCCAGCACACCGAGGCCCACGAACTCAGCCCCGCCGATGTGGCCCAGGACCACAAGGAACTCATGGACCACCACCGCGCCGCCGCCCGGTGGCACGCCGAGAAGGCCAAGAACATCACGGGGGCCTACGGCACCGAGAAGGTCGAAGCCCACAGGGGCGCCGCCAAGTCCTGGGACGAAGGGCGCCGGGAGGAACTGAAGGCCGGGAAGATCAAGGGCGCCTTCGCCGGGCCGCACGAGAGCTTCCCCATCGCCGGGCCCGAGGATGTCACCCACGCCTGGGATCTGGCCGGCCACGCCGAGAACCCCGAGGAGGTCCGCGAGAACATCCGCCGGATCGCCAAGGAACACGGCTGGCAGCATGCGCTCCCTGGATCCGCCATGCCGAACGCATGACCCCTTGACAGTCTCAATGCCCATGCTCCGATGACGGGCCCTCGGGGAGGATCCATGAAACGCGCCGCCGGCACCTTCCTCGTCTGCGCCGGGCTGGCCCTCTGCCTCCCCGGCGTCCTCGTCGTCATGGCCGGCCAGTGGCTCCAGGAGCGCGCATGAACCTGAATGCCCTCTTCACCCTCGCAGAGCACCTTGCCCGCGACCCCGAGGTGGCACGGGCCATCCAGAAGGCGCAGCGGCACGCCCCCAAGGGCGGCATCGACATCGACGGTCAGCACTACGATGGCGGGGAATTCATTCCCGAGCACGGGACCAGTGTGGACAAGGGGCCGGCTGGGGGCGGAGCAACTCGAATCACAAAAGAGCAGGCCCAGAACATCAAGGAAGGCATGGCCAACATGATGGAGGCCGTGAAGTCCCGCGCAGATGTACGAGACGGGTGCTACCGGGGGAAGGACGGTATTGGGTGGGTCGATTTTCTATGGGGAGACGAGGGCGCCCCTGCTCCGGATTTTAGCGGGGGATGGGGCATCGCCAAGGAGATCGCCAAGCGGTCCTACGAGCATGGGGTGGACGAGAACGACCCGAGCGCCGCGAGAACTCTCATGGCGCTGCCCATGGTGATCGTTCTCGGCAACGCCACGAAGTTGAACCCGCAGTCCCCGAAAGAGAAGGAGCGCATCCGCCTGGACATGACCATCAAGGGCGAGAAATACCTCGTGTTCCTCGTCCTTGATGACAAATCCAAGAACCACTGGCTCCTCAGCGGATTCGAGCTTCGATCCGCCCGGACAAAAGGCGGCTCCCGATGAACTCGCGGAAATTTACGGTTCCGTCGAGCCTACACCCCATGGGCCTACACGGTGGCGTCCCAGGGGGGGAGCGGGAGCAGTCCAAGCATGGTCCCTTCAAGCCCCACCCGCAACCCCCATTTGGAGCCCTGCCCATGACCACCAAACAGCGAAGCCGGAAAGCGGATCACGAACTCTTGCTTAAGATGTTTGATGCGGCCTTTCGTGCGAACGATACGAGGGCCGCATTCGTGGAGTGGAAATTTCAGGCTGCCGAATATCTGCCTGAACTTTTGACGGCCGACAGGGACGTCCCCCACCCGCAACCCCCTTCTCCAGAGCACCCCATGAGCGCTCCCGAGACAGGCCATTTCCGGCGCACCAAAGCCGGCGCCCTCGTCTGGGTCGAGCCCCACCAGGTCCACGCCCACATCGCGGAGCACGGCCCAGAGCCCGATGCCCCGGTGGATGACCGCCACGGAGCCTGGATGGCCAGACAGGCCCTGGAGGAAGCATTCAAGGGCCACGACGTCATTCACGCCATCCATGTGCCGGGAGTGGGATGGATGGACATCGTCAAATCCAGGAGCACCCCATGACCCAGCCCATCCAATTCCTCGACAAAGCACCTGAAATTCGACCAATCCCCGGGTTCGTGGGCTATGGCGTCAGCAAGGACGGGAGGATTTGGACCAAGCGGTCGAATTCAGGTCGATTGCGACCGGAATGGGAACTACTTCAGGGGAGCATCAATGAGGATGGCTACCAAAAGGTCGCACTCTACGCCAATAGGAAGCCCAAGCAAAAGCTAGGGCATAGAGTTATTTGGGAGACATGGGTTGGCCCCATTCCATCCGACCGAGAGATCAACCACAAAGATGGCGTAAAAACGAACAACAACCTGTCGAATCTGGAATTGGTCACGGACCAAGAAAACAGTATCCACGCCCACCAGATGGGACTTCAGGAGCCACTGAAAGGCGAGGATAACGGGTCTCACAAACTTACAGAGAACGAGATCCATCTAGCAGCCGAGATGCGAAGAAACAATGCCACCTACGCGGAGATTGGGAAAGCCCTTGGAGTCAGAGCCGGAACAGCGATGAAAATCCTAAAGGGAGAGCGATGGAAGCATATCGATACTGGGAAAATCCCCGCCATCAACCTGCACATCAAAGGCGAAACCCACTGGAACGCCAAAATCACCGAGGAACAGGCCAAACAGATACTCCAGATGAGGCGTGAAGGTCACGACCCACAAGCCATCGCCGACGCCTTCCTGGTGGGCAAGAAACTTGTCCTGCGCCTCCTCCGAGGCGAAACATGGCGCCACCTAGAAAGGGATAACAAATGCACCTAGATCTAGAAAAAATCTACTTCGAGGACCACGGGACACCCGTATGGCTCACGGTCGTTGGCTGGGACGAGTGGCGGCCTCTATCAAAGTCAGAGCCAGAACCAGACGGTTCCAGGTGGTTGACGGTCCATCCAAACGGACCTGGAACCGAAGGACATGCTGTGAAGGTCATGCCCGTCAGAGGGAGCAAAGGGACATACCGCGTGGTCGGGGGCGGAGGTGGCCGACTTAATGGCTTGAGACTGCACGGGCTCAAGAGCCCGGAGGAGTACCAGAAGGAGGCACGGGAGAAGGCCAAAGAGAAGCGCGCCGCGGAGCGCGAGGCCCTCGCCAAGATGACCCCCGAGGAACGCGCCCAATACAAGGCGGAGAAGGTCGAATCCAAGGAGAAGCGCCGCCAGGCGGAAGATGCCTTCGCGGACAAGGTGCTTGGCCCCGAGCAGAAGGGGCTCCTGGGCGAGGACGGGGAGCCCGTACCTGACGACCCCAAGGCCCAGGCCGAGGCGCGCCGGGAGCGCCTCAAGGCGGCCCACGCCGCCGTGCGGGAGGCCCAGCGCAAGCTGGTGCTCGACGTGGACGCCCGGGTCCAGGCCGGCATTCCGGTCATCGGGGGATATGGCCCCCACGGGCTGGACATTGACGACCTCGTCTCCGAGGCGGACCCCAAGGGCCCCGGATACCAGCGGGCGTTGGCCAAGCGGGCCGAGATGGCCGGCCTCAGCGCCGACAAGCTGGCGGAGCAGGTGGCCGACATCAAGGAGCGCCGGGCGGCGGCGGAGGGACGGGCCCTTCCAGAGCCTTCCGAGCGGAAGGAAGGGGAAGGAAGAACGGAAGAACCAGCCCCCGAAGGCCAGCAGGCACCCCTGCCAGGCATGGAAGGAGCCGTGCCCAAGGATGACCACCAGGCCAACCAGGCGGCCAATGTGGAGGCCCACAAGGCCAGCAAGGAGCTGCAGGCCCACAAGGCCGCGGCCGTCCGCGAGGCGGTGAAGGAGGCCGTCCAGAAGAATGAGCGCCTCGCCACGCTCCTCCAGGCTCGCCGGGAACTGCGCGAAGCCTACAAGGCCAGCACCCCCCAAGCCAAAGAGCGCGTGTTCGAAGAGGGCTACCAGATGCCCATCGAGGAAGTGGCCGAGGCCGCGGCCCAGGACGTCTACCAGCAGATGCTCACCAAGAACATGGTCGGGTTCCTGCAGGAGGTCGGGGAAGCCTACCCGGAAGGTGAGCCCCTGGACCGGTTCGACCCCCAGCCGATGGACGGCCTTCACGCCACCCGGGGCGCCGCGGCATTCGACGCACTCCACGAGGTCGCCCTGGCGGCCGTGGGCCAGGGGATGATCGAGCGCGACGTTGTGGAGGCCCTGGGCCCGGAGGGCGCCGCCCAACTGGTCGCCCGGGGCATCCGGCGGGAATTCAGCCCCGACGACCAAGCCGCCATCCTCGAGGCCCTGGAGCATCACCACCTGCAGGAGCAGGAGGAACTTCCGAAGGTGATGGACGAGGCCCAGGCCCTGCGCGCCGAAGCCAACCGGCTGCGGGCGGATCTCGCGGAGA
>JAKAMQ010000066.1 GCA_021812805.1 Acidobacteriota bacterium
AGCTCACACCCGCCTCCTGGCGGCCCGCGATCGGACGCCCCACTGGGGCGTCCTGCCACTCGCTTGGGCCTCCGGCCCGGCGCTCGCGGAGCGGGGCCCCCGGTCCGTGATCTCGTGCAGCGGGGCCATGACGAGGCGGTTCGGCACCTCGACGGGTCCGATGCGGAAGGGGCTGTGGGGAAAGGTCACGGGGCGGCTCGCTTGCGACCCTCCAGTGTAGCCAGGGGCCCTGGATGTGGCCCGCAGCCCCATTCAGAGCACCGGGACTGGCGGCCTTCCGTTCAAGACAAGGCCGAAGGAGGGTTTAGCCCGAGCCCGTGGGCGGCGTGAAGAAACGATAGGTATTCCGTCCACCTTCCTTGACGGCATACATGGCTGCATCAGCCCTTTGGATCAGTTCGACAGGCGTGTTCCCGTCACGAGGGAACATGGCGATGCCGATGGAAGCTCCGACCTGGGCCGCCCTGCCCCGGAATTCCATGGGCTCCCGGATGGCGGCAAGAACTCGGCCAGCAATATAGGCCACCTCTTCATCATTGGCGGGACTGTCGAGCAGAATGATGAACTCATCGCCACCCAACCGGGATACGGTGTCGGATTGCCGCACTTGGGCCTGAAGTTTCTGCGCCACAGATCTCAGCAGGTCATCGCCGATCTCGTGCCCAAGGGTGTCATTGACGGCTTTGAAGCGATCCAGATCAAGGAACATCACAGCCAAGCAACTCTTGTCCCGCTCTGCCTTGGCCATTTGGTGGTCAAGCCGGTCCATCAGCAGGAAACGATTGGGCAAGTCCGTCAAAGCGTCATGAAAGGCTAGATGTTTGATTCGTTCGTCGTTGTACCGGGATTTAGTGATGTCATTGAAAACAGAAACATACTGGATCGGCTCGCTGTTCGAGCGATGTACTTTCGTGATCGTCAGCTGTTCCAGATAGACTTCACCATTCTTGCGGCGGTTCCATATTTCACCCTGCCAATGACCAGTGGTATTGATATCGCGCCACATCGCGGCGTAGAAAGCCTGGTCGTGATGCTTGGATTTTAGAATCCGAGGCGTCTTCCCAATGGCCTCTTCTGCGGTATAACCTGTGATTTGGGTAAAGGAAGGATTCACAGATAGGATAGTCGAATCGGCGTCGGTGACAAGGATGCCTTCGACGGTGTTGTGAAAGACGCTGGCGGCCAATTGAAGTCTGGCTTCCGCCTCCTTGAGGAGCGTCACTTCACTCACCAGGACGAACATTCCTGCGACCTCACCATTGGCCTTGATATCCGGGACATAGTTGACCAGCGCATGGCCCACACTCCCGTTGGCCTTGGTAAGGCTCCGCTCAAATTGTTGCTTTTCACCTTTCAACGCGCCACGGATATAGGGTTCATTGAGGGAGAATAAACGTTCTCCCATCAATTCCTGAATGGAGGTTCCAATCATGGCCTCAGGCGCCTTGTCAAACCATTCCAGGAATGTGTGGTTGGCGAAACGGCAGCGCAGATCCTTGTCCCAATAGGCGATGAGCCCGGGCAGGGAATTGGCGATGGTTTTCAGGAAATGCTCACTCTCAGCGAGGGCTTGGGTCGTCTTGATGGAAAGCACTTTGGCGCGGCGCGCGGCTTCCGTCATTTTGGAAATGATCGTTCCGACAATGACAAAAACAGCCAGCCGCAGATAATCGGTGAAATTCGTAATGAATGGCTGTGCCACGAGGAGAGGCCAACAGAACAGGACAGTCAGACAAGACAGTGCTGTGGCCAATAACCCAGCGGCAAGACCTCCATACAGAGCCGCGACCACCACCGCCGGGTAGAAGGTGGCCCAGGCAAGGTCTGTCCCCACCTGGTGTAAGGGCCATATCCGGAGAAGGGCGGCCACAACCACAAGGAGTGGTGGGAGGACATAGCGCAGGAACAGGTGGCGCAGCCTCGGAGATGGGTACATGTCCCCTGCCGATTTCAAAAGGCCCTAGAAAAGTCGGGAGCGCTCCCGATTTTGTTCCAGGCATGGGTGCTGGGCTCAACAGGCGGATTTCTTCGAATAGGCTCAAGGCCCGATCACATTCATCGGCCAGAACCGGAAGGCTCTTAATAAACGAGCCCGAGAGCCACCCCACGACACCCCCTCCGGCGTTGCCTTGCAGCGCCAGATGGGGTGCAGGTGGCTACCGCCGCGCCGGCGGTTCCTGCAGGTTCGCCAGGAACTCGTCGTTGGTCTTGGTCTTGCCCAGCCGGTCCACCAGCAGTTCCATGCTCTCGCTGGGGCCGCTGCCGCTGAGCACCTTGCGGAGCACCCAGATCTTGGCCAGCTTGGCGGGCTCGATGAGGAGATCCTCCTTGCGGGTGCCGGATTTCTGGATGTCCATGGCCGGGAAGATGCGCTTGTCGCTGAGCTTGCGGTCCAGCACGATCTCGCTGTTGCCGGTGCCCTTGAACTCCTCGAAGATCACATCGTCCATGCGGCTGCCGGTCTCGATGAGGGCCGTGGCCACGATGGTGAGGGAGCCGCCGCCCTCGATGTTGCGGGCCGCGCCGAAGAACCGCTTGGGGCGCTGGAGGGCGTTGCTGTCCACGCCACCCGAGAGCACCTTGCCGCTGGGCGGCACCACGGTGTTGTAGGCGCGGGCCAGGCGGGTGATGGAGTCCAGCAGGATCACCACATCCTTCTTGTGCTCCACCAGGCGCTTGGCCTTCTCGATGACCATCTCGGCCACCTGGACGTGGCGGGTGGCGGGCTCATCGAAGGTGCTGGAGACCACCTCGCCTTTCACGCTGCGCTCCATATCGGTCACCTCCTCCGGCCGCTCGTCAATGAGCAGCACGATGAGGAACACCTCGGGGTGATTGGCGGTGATGGAGTTGGCGATGTTCTGGAGCAGCACCGTCTTGCCCGTGCGGGGCGGCGCCACGATGAGGGCGCGCTGGCCCTTGCCGAGCGGCGTCATGAGGTCCATCACGCGGGTGCTCAGCTCCTGGGTGTCCCGCTCCATGCGCAAATGGTGCTTGGGATAGAGCGGCACCAGATCATCAAAGTGGATCCGTTCCTTGGCCAGGATGGGCGGATCGAAATTCACGGCATCCACCCGCAGCATGGCGAAGAACTTCTCCCCTTCCTTGGGGGCGCGGATCATGCCGGAAAGCGTATCCCCCGTCCGCAGGTTGAACTTCCGGATCTGGCTGGGGGAGATGTAGATGTCCTCGGCCCCCGCCAGGTAGTTCTGGTCGGGGCTGCGCAGGAAGCCGAAGCCCTCGGGCAGGACCTCCAGCACGCCCTCGGCGAAGAACAGCCCCTCGCGCTCGGCCTGGGCCTGGAGCACCCGGAACACGAGCTCCTGCTTGCGCATGGACAGCGGGTTCTCGATCTGGAGTTCCTTGGCCAGTTCGGCAAGCCTGCCGATGGACAGTTCCTTGAGCTCCTGGAGGCTCAGGGCGACCGGCGACGAAGGCTGGGTGGCCATGGGACACCTCGAAAAAGACGAGTCGGAATGGGCTCGGGAATGTTGACATGATAAGTCGGAATGCTTTATCGGCCAATTCCGGCGGGTTCCTTACAAGCGTACGCCAGGATTCGAGCCACGAATCCCTTGGGATCCTCGACCGGATAGGCGTGGCCGATCCCCGCCACCACCTCGAAACGGGCGCCAGGGATGCCCTGGGCGGTGGCCAGGCATTTCCAGGGGGGCGTCAGCAGATCCTCGGCTCCCGAGAGCAGCAGCACCGGCGCCTGGATGCCCGCCAGCCGGTCGCGGATGTCCCAGCCCAGGGTGCCGCGGATCTGATGCAGGTTGCCGTGCAGGGGCTTCTCCCCACCCGTGACCACCTGGTGGTAGGCCCGAAGCACCCCGTGGCGGGCCTCCAGGAAACCATCGCCCCAGAGGAAGGGGGCCACGGCGTCGAACTGCATCAGGGGGCCGCCCACCTCCAGGCAGCGGGCCCAGTGCTCTACCTTGAGAGCCATTGCGAAATCCATGCGGGGCATGGCGCTGGTGAGCACGGCGCCTGCGAAGGCCCCAGGGTGGCGGGCCAGCAGCTCGAGGCTCATGGCGCTGCCGTTGGACAATCCCACCAGCCAGGGGCGGGTCACGCCGAGTGCCTGAAACAGCCCCCAGGCATCCTCGGCCAGGTCGGCGGTGAGGTAGGGCCCCGCCTCCGGGGCATCGGACTTCCCCTGCCCCCGGCTGTCGAAGGTGAGCACACGGAATCGCTGGGTCAGCCCAGGCAGTACCCCAGCCCACATGGTCGTGTCCGACAGCAGTCCGTTGAGCAGCACCATCCAGGGCGCCCCGGGCGGTCCCTGAATCCGGTAGTGGAGCTTCAGGCCCGAGGGCAGCGCGGCGAAGGTGGGCTGGGGCCTCATGCCCGCTCCCGCAGGTCGGCGGGGGCCCAGTGGCACTCGAAGCTCCAGGTTCCCTCCCGCCAGCGAAGCACGGTGCAACTGGCCTTCTTCACCTCCACCATGCGCCCCGTGAGGTGGAACACCAGGTCGGCCAGGAAGGGCTGGTGGCTGGTCAGGGCCACCACCGCTTCGCCACGTACCTCCGCCATCAGGGCGCGAAGCTGGAGGTCGGCCGCGCCGGGATCCCCGTGGGGGACCAGCACCGGCCAGGCCTCGACGGGAAAGTCCATCAACGCCGCCTCCTGGAGGCAGTCCATCGTCTCCCGGGCCCGCCGGTGCGGGCTGGTGAGCCCCCGGGTGGGGGTGTAGCCCCGCGCCACGAGCCCCCGCATGGCCGCGCGGGTCTTCACCCAGCCCTCCGGCGTGAGGGCGCGGTCGGCATCCCCCTGGCCGGGGCGGGGATCCTCGGCGATGCCGTGGCGGATGAGCAGCAGGGTCGCAGCCATATCCCGATCCTACCTCCCCCGCGCCGCCTTCCACGCCAGGTGGCCCTGGTGGCGGCGATGGGCGGCCAGATAACGGGCGTCCTCGGCATAGGTGGTGGGGTAGATGGCCGGTACCGGCTGGGGCCGCAACTGCGCGTCCACATTGGTGAACGTGAAGATGCAGGTGTTCGAGAGGTTGGTCTGGGTGCGATCCCGGCTGATGCGGATGATCTCCGTTTCCACGCAGACACTAGCGCGCCCCGCGTAGACGGCGCGGCTGACGAAGTGCAGCTTGTCGCCCATGCGCACGGGCTGAAGGAAGGCGATGCGGTTCACCGCCACGATGACGGGCCGCTGCGGCGCCACCTCCTCGGCGCAGATGGAGGACTGCTCGTAGGCGCGGCGGATGAGGTGGCCGCCGAAGATCTTCTGGGGTACGTTCTCGTGCTCGGGATAGGTCCGCTCCCAGCCGTTGGTCACGCAGTCCGCCGCGAGCAGCCCGTGGAAGCTCGGCTTGTCCTGGGCCGCGTGCAAAGCGGCCAGCATGGCGTACTCCTCGCGGCTGGGCGGCTCCTGGGCCTGGTGGGTCTGCTGCCGGAAGGATTCCCGCCGCGCAATGGCGCGGTCCCAGCGCCGCCGTCCCAGCTCCCCCTGGGGCTCGAAGGCAGGCAAGGCCAGGCTCTGCGCGCCATCCCCCGAGGTGCTCCGGGCCACCATGGTGAAGTAGCAGGAGGCGATGTGGGCGGGAGGCTCCCCGTTCGGCCCCAGGGGGTGCTCCACGCGGATGCCCACCTCCAGGCTGGTGCGGCCCACGAAGTTGACGCGGGCGCTGAAGACGAAGTCCCGGTGCACATCCGCCGAGGCCCGGATGTAGATGTTGTCAATGGCCGCCGTCACCACCCGCGCGTCGGGATGAACGCGGCGCACGTAGTCGAGCGCGGCCTCCTCCGCCAGCTTGTCGAGGATCTCCAGCATCAGGCCGAAGCGCACGTTGCCGGGCAGATCCTCGTCCAGCAGCATGTAGCGGCGGCGGAGCGCTGAATCCGAACCGAGGGGCAAGGTCAGGAGGCGGTCGTCGGGCAGGTCCATGGGCCAGTATGGCTCAAAAACCGTGGGGTTTCAGGGCGTTCCATGGGATACTGGCGGTTTGGGCCCTCCCGGCTGGCGATGTCCGCCAAGGCCGCCTGCGATCAGGCGGATCCAAGCAGGGAACGCCCCGGGAGATATCGTGAGTGACACCACCTTCGCAGCCCTCGGCTGCAGCGAAGCCCTGCTGGCCGCCCTGGCCAAGCGCGGCTTCGAGACCCCCATGCCTGTCCAGGCCCAGACCTTCCGCCCCGGTCTGGAAGGCCGCGACCTGCTGGTGCAGAGCCGCACCGGATCCGGCAAGACCCTGGCCTTCGGGCTGCCCCTGCTGCACCGGCTCTCCGACGAGCGCCATCCCCAGGCCCTCATCCTTGCGCCGACGCGCGAGCTGGCCCAGCAGGTGGGCGCCGAGTTGCACAGCCTCGTACCCAAGCTGCCCATCGCCTCCCTCGTGGGCGGCGTCGCCTACCCCCCCCAGATGAAGGCCCTGTCCATGGGCGCTCCGGTGGTGGTGGGCACCCCCGGCCGCGTCATGGACCACATGGAACGCGGCACGCTGGACCTCAGCCAGGTGCGCATGATCGTCCTCGACGAGTGCGACGAGATGCTGAACATGGGCTTCCTCGAAGACGTGGAGACCATCCTCGCCAAGGTGCCCAAGGGCCCCCAGACCTACCTGTTCTCCGCCACCCTGCCCGTCCCCATCGCCAAGCTGGCGGGACGGTTCCTGAATGATCCCGTGCGGATCCAGCTGGCCGAGGCGGGTGAAACGGCCGTCCATGCCGACATCGCCCACACGCCCGTCATCATCCCCGACCATCAGCAGGTGCGGGCGCTCGTGAACCTCCTGCTCCTGGACGAGCCCAGCTCCGCCCTCATCTTCACGAAAACCAAGGCCCAGAGCGAGGAAGTGGCCGAAGAGCTGACGGTGGCGGGCCTGCCCGCGGCCTTCCTCCACGGCGACCTGGCCCAGGCCACGCGGACCCGCATCCTCGGCCAGTTCAAGGACGGCAAGCTGCGCTACCTCGTGGCCACGGATGTGGCCGCCCGGGGCCTGGACATCGAGGGGCTGCCGCTCGTGGTCCACATCGGGATCCCCACGCAGATGGAGAACTACGTCCACCGCAGCGGCCGCACCGGGCGCGCCGGGGCCAAGGGCACGAGCCTCGCCCTGGTGAACTGGAAGGAGAGCCGCATCCTGCTGGCCTGGAGCCGGCGCGGGGGCCTCAAGCTCGACTGGCGGGCCGTGCCGACCCCTGCGGAGATCCGCGAGGCCCAGGCCCGGAAGCTGCTGGACGGCATCCAGGGCGCCGCCAACGCTGCCCTCCTCCACCAGGCCGCCCAGATGCTCAAGGCGGCGGATCCCACGCACCTGGTAGCGGGCCTCCTGGGGCTCGTCCAGGCCGACCGGTCCTCGGGCTTCGACCTGCCCAGCGAACCCGAGCGCAAGGCCAAACCCCGCTTCGATACCGCCCGTGAACGCAAGGACGGTGGCCCGCGTCCCCAGCGGTCCTACGCCGAGCGCGCCGCGGCCCGCGGGGAAACGGCCCGCCCCGAGCCGGTTTCCAAGACCCGCCCCGATGGCAGTTTCAAACCCCGCCGTGAGCTCGAGGAGCGCCCCCGGCCCTATGCCAAGCCCCGTTCCGAAGGACCGGAGCGCCCCCGCAGGACCTGGGAGGATCGCAGCGGCACCAAGCCCGCCTCCAAAGAGGCGTCGCGCCCCTGGAAGGCGGCGCCCGCGAAGGCCTGGAAGAAAAAGTAGGCGCACGGGATTCTATCCTCAAGAACGGGCGCCGGATGGCGCCCGTTCTGGCGATCCCGGATCCGCTGTTTCTGCGCCTTCACCCGTTCGGATCGCTCCCGGCGAGATCCACGGGCTTCGGCGCCTCGGGCTGTTGGGGCATGCCCCACATCCGGATTTCCACCGGCTGGGAGGGGGCCTTGGCCCGGGCGTCCTGGATCTTCTTGATGGCGGCGGCATCGCTGCCGGACTTGGGCACGGTGCCGGGCTTGAACGCCAGGTGCAGCACCCGGCCCGTGGTCGCCGCCGTGGCCTGAAGGCCGGTCACGTCGTCAATGTCGGCCCACTCCATGCCCGGAGGAGCGGTGAAATCCTCCTTGGGCGTGGTGGGCAGCGCGGCCTTCATGAAGTCCACCCAGATGGGCAGGGCCACGTGGCCGCCATCGGCCCCGTGGTAGAGGGTCTTCTTCTCATCCAGGCCCACCCACACCCCGCAGGTGATCCGCGTCGAGAAGCCGAGGAACCAGGCATCGGTGTACTGGTCCGTCGTGCCGGTCTTGCCGGCCACCGGCCACTGGAGCGCGCTGGCGCCCGCGCCGGTGCCCTGGGTGGCAACGCCCTGGAGACACTGGATGAGCTGGAAGGTGCTCTGGGGATCCACGACCTGCTCGGTCGCAGCGCCGCTGTGGCTCTCCAGCACGCGGCCATTGCGGTCCACCACCTTCTTGATGAAGAAGGGTTCCGGGGTCTGGAGGCCGTCGTTGCTGATGGTGCCATAGGCCCGCACCATCTCGCGCAGGGTCATGTCAGCGGAGCCCAGGGCGAGGCTGGGGTAGGGCGGCAGGGCGCCTTCGATGCCGCACTTCCGGGCGTAATCAATGACGTTCAGGACGCCGGTATCATCGAGGGTGCGGACGGCGGGCACGTTGCGGGAATCGCGGATGGCTTCCCAGATGGGAATGGGGCCCCAGAAATCCATCTCGTAGTTGTGCGGTTCATAGGGCTTCACGCCAGGCCGCAGCGGCTTGTAGTCCTTCGTCCCGTCGGCGTGGGTGATCGTGGCGTAGTCGCTGGCATCGAGGAAACGCGTGGGCACGTCCTCCACGATCGTCGCGGGCGTCTTGCCCGCAGTGAAGGCGGCGCCGTACACGAAGGCCTTCATGGTGGAGCCCACCTGCCGCTGGGCCTGGAGGGCGCGGTCGTACTTCGACTGGTTGAAGTCGTAGCCGCCCACCATGGCGCGGATCTCGCCCGTCTTCGGGTCAATGGCCATGAGGGCGCCCTGCACCAGCGGTTCCTGGTCCAGTTCCAGGGTCTTCGGGGTGCCGTCCTCCGCGGTCTTCACCAGGAAGAGCGGGGCGGCCCCGCGGGGCAGCAGCTTCTGGATGTCCTTCCCGGCCCAGGCGAAGGCCGCGGCCGGCACCTCGAGGTGGCTCGGCCCGATGCGGACCTCGGCGTTGCCCCGGCTCCAACCGAGGATCACACCCTGGACATCGTCCCCCACCTCGAAGTAGCGCTTCCAGCCCGGGAGCTGGGTGCCTTCGGGATCGTTCACGAACTGCACCGCATCCTTGCGGAACCCGCGGCGCCGGTCCACCACGCGCAGGCCCTGCTGCACGGCCTTGTTGGCGGCTTCCTGCATGTAGCTGTCAATGGTGGTGGTCACCTCCAGGCCACCATTCAGCACCTGGTCCCGGCCGTACTTCTCGTAGAGGTATTTCCGCACTTCCTCCAGCACGTAGGGCGCCACGGATTCCTCCTGGGCGTTCTCCCGCGCCAGGCGGATGGGCTTGTCCATGAGCTGGCTCGCCTCCTGGGGCGAGAGGTAGCCGGCCTTGGCCATGCGCAGGAGGACATGGTCCCGGCGGGCCTTGGCGGCCAGCCGGGCCTTGGGATCCGGGTTGTAGGGGTTGTACCAGTTGGGATTCTGCACCAGACCTGCGAGCAGCGCGCATTCCTCGGGCGCCAACTGCGGCGCGGTCTTCCCGAAGTAGTACTCCGCCGCGGCTTCAATGCCATAGCGCCCGCCGCCGAGGTACACCTCGTTCGCGTACATCTCGAGAATCTGCTTCTTGGTGTAGGCCTTCTCCACCTTGCGGGCCAGGATCATCTCCTGGATCTTCCGCTTGAGGCCCCCCGAGAAGAGGCGCCGCTCCCGCTTGGCCGTGACCGTGCGGATCAGCTGCATGGTGAGGGTGGAGGCCCCCTCCTTGCGTCGGCCGAAGCTGATGATGAAATTGAAGCCGGCCCGGGCCACGCCCCGGTAGTCAATGCCGTGGTGGTGCCAGAAATCCGCATCCTCCGTGGCCACCAGCGCGTTGATGTAGGCCTTGGGAATATCGCCGTAGGGGATCACCACCCGGTGCTCTTCCGCGAAGACACCCAGCACGTTGCCGTTCTGGTCGAGCACCTTGGTGATGGTCTTCGGCACCCGCAGCGCGAAGAGGGTGAGGAAACTGTCGGCATTCCTCGACAGCACCGACCACGAGACGGCGAAGGCCGCCACGCCCGCGAACATCAGCGCCAGGAACGCATAGGCCGCCCGGAGGAGCCAGCGACGGAGGGGTCTGGAAGTCGAGGGGGCCGGCTTGGAAACCATAGGCCCCAGGATAGCGGCAGAGCCGCTAGAGTGGTCGGCATGCCCCAGCGATTGATCCTCGTGGCCAAGGTCAAGTCGCCCCACCTGGTGGGGACACTCGAGGACATCGCCCCGGCCTTTCTGGAGGCGGGATGGGAAATCCTCGGGGAACCCGGCCTGGTCGAGGCCTGGAATCTGGCGGGCCAGCCTGCCGGCAGCCTCCACGTGGACGCTGAACTGGGGGCGGGCGAAGCCCCCGCGGATCTCTGCCTGGTGCTCGGCGGCGACGGCACCCTGCTGTACGCCGCGCGCCGGGTCGGTTTGCGAGGCACGCCGATCCTGGGCATCAACCTGGGCTCCCTGGGCTTCCTCACCGCCCACCCGGTCTCGGAGGCCCGCGCGGTGGTCGAGGCCTTCCTGCGGGGCGACCTGGTCCCGGACCGCCGCTTCATGCTGGAGGCCGAACTCTGGCGGGACGGGCGCCTGATCACGCGCCACACCGTGCTCAACGACGCGGTGCTCGCCAAGGGCGCCCTGGCTCGCATCATGGGCCTCCGGCTCGCCATCGGCAGCCAGGATGCGGGCCCCATCAAGGCGGATGGCCTCATCGTGTCCACCCCGACGGGCTCCACCGCCTACTCGCTCTCCGCCGGCGGACCGATCCTGCACCCCTGCCTCGAAGCCTTCGTGGTGGCGCCCATCTGCCCGCACACCTTGACGCTGCGGCCCACGGTGGTGCCGGCCGACATCGCCATCACCATCACCCTGGATGATGCCGAGGATGCCCACCTGACGCTGGATGGCCAGATCGGCCACCGGCTGCTTCCCGGAGACCGTGTGCGCCTCCAGATGGCCAAGTCCACCATCACGCTCCTGCAACGGAAGGATCTGGACTTCTTCGGGCTCCTCCAGCAGAAGCTGCACTGGGGTGATCGCTGACCGACGGGTCGCGGTGGACACAGACCGGTGCCCCGGGGCCGCCAAGCGGGCGCATCGGTCGGTGGTGGTCTGCGACTCCCGCCGCTTGTGACCCCTGGCACACGGGGGGGGAACGAGACTTCCCCGAGGTAGGACCGCGTCCCCAAGGAGCCCCCATGGCCCTCAAAGAACGACCGAAACCATTCCTGCTGCCGGAGTACTGCAAAGGCTGTGGCCGCTGTCTCGACGCCTGCGCCAAGGACTGCATCACGATGAGTGATCAGATCAACCCGCTCACGGGCCTCGTGCCGGTGGAGCTGGATCTGACCAACTGCAACGCCTGCGGCCTGTGCATGGATGCCTGCCCGGAGCCCTATGGCCTGCGGCCCGCCCACGAGGGCGAGATCCAGGACTTCGAGCTCGAGGATCCGGCCAAGCTCTTCGGGGTCAGGCCGAGCGAGGCCCCCGAACCCGTGGACCTGCCCTCCGAGGTGCTTCCCCTGCCCCGCACCGAGCCCCTGGTCATCAAGGGCACCTACGCCTCGGCCCTGGGGGCCCTGCTCGCGGGCTGCCGCCACGTCTATGGCTACCCGATCACCCCCTCCACCGAGGGCGCGGAGCTGATGGCCAAGTTCCTGCCCAAGCTGGACGGCACCTTCATCCAGGCCGTCAGTGAAGTGGCCACCGTGAACATGATGTACGGCACCGCCGGCGCGGGGCTGCCCTGCATGACCTTCACCTCCTCGCCGGGCTTCAGCCTGATGCTCGAGGGCGTCTCCTACATGATCGGCGCCGAGCTGCCGGGCGTCTTCGTGGATGTCATGCGTGGCGGCCCGGGTCTGGGCAACATCGCCCCCGAGCAGTCGGACATCAAGCTGGCCTGCCACGGCCTCGGCCACGGCAACACCCAGGCCATCACCCTGGCGCCCTCCACGCCGCAGGAGATGCTGGACCTGACCATGCTGGCCTTCGAGCTGAGCTTCACGTACCGCAACCCGGTCATCATCCTGGGCGACGGCTACCTGGGCCAGATGACCGGCAAGGTCCAGCTGCCCGAAACGATGATCAAGCCGGGCATTCCCGCCTGGGCGGTCTACGGCGACGCCATGCACCGCAAGAACGTCATCACCTCCATCTTCCTCACCGAGAGCGACCTGGAAGCCCACAACGAGCACCTGAACCGCAAGTACGCGGCCATGCAGGTGGAGGTCCGCTCCGAGAGCTACCTCTGCGACGATGCCGAGGTGCTCCTCGTGGCCTGCAACACCCCCGCCCGCACTGCCAAGGGCGCGGTCCAGGAGCTGCGCCATCAGGGTGTCAAGGCGGGGCTCTTCCGTCCCATCACCCTCTGGCCTTTCCCGGTGGAGGCACTCGTTGCCGCCATGAAGGGCGTCCAGCGCATCGTCGTGGTGGAAGCCAGCGCCGGCCAGCTGGAGGATGAGATGCGCCTGGCCCTGAGCAAGGCGGGCGTCCGCGCGTTCCCCGAATTCGAATCCGTCCGCCGCATGGGCGGCATCCTGCCCCAGCAGGACGAGATCACCGCCCAGGTGCTGGGCCGGAAGGAGGTCCGCGCATGAGCAAGGCCAGCGTCTTCTACGACAGGTTCGAGCGCCACTCCCACGGCGAGGGCCTCAAGGGCCACGCCACCCACTACTGCCCCGGCTGCGGGCATGGCCTGGCCCACAAGTTCCTGGCCGATGCCATTGACGAGCTGGGCATCCAGGACCGCACCGTGGCCGTCAGTCCCGTGGGCTGCTCGGTGTTCCTCTACTACTACTTCGATGTGGGCAACACCCAGGCCGCCCATGGCCGCGCCCCCGCGGTGGCCCTGGGCCACAAGTTCGCCAACCCCGAGAGCGTGGTGGTGAGCTACCAGGGCGACGGCGACCTGGCCTCCATCGGCCTGGCCGAGACCGTGGCCACGGCCCAGCTGGGCGCCCCCATCTCCGTCATCTTCATCAACAACGCCATCTACGGCATGACCGGCGGCCAGATGGCCCCCACCACCCTGATGGGCCAGACCAGCAGCACCAGCCCCGCCGGGCGCAACGAATACATGGGCCAGCCCCTGAAGATGGCCGAGATGATCGCCGGCCTGGACGGGCCGGTGTACGTGGAGCGCGTCGCCCTCTACGACGCCAAGCAGCGCATCAAGGCCAAGAAGGCCATCCAGAAAGCGCTCAAGCTCCAAATGGAAGGCAAGGGCTACTCCTTCATCGAGGTGCTGGCCGAGTGCCCCACCCACTTGAAGATGAACCCCGAGGATACGGAGAAGTGGGTCAAGGAGTGCATGGAACCCGTGTACCCCCTGGGCGTGAAGAAGGATCTCACCCGGGATCCCTGGTTCAAGCCCGCCGCCCCCAGCTTCAACGGGGAGAAGCTCCTGCACCTCGCGGGCGCCACCTCCGGGCAGCCCGAGCGCTTCTGCCAGGGATTCCCCGGGCATGTCGCACCCCATGACGTGTCCCTCAAGCTTGCCGGTTCCGGTGGCGACGGCGCCCAGACCGCGGCCATGCTCATCGCCCGCGCCGCCATCACCGAGGGCTTCGATGCCACCCACATCCCCAGCTACGGCCCCGAGAGCCGGGGCGGGACGTCCTACGCGGATGTCCATGTGGCCGAGGAGGAAGTACTGAACCCGGGCTCTCCCACGCCCGACATCCTCATCGCCTTCAACGCGCCCAGCCTGGCGAAGTTCGGCCCGACCGTGAAGAAGGGCGGCACGGTGATCTACGACAGCTCCGTGGTGAGCGATGCCCCGGCGCTGGACCCCAG
>JAKAMQ010000229.1 GCA_021812805.1 Acidobacteriota bacterium
CCACGGCCATGATGCCGATGGGCCCGGCGCCCGTGATGAGCACATCCTCGCCCACCATGTCGAAACTGAGCGCCGTATGGGCCGCGTTCCCATAGGGATCAAAGATGGAGGCCACCTCGTCCGGCACATTGTCCGGCACCTTGAACACGTTGAAGGCAGGAATGGAGAGGTACTCCGCGAAGGAGCCCGTGCGGTTCACGCCCACACCCACCGTGTTGCGGCAGAGGTGGCGCTTGCCCGCGCGGCAGTTCCGGCAGTGGCCGCAGGTGATGTGGCCCTCGCCGCTCACGCGATCCCCGGGATGGTAGCCCTCCACCTCGGACCCCACGGCCTCGATGATGCCGAAGTACTCGTGACCCACCACCATGGGCACGGGGATGGTCTTCTGCGCCCACGCGTCCCAGTTGTAGATGTGGACATCCGTGCCGCAGATGGCGCTCTGGTGGACCCGGATGAGCACATCGTTGGGGCCCACCTCCGGCATGGGGACCTCGGCCATCCAGATGCCTTCCTCGCGCTTGGCCTTCACCAGAGCTTTCATAGACCCCTCCAACCGCCCCATTGGAGCACCAAGCCTACGCCGATCCAAGCCTTCCGGCCGGGAGCTTGATCTTTTTCACATCCGGCCGATCAGGTCCTCACCAAGGAAACGTCCCTTGGCGATCTCGACCCCGGATGTCCAACCCGGCACGGCGCTCTCGGTGAATGGGGAGATCTGCAACCACCGGGAGCTGCGGGCCGGGTTGCGGGTGCCGCCCGCCTTCCAGACCGGCTCTGACGGCGAGGTGATCTTCTATTTGTACGACGAAGGGGCACCACAGGGGCCGCGCCTGACTTGACCGAGGCAGGACCGCCTGTTCGCCTTCGTGTCCCCCCCGGGGGGTTCCGGTCCAGCCGGGACACCCCGTCTGATCAACCGGATCGAAGGCCGCGGTATGATGGCCGCTCGGATCGCCCATGACCCAACCCGCCAACCACCGCGCCTTCTCCAGAGTTCCCATTGAGTACCGGGTGAAGGTCGTGACGGACGACCAGATGATCGCCTACGCCTCTGCGTTGAACGTCAGCCTCGGCGGGCTCCTGGTGCAGCCGACGCCCGCCCTGCCCGTGGGCCGTCTCTGCGGCGTCGCCATCTTTCTCATGGAGCGCGAAACGGGCAAACGCATCGTGGCCCGGGGGATCGTGGTCCGAAGCGATCCGCGTGGAACCGCGATCGAGTTCACCCAGGCCCTCGAGGCGGAAAGCCGCTCCCTCATGGAGGCCCTGATCCACTCCCGCACCCCGGGTGATTCAGCCTTCGGCTCGGAGATCGGAGCCGCGGGATGAACCTGCTCGATCCAGAGGTCGCGCTGGCCCGCCTTCAGGCCTATGTCCGCCCGGACGGCGGCTCCCAGACCGTACGGGAGGACTGGCAGCCACCCGCCTTCCGAACCTATGACGAGCTGAAGGCCTGGTTGAAGGAATCCGTGCTGACAGCCCGGATCTACGAAGCCTTCCCCGATGGCCGCTGGACCCTCGACCTGATGCTGAAGGAACAGGTGCCGGGGACCACCTACCGCATCCGGCTGTGATCCCCGGGAGTCCTGAACCTACTTGATCACGCCCAGCTCGCGGCCCACTTTGGCGAAAGCGGCGATGGCGCGGTCGAGATCCTCGCGGGTGTGCCCGGCGGACATCTGGGTGCGGATGCGCGCCTGGCCCTGGGGCACCACGGGGAAGAAGAAGCCGATGACATAGACCCCTTCATCCAGAAGGCGCTTGGCGAATTCCTGGGCCAGGGGCGCGTCGTAGAGCATGACGGGGATGATGGGATGCTCGCCGGGGAGCAACTTGAAGCCCAACTTTTCCATGCCGGCGCGGAAGTGGCGGCTGTTCTCCCGGAGCCGGGTGCGCAGTTCTCCGCCCTGCTCCAGCAGATCCAGCACGCGCAGGCTGGTGGCCACGATGGTGGGCGCCAGGGTGTTGGAGAACAGGTAGGGACGGCTCTTCTGCCGCAGCCAGTCAATGACGGGCTGGCTGGAGGCCACGTAGCCACCGCTGGCGCCGCCCAGGGCCTTGCCCAGGGTGCCCGTGAGGATGTCCACCCGGCCCATGACCCCGTGGTGCTCGTGGGTGCCGCGGCCCTTCTCGCCGATGAAGCCCACGGCGTGGCTGTCGTCCACCATGACCATGGCCCCGTGCTTCTCGGCGATATCGCAGATCTCCGGCAGCTTGGCGATGTAGCCGTCCATGCTGAAGACGCCGTCCGTCACCACGAGCTTGAAGCGGCAGCCGCTGGCGGCCTTGAGCTGGGCCTCGAGATCGGCCATGTCGCTGTTGGCGTAGCGGAAGCGCTGGGCCTTGCAGAGCCGGATGCCGTCAATGATGGAAGCGTGGTTGAGGGCATCGCTGATGAGGGCATCCTCCTCGCCCAGCAGCGGCTCGAAGACGCCGCCATTGGCGTCGAAACAGCTGGAGTAGAGCTGGGTGTCCTCCATGCCCAGGAAGCCGCTGATCTTGGCCTCCAGCTGCTTGTGGATGTCCTGGGTGCCGCAGATGAAGCGCACGCTGGACAGCCCGAAACCGTACTTCGGCAGGGCCGCCTCGGCCGCCTTCACCAGCTCGGGGTGGTTGGCCAGGCCCAGGTAGTTGTTGGCGCAGAGGTTGATGACCTTCTTCCCGTTGGCCTCCACCCAGGCGCTCTGGGGACTCGTCATCACCCGCTCGGTCTTGAAGAGCCCGGCGTCGCGGAGCTTCTGGAGTTCGGCATTCAAATGATTCAGGAAGCCAGGATTCACGGCGGATCCCCTTTCGACACGAGGCACCCAGAATACCCGGCGTCTAGCCTCCCCCATGCTGCCCCTCGGCCAGGGGTGCCCAGAATCACCCTTTCGGCCCCAAAAGCCTTGGGCATCGTCAAACGGCTTCCGACCCAGATCCAGAATTCATGGATCCTTCCACCCGGACGAAGAAAGGAGAAGGCCAGATCTTTACCCCCCCGAAGGCTCACTATGAATTTTCAGACTGAGCGAGATCTGCAGACTCAGATGCAGCGGTGGCGCCTCCACCTGCAGCAGACGCCCCTGGCGGTCATCGAGTGGGATCTGGAGGGCCTG
>JAKAMQ010000067.1 GCA_021812805.1 Acidobacteriota bacterium
GTTTCAGGATGGCCCTGCGCAGGGCCATCCTGAAACGGTACGGCTTCATGGTGGGCGGGCTCTGATGGACTGGGAAGCGCTGCGTCTCAGCCTGCGCCTGGCCCTCCTCACGACGCTGGCGCTGCTGGCCCTGGGCCTGCCCCTGGCCCACTGGCTGGCGTTCACGCGGTGGCGCTGGAAGTTCCTGGTGGAGGCGGTGGTGGCCCTGCCGCTGGTGCTGCCCCCCACGGTGTTGGGCTTCTACCTGCTGGTGGCCATGGGACCGCGGAGCCCCTTCGGCCGCCTGTGGGCGTCGGCCTTCGGACACGCCCTCCCCTTCTCCTTCGAAGGCCTTCTGATCGCCTCTGTGCTCTACAGCCTCCCGTTCACGGTGCAGCCCTTCGCCGCTGCCTTCGCCGCCGTGGACCAGGGCCTCCTCGAGGCCTCCTGGTGCCTGGGCGCCTCGCGCCTGCGGACCTTCTTCCGGGTGGTGGTGCCCCTCTCCTGGGCGGGCATTCTCACGGGCATGGTGCTCAGCTTCGCGCACACCCTGGGGGAATTCGGCGTGGTCCTGATGGTGGGCGGCGATCTGCCGGGACGCACGCGCACCGCCAGCATCGCCGTCTTCGACCAGGTGCAGGCCCTCGACTACGCCGCCGCGGGACGCACGGCGCTGCTGCTCCTCGGCGTCTCGTTCGGAGTGCTGGCCCTCACCTATGGCCTGCGCCACGCCCGGAGGCTCCCGTGGCCCCTTTCCTGAGCGCCGAGGGGGAACGCCGCTTCCCCGGTGCCGGGCGCGTGGAGGCCCGATTCGACATTCCCTGTCAAGGCTTCTCCGTCACGGTGCTCTTCGGCCCCTCCGGCTCCGGGAAGACGACCCTCCTCCGGATGCTCGCCGGCCTGGAGCGGCTGGACGCGGGCCGGATCCTCTGCGGCGGCGAGACCTGGGCCGATGCGGACCGGGGCCTGCACCGCCCTCCCCAGGCCCGGAGGATCGGTCTCCTGAGCCAGGGCTACGACCTCTTCCCCCACCTGGATGTGGCCGCCAACCTGGCCTACGGGCTGCCCGGCCTGGCCCCCGCCGAGCGGCGGGCCCGCGTGGCCCAGCTGCTCGCCCTCCTGGATCTCCAGGGGCTGGAGCGGCGTCGGCCCGCGCAGCTCTCCGGCGGTCAGCGGCAGCGCGTCGCCCTGGGCCGCGCCCTGGCCCCGCGGCCCAGCCTGCTCCTGCTGGACGAGCCACTGTCCGCCCTGGACCGGCCCGTCCAGCTGAGACTCCGGCGGGATCTGCGCGAGCTGCTCCGGCACCTGGAGGTGCCCACGGTGCTCGTGACCCACGACCGCGCGGAGGCCCTCCAGCTCGGGGACCGGATCGTGGTGATGGAGGACGGGCGGAGGTGCCAGGCGGGAGCCATCCAGGAGGTCTTCGCGCACCCTTCGGATCCCGCCGTGGCCCGTATCCTGGGCGTGGAGACCGTGCTGCTGGGGCGCGTGGTGGAGATCCGCGACGGCCTGGCCACCCTCTCCGTGGGTGAGGCCCTGCTCCAGGCTGCGGATCCGGGCGGCCTGGGCGCCCAGGCCTATGTGTGCATCCGCGGGGAGGATGTGCTGCTGGAGCGGGGCGAGCCGGGCCCCAGCACGGCCCGGAATCGGCTCCGGGGCCGGATCCGCAGCCTCCAGAGCGAAGATCCCCTGGTGCGGCTCACCCTGGACTGCGGCTTCCCCCTGGAAAGCCTCGTCACCCGCCAGGCCTGCGCAGAGCTGGGCCTGGCCGAGGGCGAGGCGGTGACCGCCCTGCTCAAGGCCTCGGCCCTCCACCTGATCCCCCACGACTGAGCGGCCGTCCACCGGGTGTCAGGTATGCTTTCCATGCCCCCCGATGATCACCCTGTCCCGGATGGACCCGCATGCGCGAACCCTGCCCCACTCCCCCCCGTGTGGCCGTGCTCATCCCCTGCTACAACGAGGCCGCCGCCATTGGCCGGGTGGTGCGCGCCTTCCAGGAGGCCCTGCCCGGGGCCCGCATCCATGTCTACGACAACAACTCCACCGATGACACCGTGGCCGTGGCCCAGGCGGCGGGAGCCCTCGTGGGCCGCGAGACGGCCCAGGGCAAGGGCCATGTCGTGCGCCGGATGTTCGCGGACGTGGAAGCCGATGTCTACGTGATGGTGGACGGCGACGCCACCTACGACGCCGCCCGCGCGCCGGCCATGGTGGACCTGCTGCTGGACCACCGGCTGGACATGGTCGTGGGGTGCCGGGCCGAGACGGATCAGGGCGCCTACCGCACCGGTCACCGCTTCGGCAACGCGCTGCTCACCTCCTCGGTGCGCTTCCTCTTCGGCCGCCAGTTCACCGACATGCTCTCTGGCTACCGGGTGTTCTCGCGGCGCTTCGTGAAATCCTTCCCGGTGCTGTCCACGGGCTTCGAGATCGAGACGGAGCTGACCGTGCATGCCCTGGAGCTGGCGATGCCGGTGGCGGAGCTGGACACGCCCTATGGCGCGCGCCCCCTGGGCTCGGTGAGCAAGCTGCGGACCTACACCGATGGCGCCAAGATCCTCCGCCTCATCCTGTCGCTCTACCGCAACGAGAAGCCCCTCCCCTTCTTCTCCATTCTGTCGAGTCTCCTCGTGGCGGTGGCGCTGGGCCTCGCCGTGCCCCTCTTCCGGACCTACCTCGCCACGGGCCTGGTGCCACGCTTCCCGACGGCGATCCTCTGCACGGGCCTGATGGTCATCGCGGCACTGGGCTACACCTGCGGGTTCATCCTCGACACCGTCACCCGCGGGCGGAAGGAGGTCAAGAAGCTGGCCTACCTGGCCACCCCGCCGTCCCCCCGGATCCAGGAGGGCCCATGACCCCGCCCGATGCCGCCCCGACGACCTTCCGCCGCCGGGCGCCGCTCGTTCTGTTCCTGCTCTACGTGGGCCTGCTCTACGGCCTGACCAACCTGCTCCAGCGCGGGCTCTTCGAGCGCGACGGCTACTTCCACGCCCGCTTCGCCGCCATGATGCCCGTGCGCGGCCTCTCCCGCGCCTTCCCCTGGACGCAGCTCAGCACCTGGCGTACCCATTTCTGCGACAAGGAGTTCCTCTACCACCTGGCTCTGATGCCCTTCGCCCGCCTGGGCCACGACCCCATCCTGGGGGCGCGGATCTTCAGCGTCCTCCTGGCCATGGCCGTTCTGGGAGCGTTCTACCTGGTGCTGCAGGCCCACCGGGTGCCCTTCACCCCGGTCTTCGCCTTCCTGCCCCTGGCCACGGGCGGCCTCTTCATCGCCCGGCTAGGCATGATCCGCTCCCACGTGCTGAGCATGCTGCTGCTCACCATCGGCCTCCACCTCCTGCTGAAGAAGCGCTACCGGGCCCTGGCCCTCCTCGGCTTCATCTACGCCTGGAGCTACACGGTCCCCTTCGTGCTGCTGCTGACGGCCTTCCCGCTCGTCCTGGGGCTGTGGCTCGGTCGGGAGCGCCTGGACCTGAAGCTGCTCCTCGCCGCCGGTGGCGGCTCCGTGGCGGGGCTCGTGATTCATCCCTACTTCCCGCTCACCCTCGACACCTTCCTCACCTACCTGGAGGTCTTCCGCCTGGGTCTCCAGGGCCCCGCCGCCTCGGGCTTCGAGCTGGGCAACGAGCTCTACCCCTACTCCTGGCCCGTCCTCTTCGACATCTATCCGCTGCTGCTCATCCTCGCCGGACTCCTGGTGCTGACGCTGATTCTGGCGCTGATCTTCGGCCGCAGGCGGCTGACACCCGCCGCCCTTGGCGTCAGCCTGGCGGCGCTCTTCTGGTTCGTCATGACCGTGAAGACGCCGCGGTTCACCGAGTACTCCGCGCTGCTGGTGCCCGCCGCCTGCGCCTTCGTGTTCCGCGACCTCTGGCCCCTGATCACGCGGCGGACCGGGTGGTCCGAACGCCCCCGCCTCCGGTGGAGCGCCAGCGCCTTGGCCCTGCTGCTCGTGGCCGGCTTCCACCTCCGCGCCCTGTCCTTCTACCGGGTCTACGAGTTTCCCTATGCGCCCCCCCGGTTCTTCACCGGGGCCTGCGCCTGGATGGACCAGCACCTGGCCCCCGGCCAGCGGGTGATCAACCTCTACTGGGACGACTTCCCGGATCTCTTCTACGATGGCAGCCGCCAGACCTACCTCTGGGGCCTGGATCCCACCTATTCCCTGCGGGCGGATCCGGACCGGGCCCGGCTCCTCGAACGCCTCCGCCGGCACCTCGTGCAGCTGGACCCCGCCACGCTCGCCCCGTTCCACGCCCATGTCCTGGTGCTCCGGCAAAGCCGGGCCCAGGCCTTCCCCGAGCTGTACCGCCCACCTTTCCAGGTGGCGTACCGGGATGCCTCCTCGGTGGTGGTGACCTGGAACTGAATCAGGCCTTCGTCCAGCGCAGGACGGGCTTGCGGGCGGCGGTGGTCTCGTCCATGCGGCGCAGGGGGGCGAGGGTCGGCGCCTGGTGGAGGGCGTCGGGGTTCTCCTCCACCTCCTTGGCGATGGCAAGCAGGGTGTCGCAGAAGGCGTCCAGCTCGCCCTTGTCCTCGCTCTCCGTGGGCTCGATCATCAGCGCGCCGGGCACGATCAGGGGGAAGTAGATCGTGGGCGGGTGGTAGCCGTGGTCAATGAGGCGCTTGGCGATGTCCAGGGTGTGGACGTCGTGCTTGGCCTGGATCGTGTCGCTGAAGACCACCTCGTGCAGGCTGGGCGAATCAATGTGCAGGGCGTAGGCGCCCTTCAGCCGGGCGCGGACGTAGTTGGCGTTCATGATGGCGCGGAGCGTCGCCTCCCGCAGGCCGTCGCTGCCGTGGCTCAGGCAGTAGGTCATGGCCCGCACCAGGATGCCGAAGTTGCCGAAGAAGGTGTGCACCTTGCCGATGCTCTGGGGCCGGTCCCAGTCCCAGCGGTAGGTGTGCGCCGGCACCTCGCCCTCGCCCACCTTCACGGTGTCGCGCACGACCACGGGCACCGGCAGGAAGGGCAGGAGGTTCTCGCCGCAGCAGACGGGGCCCGCGCCGGGGCCGCCGCCGCCGTGGGGCGTGGAGAAGGTCTTGTGCAGGTTCAGGTGCATGACGTCCACGCCGAAGTCGCCGGGCCGCGCCACGCCCACCAGGGCGTTCATGTTGGCGCCATCCATGTAGACCAGGGCGCCGACGCTATGCAGCAGGTCGCTGATCTCCTTGAAGCGGTACTCGAAGACGCCGACGGTGTTGGGGTTGGTGATCATGGCGCCGGCGATCTCGGAGCCCAGTTCCGCCACGAGGGTCTTCAGGCCCTTGCGGACCTTGCCGGTGACGGGGTCGGTGACGTCGTCGAAGGCGATCATGCCGTCCGGCTGGGAGGGCAGCTCCACCACCTCGTAGCCCGCCATGGCGGCGGTGGCGGGGTTGGTGCCGTGGCCGCTGTCGGGGATGAGGATGACGCGGCGCTTGGCGCCCTTGGCCACGTGGTAGGCGCGGATGAGCATCACGCCCGTCAGTTCCCCGGCCGCGCCGGCGCTGGGCTGGAGGGTGACGCCCGGCAGGCCCGTGATCTCCTTCAGCCATGCCTGCAGCGTGAAGAGCAGTTCCAGGTTGCCCTGGACGAGGGCCTCGGGGGCCATGGGGTGGGTGTCCGTGAAGCCGGGCAGGCCCGCCACCTTCTCGTTGAGGCGGGGGTTGTGCTTCATGGTGCAGGAGCCGAGGGGATAGATGCCGTCGTCCACGCCGTAGTTCCACTTGGAGAGGCGCGTGAAGTGGCGGATGACCTCCACCTCGCTCAGCTCCGGCAGGGCGTCGAAGCCGCTGCGCCTGAGGTGGGCGGGCCGGGTGTCCTTGGCCTCGGGGACATCGAGTTTCGGCAGGTCCATGCCCCGCTTGCCGGGAACGGAGCGGTCGAAGGAGAGGGATTCGCGCTGGCGGAGGAACATGGGATCACCTGATGAGAATCACTGCGGTTCAGCGGGAATGAGGGGTTCGATGTAGGCGAGCAGATCGGGCAGCTCACGCTGGAGGATCCGCCAGACGGCGAGCTGATCCACATCCCCGTAGGCATGGATGAGGTGGTTGCGGAGGCCGCGGATGCGCTGCCAGGGGATGCTGGCGTGGGCCGCCCGGAATTCCGGGGACAGATGGCCCGCCGCCTCGCCGATGAGGGCCAGCTTGTAGGCCACCGCGGCCTGAAGCAACGGATCGCCGAGGAATCCTGGCTCCGTCACCGCCCCCAGGAAACGTCCCATCTCGCGCCCCGCGAGGCGCATGTCCTGGAGGTAGGTCGCGTCAAGCCGCATAGACCACCTGCGCCGAATCCAGGATGTGCCGCTGCCGGATGGGATTGTGACTGCCCTCCACCGCGCGGCGGGAGACGAGGTCCACCTTCCGACCGAAAAAGGCCGCGAGTTCCTCCTCCATGGCGATCTGATCGAGGAGGCTCCACTGCGAGGAATCGGAGAACCGGATCAACACGTCCACGTCGCTGTCCGGCCCAAAATCGTCCCGCAGCACCGATCCGAAGAAGGCCAGCTCGGTCACCTGCCAGCGGCGGCACCACGCCTCCAGCCAGCCCTCGTCGAAGGGCAGGCGGGCGCGGAGGCTTTCGGGAAGGGTCATGGGGGCGCGTGCGGAGGGTTATCGGACGACGGCCGGCACGCGGGCGAGGACCTCGACGAGGCTCTCGATCATCGGGCGGGTGTGCAGCTCGGTGGCGCACCAGAGGAGGCAGCCCTCGTACTCGGGGTAGAAGCGGCCCAGGTCGAGGCCCGGCAGCAGGCTCTCCTGGAGGCAGGCCGCCTCCAGGGCGGCCCGGTCGCCGGTGTAGCGCAGGATGAATTCGTTGAAGAAGGGCACCTCGGCGACCGGTTCCATGTCCGGCAATTCCAGCAGGCGGCTGCGGAGGTACTGGGCTTTGGCGGCGTTCTGCGCGGCCAGGCCCTTCAGTCCCTCGGGGCCGGCGAGCTGCAGGAAGATGTTCGCCCGCAGGGCCACGAGGCCCTGGTTCGAGCAGATGTTGCTGGTGGCCTTGTCGCGGCGGATGTGCTGCTCGCGGGCGGTCAGCGTCAGCACGTAGCCGGTCCGGCCGTCCAGGTCCTTCGTCTGGCCCACCACCCGGCCGGGGATCTCCCGCTTGTGGGTGTCCTTCACCGCCAGGAAGCCAAGGAAGGGGCCGCCGAAAGTGGGCTTGTTGCCGAAGGACATGGCCTCGCCGCAGGCCATGTCGGCGCCGGCCTTGCCGGGGGCCTCCAGCCAGCCGAAGGCCAGAGCCTCCTGGGTGACGCTCACCAGCAGGGCGCCGGCGGCGTGGATGGGGCCGGCCAGGGCCGTGAGGTCCTCCACGGCACCCAGGAAATTCGGGTAGCCCACCAGCACGGCGGCCACGTCGGGGCCCAGCTTGGCCTGCAGGTCGGCCGCATCGGTGACGCCATCCTTGAGGGCCACTTCCACGAGCTTCAGGCCGTCGTGGGGGGCGAAGTTCGTCTCCAGCACCCGGCGGTAGAAGGGGTGGATCCCCCGGCTCACCAGCACGGTGTTGCGCTTCTTCTGCACGCGCACGGCCATGAGGGCCGCCTCCACGCAGGCGGTGCCGCCGTCGTAGAGGCTGGCGTTGGTGACCTCGAGGCCCGTCAGGTCACAGATGAGGGTCTGGTACTCGAAGATGTGCTGCAGGGTGCCCTGGCTGATCTCGGGTTGGTAGGGCGTGTAGGCCGTGAACCACTCCTGGCGCGACACCATGGCGTCAATGGCGGCGGGCACGTAGTGGTCGTAGGCGCCGGCGCCGAGGAACTGGGCGCAGAAGCGCATGTTCCGGTTGGCCATGCGCATCATCTCCCAGGCCACCTCCTGCTCGGAGCCCTGGGTCGGCAGATCCAGCCCGCGTTTCAGCCGCAGCGGCTCGGGGATGCCCACGAGGAGATCCTCAGCGTCCTTGACGCCGATGGTGTCCAGGAGGGCGCGATCTTCGGCAGGGGAAGAGGGCAGGTAGCGCATGGCGGCCTCGGTCAAGAAGCGGAGGAAATCCCGATCCTCCAGGGTATCAGGCACCTCCGGCGGAAGATCTGGAGCGGTCTGTGGTGAGGGTCACACCTGGGCCAGCGCAGCCCGCTGGGCAGCCATCAGCCGGTCGCAGCCGGCCAGGCCCAGATCCATCAGGGCCCCGGCCTCGGCGCGGGTGAAGGGACGGCCCTCCCCGGTACTCTGGAATTCCACCAGCTCCGCCGCCCCGTCCGTCCAGGCCGCAATGAGGTTGGCGTCCACGGCGGCGAGGTGGTCCTCCTCGTATTCCAGGTCCAGCACCAGGCCGCGCCGCCCCTCCCCGGCTTCCACCAGGCCCACGCTCACGCCCGCCACCTGACGCACCAGGGCCGCCTCCAGGCCGCACCCGCGCAGGGCCAGGGCCACCGCCACCCAGGCGCCGGTGATGGCCGCGCAGCGGGTGCCGCCATCGGCATTCAGCACATCGCAGTCCACGGTGAGCGTGCGTTCGCCCAGGGCGCCCAGGTCCACCGCCTGGCGCAGGCTCCGGCCAATGAGTCGCTGGATCTCCACCGTGCGGCCCTGCTGCTTCCCCTTCGCCGCTTCCCGGTCCGTCCGGCTGTGGGTGGCCGCCGGCAGCATGCCGTACTCGGCGGTGAGCCAACCCGTGCCTCGACCCTTCATCCAGCCCGGCACCTTCGCCTCCAGGCTGGCGGCGCACAGGACATGGGTGCGACCGAGTTTCACCAGGCAGGAACCGTTCGCATGCAGCTGCACGCCGGTTTCCAGCTGCAGGGGGCGAAGGTCCTCAGGCCCGCGCATCAGCAGCACCCGCCTTCGATCTTGCCCACCCGGCCCTGGTGGCGCCCTCCTTCGAAGGGTGTTTCCAGGAACAATTTGAGGTAGTATTCCGCCTTGAGCGGATCCGTCAGCCGCTGACCGAAGGCGATGGCGTTCGCGTCGTTGTGCTGGCGGGCAAGGGTCGCGTGCTCGGGGGAAGTGACCAGCGCGCAGCGGACACCGGGATGCCGGTTGGCCGTGATGCTCATGCCGATGCCGGATCCACAGACCAGCACCAGACGTTCCCACTGATCCCGGCCCTCCGCAGCCCGGTGCGCGAAATCCGGATAGTCCACCGAGGTCGCCCCATCCGTGCCGAAATCCACCACCGTATGCCCCTGTTCCTGCGCCCAGGCCTTCAGCCGCTCCTTCAGATCGAACCCCGCATGATCACTGGCAAACCCGAGTTTCACGGACCACCTCCCGAGGGCGCCGAGCGGGCGCCCGATTCCAGGCTCCAGCCTACATGCTGACCCCCTTCCTCCAGTACCGCCCCCAGGACCGGGGCTTCCTCCTCTGCCTCCCCGAGGCCGTGGGGCCTGCGGAATGGGCCCGGGCCCTCCGCGCCCTGCCCGGCGATCTCCAGGGCCGGGAGCGCCTCACGCCCGCCAAGGCTCAGATCTTCCTGCCTGAGGGCGCCCTGGTGGAGATGCACGCCGTGCCGCTCCGCTGGCAGCGGGCCTATCCCTGGCTCTCATCCCTGGCCCTGAAGCCCGGTTCCGCGGGGGCTTCGCTGCGCTACTGGGCCGCGGCCCTGCGGCTGCTCCAGTCCCTGGTGGTGCGCGGGGCGCTGCTGCCCCAGCTGGACACCCGCACCAGCCCCTGGCGGGCCCGCTGGGGCGTGAGCCTCACCAGCCCGGCCGACCGCGCGGCCCTGCGCGAGCTGACCGAGGCCCTGCCCCCCGCGGCCCGGGCCTTCCCGGAAACCGATACCTGGGCCTTCACCAAGACCGTGCCCCTGGGCGAGCTGGACGCCTTCGACATCGAGGACGAGCTGGCCATGCCGCCGGCGGCGGGCCGGGTGTTGCAGGCCTTCCTGGAGGATGGCGCCGACTTCCTGGTGCGCTTCGTGGCAGGCGGGCTCCGCGCGGGGGATGATCCGCGCCTGGGCCTCATCCACCGCCTGCGGGGGCACAAGCGGGACCGCCTGCCCTGGGACGACCGCCTCATGCTGGCCCTCTCCCACCAGCTGCCCGAATTCCCCACCACCGGCGTCACAGAACGCACCCTGGGCGAGCAGCTGGAGCAGTGGAGCGAAGGCGCCCGGCCCCAGTGGCTGCGCCCCAGCCTCCGGCTCGAAGCCCCGCCCGTGCCCGGGGGCCGCAGCGAGGCCTTCGAAGCGGCCGATCGGCTGGCCGAGGAGGGCTGGATCCTGCATGTGGGACTGGAAACGGAGGACGGCCTGGAGCTCGGGGTGGCGCGGCTTTGGGAGCCCTCGACCGAGCCCGAGGTGCTCCAGGCCCGCCAGGTCCTGCTGCGCGGGCTGGCCCGGGCCATGCCCTTCTTCCCGGCCCTGGAACGGGCCCTGGCGGGCCAGAAGCCCGAGGATCTGCTGCTGCGGCCCACGGAGGCCTGGAGCTTCCTCACGAAGGGCGCGGCGCAGCTGAAGGAGGCGGGCTTCCTCGTCCACATCCCCGAAGCCCTGGCCGAGCTGGGCGGAGCCCGGCGCCTGCGCGCCAAGGTGCGCCTCGGGGCGAGGACCGTGGAGGAGGGCACCACCATGGTCCAGGCGGGCCTGGAGGGCCAGGTGAGTGCCGACTGGTCGCTCATGCTGGGTGACGACACGCTCAGCGTGGAGGATTTCGCCCGCATGGCGAGCCTCAAGCACCCGCTGGTGGCCTGGAAGGGCAAGTGGGTGGCCCTGGATCCCGACACCCTCCAGCAGATCGCCAGCGTCATCCAGGCCAGCCGCGGCGCGGGCTTCGGCAGCATGAGCAAGGGCGAGGCCCTGGCCGCCGCCCTCACGGGCACCGCCCGGATTCCGGGCGTCTCCGAAGCGATCGAGGTGGAAGCCGCGGGGGATTTCGGCGCCGCCCTGGAGGATCTGAAGATCCTGCCGGACAAACCCATCACCCAGCCGGCGACCTTCAAGGGTGAACTCCGGCCCTACCAGCTCCGGGGCCTCGCCTGGCTGGAGGGCCTCTCCCGCCTCGGCCTGGGCGGCATCCTGGCGGACGACATGGGCCTGGGCAAGACCATCCAGGTGCTGGCCCTGCTGCTCCACCGGCAGGAGCAGAGTCCCAGCCACGGCCCAGCCACCCTGCTGGTCTGCCCCACCTCCCTGCTCGGCAACTGGGAACGGGAAGTGGCGCGGTTCGCCCCCAGCATTCCGGTCTTCGTACACCACGGCAACAACCGCGACCGCCTGCCCGCCCACTTCAAGCCCCACACCCTGGTGCTCACCACCTATGGCGTGGCGCGGCGGGAGGAAGACACCTTCGCCACCCGGTCCTGGGGCATGGTGGTGGTGGACGAGGCCCAGGCCATCAAGAACGCCGCCGCCGCCCAGGCCAAGGCCATCCGCCGCCTGAAGGGAAGCTTCCGCCTGGCCCTCACGGGCACCCCCATCGAGAACCGCCTCACGGAGCTGTGGTCCATTCTCGCGGCGGCCCTGCCCGGCTACCTCGGCACCGAATCCGCCTTCAAGGAGCACTTCGCCACGCCCATCGAGAAGTACCGCGATCCGGACGCGGCCCAGGAGCTGCGCCAGCGCATCGGCCCCTTCATCCTGCGCCGGCTGAAGAGCGACAAGGCCATCATCCAGGATCTGCCGGAGAAGCAGGAGCTCAAGGTCTTCACGACGCTCACCCGCGAGCAGGCCGAACTCTACCAGTACCGCGTGGAGAAGATGGACGAGGAACTGACGGCCGCCACGGGGATCGAGCGCCGGGGCCGCATCCTGGCCCTCCTCACCCACCTCAAGCAGATCTGCAACCACCCGAGCCAGTTCCTGAAGGCCCAGGGCCCCTACCGCGGCCGCAGCGGCAAGCTGGATCGCCTGACGGAAATGCTGGAGGAAGTGCTGGAGGCCGGCGAGCGCGCCCTGGTGTTCACCCAGTTCAAGGAGATGGGCGATCGCCTGCAGGTGCACCTGAAGGAGGCCCTGGGCTTCGAGCCCCCCTTCCTCCACGGGGGCACCTCCCGCGAGGGCCGCGACGAGCTGGTGCGCGCCTTCCAGGAGGATGCCGATTCCGCCCCGGTGCTGCTGCTCAGCCTCAAGGCCGGCGGCGTCGGCCTCAACCTCACCGCCGCCACCCATGTCTTCCACTTCGACCGCTGGTGGAACCCCGCCGTGGAGGACCAGGCCACGGACCGCACCTACCGCATCGGCCAGACCCGCAATGTCCAGGTGCACAAGCTCATCACCATCGGCACCCTCGAAGAGAAGATTGACGGCCTGCTCGAATCCAAGCGCGATCTGGCCGATCGCGTGGTGGGCAGCGGCGAGGGCTGGCTCACCGAACTGGATGACGAGGCCCTGCGCCGTCTGGTGGCGCTCGATCCGGATGCCGAGCTGATGGAGGCCGAGGAAGGCAATGGCGGAGAAGCGCTCCCGCCCGCCAGCCTCCGTCGGCGGGCGAAGGAGGTGGCGCCATGAGCCCGACCGGCGAACGCTTCGGCGCCACCTGGTGGGGCCGCCTCTGGATCCGGGGGCTGGAGCTGCTGGGCGACGACTACGAGAACCGCCTGCCCCGGGGCAAGCAGTACGCGGAGGATGGCCACGTTTCCCATTTCGTGGTGAAGCCCGGCGAGATCGAGGCCCGCGTCCACGGCCGCAAGACCTACAACGTCACCCTCGGCCTGCCCGCCCTCACCCCCGCCCAGTGGGACAAGGCCCTGGTCCGCATCGCCCAGGAGAGCCGCTTCGTGGCCTCGCTGCTGGCCGGGGAAATGCCGCAGGGCCTCGACGAGACCTTTCGCGAGGCCGGCGCCAGCCTCTATCCCCGTGTGCCCAAGGAGCTCCAGACCCATTGCGATTGCCCCGACTGGGCCAACCCCTGCAAGCACGTGGCCGCCGTCTGCTACGTCATGGCCGAGGCCCTGGACCGGGATCCCTGGCTGCTTTTCGACCTGCGGGGCAAATCCCGCGACGAAGTCCTCCAGGCCCTCCAGTCGGCCCTCGAGGCCGCGGCGGTGGCCGCCCCGAAAAAACGGGGCCGTCCCCCCAAGAAGAAGCAGACCGTGGGCGATCTGCTCCGGCGGGCCCAGGACCAGCCCGAGCCCTGGCACCCAATGGCCGATGCGGCCTTCGACAGCCTGCCCGCGCCCCTTCCGGAGATCGTCATCCCCCGCGCCATTCCGCCCGACCCCTCGGTGTTCACCCAGCTCGGCCCCCTGCCTCACGCCCGCATCGAGGCCAGCCTCTGCCTCGCCGCCCTGATGCACCGCACCGCCCAATGGGCGCACCAGCAGATCGAGGACGGGCCCGGTCGGATGGACGAGGAGGAGGCCGAGGCCCCGGCTTCGCCCTTCGATGCGCCCCTCGCCCCCCTCCAACGGCCCAACCGCCCCTGGCGCCACCGGAAGAAGCGGTGGGGCAGCAAAGGCTGACCCCCGTTCACACCCATCCTGAAGCAGGAGTTCCCATGCGCACCATTTCCACACCGAACGCCCCCGCCGCCATCGGCCCCTACAGCCAGGCCCAGATCTCGGGCGGGCACCTGTTCACCGCCGGCCAGATCCCCCTGGTGCCCGACACCATGGAGATGGTGACCGGCCCCATCGAGGCCCAGACCGAACAGGTGCTCAGGAACCTCGCGGCCATCCTCGGCGCCGCCAACACCGGCTGGGACCGCGTCGTGAAGACCACCGTGTTCCTCACCGATCTGGCCGACTTCGCCGCCTTCAACGCCATCTACGAACGGATCCTCGGCTCCGCCAAGCCCGCCCGGAGCACCGTGCAGGTCGCCGCCCTCCCTCGCGGCGCGAAGGTCGAAATCGAGCTCATCGCCGAAGTCTGATCATCCAGAAGGCTCCCTGGTCCGCTGAGCGCTCGGCTCCGCCTCGACGCACGCGGACTTGGCCGCCC
>JAKAMQ010000068.1 GCA_021812805.1 Acidobacteriota bacterium
CAGGCCCCAGCCCAGGGCCCCGGGCCATTGCACGGAGGCGGGGGTGGAAGGCGTCCCCTGCTGGACAGGCGTCCCCGTCGTGCCATCCACGTGGTCGTACTGGTTCGAGAAGGTGTAGGTGGCTGTAAAGGGGGTGCGGTACACCAGGCCCAGGTTCAGGTATTCGGAGCGCCAGATGAGGCCCAGGTTGCCGTTCACGCCCCGGAAGGCGCTGGACTGGCCGAGGGTGGAATCGAAGACGGTGCTGATGCCGGAGGTCACGAGCTGCGAGGTGGAGGTGAACTGCCAGCGGCCCTGCCAGGCATTGAGGGAGGCCCCCAGCAGGAGGCGGGGGGAAAGCTCCGCGGCGAAGGCCAGGGAGTAGAGGTCAATGCCGCCATCCTGGCGGATGGCCTGGGCGATGGCCTGGGTGGTGGAGCCGCCGGCGGCCTTGGCCAGGTAGTTCACGGAGCTGCCGTAGGTGAAGTCGAAGATCCGCTGGTAGCTGAACAGCACGGCCCGGTTCAGCCCCCCCTGCTTCCAGGGCAGGGTGAAGGAGGCGAAGGAGGGACGGACGTGCCGGTCCCGGCTCGTGGTGTCCTCGAAGGTGGTGGGGCTGCCCGCGACATTCCCCGTGGCCCCCGTGAAGCCCTGGTCCCGCGAGAGGGCCTGCAGACCGAAGGAAGCTTCGGGACGGAGGAGCTGGGCCAGGCCGGCGGGATTGTAGGAGACCGCGGTGGCGTCATCCGCGATGGCGATGAAGGCCCCGCCCGTGCCCATGGCCCGCGCGCCATCCCCCTGGATGGAGAAGGCCGTCTGGGCCTGCTCCGCCAGCTGGAAGAAGGTAGCCGGATCCAGGCCCTGGCCCCGCAGGACGGGGCCCGCCAAGGCGGCCAACCCCAAGGTGCCCGTCAACCATGTGGAACGCGCCATGCTAAAGCTCCCTGCCTGAGCCGGATGGCCCATTCAAGCACGATTTAGAGACTCAAAAAACCAGAGATGGAACCTGCCCTGGAGGGACAGGCCGCCTCACCGGACCTGGGAATACACAAGATGAGAGCGGTACCCCGCCGTTCGGTTGAAGCGATCTTTCGCGACCCTGGACCGCCCCTGAGGCCTCACCACTGGCGCTGGGTGGCGGGGGAGCAGGCCACCAGCGAGCCGCCCTCGCCGTGGACGGGTTCGAAGGCCGACATGAGGGCCACGCGGCCGGGGCCCTGGAGCCGCAACCAGGTGTAGCGCTGGGTCCAGGCGCCATAGGCGCTCCAGGTGGTGGCCGGATGCTCGAAGTGGAGCTGCATGCCCACCGCCGGATCCTTGTAGAGCAGCGCCGTGGGCTTGACCAGGATGAACTGGCCCTCGGCCAGGTTCCGGACGAAGACGTTGCCCGAAGCATGGAGCACCAGGAGGCCGGGGCGGGATCCGGCGGAGAAGCGGTCCATGAACAGGCCCAGGGGGCGGTGGATCTCCGTTTCCCGGTCATTGCCCCGCTGGGTCTGGACCTTGTACCAGATGTCGGTCTGGAACCAGTCGTAGGCCACGGCATCGGTGGCGAACACCAGCAGGTGCTCCCGCACGTCCACGGCCTCGCCCGGCTGGAGGGGCAGGGCCAGCAGCTCGCCCGGGGCGTCCCGCGAGAAGGCGATGCGGCCGGGCCCCTTGGCCTCGGCCATGACGATGGGCATCCCCGCCAGCACCCGCTTGAAGGCGCCCTTCAGGGACATGGCCCCCACGTGGAGGCCCGGCTCCATCCAGAGGAGCATGTGGTGCGCGAAGTACACCCCATCCCCGGCCACCAGGTCCGCCTCCACCGCCGGCACGTACGAACCCGAGATCCGGCAGTGGGAACCGCCGAACTGGACCTTGGCCTCGCCCTTCTGGCCGGGCACTTCGGCCCATCGCGCCGGGGAGACGAGGGCCCGGACATCCACCGGGCCGCCGCACTGGGGGCAGGTGCCGGAACGCCCATCGCTCTTGAGGGCGCAGTAGGGACAGGTGTAGCGGGGGGCCTCCCCGGAAGGGGTCTGGGGGCTGCGGATCTCCATGGCGCCCTCCTACTCCCCGGTGGCGTGGTGGACGTACATGGACTGGATGCCGACCCGGCCCGGACCGGTCATCCGCGCCAGGCTCATCCCGAATCCGCCCAGCAGGCCCGACGTGAGCTTCTGGCGCTGGATGTCCATGGTCACGCTGGCATCCTTGTAGAGGAAGGCGCCCGGCTCCACGAGAAGGCTCTCGCCCGCCTTGAGGGTCCGCTCGAACACGTTGCCGTAGCCGTGGAGGATGAGCAGCCCCTGGGCCTGGGTCGCGACGAAGCGGTCCATGAACATGCCCTGCCCGCCGAAGAGGATGTTGGCCAGGCCCTTGATCCGCACGTAGGAGTACTGGATGGTGTGCGAAGCCAGCAGGAACGCGTGTTCCCGCACATCCATCTCCATCCCAGGGTGGAGCGGCAGGACCACCAGTTCGCCCGTGGCATCCCGCGAGAAGGCGATGCGGCCTTCGCCGGAGGCCACGCTGATGATGAAGGGCATGCCCGCCAGCGCCCGCTTGAAGCCCCCGGGCAGCTGCAACGTGGTCAGCGGCACGGCCTCGTCCTTCCAGAGCATGACGTGGTGCTCGAAATAGACCGAATCGCCCCGGCCGAGGTGGATCTCGGCCACCGGCACGACTTCCCCCTCCACCTGGCAGGTGCTCTGGCCGAAGCGGATCTCGGTCATGTCCCGCAGACGGGGAGCCTCCCGCCAGCCCGACTCGCTCACCAGGTTGCGGAGATCCAGCGGCGCCCCGCAGGACCGGCAGTTCCGGGCGTCCTTCGGGTTCTGCCCCTGGCACCAGGTGCACTGGATCCGTTCCGCAGGAGCCGGCGGGGCCCCTCCCTCCGACGGCGTGTGGAGACCTTCCATCATCCGGCACCTCCCCCCAGGGTCATCCCGATCTGGCAAAGTGCCCAAGACTAGGACAAAGTCGCAGCGTCTGCCTACTGGAAAACATCCAGGCCGTCGCCGGGCCTATCTCGGCCCCTCGATCGCACGCCTGCGCACGGTGCCATTGCCTGCGGCGATGTAGCGGCGGATGCCCTGGACGATGGCGTCCGCCACCCGGGCCACGAAGCGGGGCTCCCGGAGCTTCCGTTCCTCCCGGGGATTGGAAATGAAGGCGGCCTCCACGAGGACGGCGGGCATGGCCGCGCCCCGCAGGACGACGAAGGGCGCCTGCTTGACGCCCCGCTCCTTGATGCCCGCCAGGCGGTTGAGCGCGTTCTGGATATCCACGGCCAGGCGCTCGGAATCCTGGAGGTAGGCCTGCTGGGCCAGATCGTCCAGGATGCTGGCCACCACGCCATCGGAACCGGAGGCCGGTTTCGCGCCGGCGCTCGCGTTCTCCTCGGCCGCCAGTTCATCGTTGTCGCCCTGGCCCAGGCTGAGGAAGTAGACCTCTGATCCCCGGGCGGACCGGGCCCGCGCGGCGTTCAGGTGGAGGCTGATGAACAGGTCGTCCCCGTCCTCGTTGGCCTTCTTGGCCCGGTCCCAGAGGGGGATGAAGGTGTCATTGTCCCGGGTGTAGTCCACCCGGAAACCCGCCGCTGCCAGCTTGGCCCCCACGGCCTGGGCGATCTCCAGCGCGGCGGTCTTCTCGGCCAGCCCTCTCGGCCCGTGGGCGCCGCGGTCCTCTCCGCCATGGCCGGGATCCAGCATGATCCGGAAGGGGCGGGGGCGGGGATGGGCCGGCTTGGGGGGATGGCCCCAAGCCAGTAGGCTGAAGGTGGCGAGCAGGATGCCCGGGAGTCGGATCATGGCCCAATCGGTGAAAGGCATGCGGGATCTGTTTGGAGCGGAGCTCCGCTGGTTCCAGCATATCGAGGATACCGCCCGGCGCGTGTTCGGCCGCCACGGCTACGGCGAGATCCGCACCCCCATCCTGGAGGAGCTGGAGGTCTTCAAGCGCAGCGTGGGCGAGAGTTCGGACATCGTGAACAAGGAGATGTACGAATTCACGGACAAGGGCGGCCGCCAGGTGGTGATGCGCCCCGAGAACACCGCCGGCGTGGTGCGGGCCGCCATCCAGCACAAGCTGCTGGCCTCCAGCGACCCCGTCCTGTTCTATTACATCGGCCCGCAGTTCCGGTACGAGCGCATGCAGACGGGCCGCTACCGCCAGTTCTGGCAGATCGGCGCCGAGAGCTTCGGCGTGGCCACGCCGGAGAGCGAGGCCGAATCCCTGCTCATGCTCCACGGCTTCCTCACCGAACTGGGCCTGAAGCACCTGGTCTTCTCCATCAACTCCGTGGGCACGCCCGAGTCCCGACCCGCCTTCCACGCGGCATTCCGGGCCTTCTTCGCCCAGCGGGCGGACCGCTTCTGCGAGGACTGCCACCGGCGCATTGAATCCAACCCACTGCGCGTACTGGATTGTAAAAATGAGAAGTGCCAGGTTGCCCTGGAGGGACATCCGGTCATCACGGATCACCTGGACGAGGCCTCGGCCAAGCACCACGCGCGGCTCAAGGCTCTGCTGACAGAGCTGGCCATCCCCTTCGAGGAGAACCCCCGGCTGGTGCGGGGGCTGGACTACTACACCCGCACGGCCTTCGAGGTGCTCAGTTCCGATCTCGGGGCCCAGAGCGCCCTCCTGGGCGGCGGACGCTATGACGGCCTCGTGAAACAGCTGGGCGGCCCCGAGGTGCCGGCCTTCGGCTGGGCCATCGGCCTGGACCGGCTGGCCATGGTGCTCCAGCAGGTGCGCGGCGAGGCCCCCTTCGCACCTCCCGCCCTGCTCATCCCCCTGGGCGAGCGGGCCGCCACCGAGGCCCTGAAGCTGGCCCGCGCCCTCTGGGAGGCTGGCCTTCCCATCCAGCTGGAAACCCGCGGCGGCGCCTTGAAGAAGGCCCTGGCCACGGCGAACCGGACGGGGGTGCAGACCGTCCTCATCCTGGGCGATGGCGAACTGGACAGCGGCACCCTCACCGTCAAGCACATGGCCACGGGCGAGCAGGAGACTTGGCCGATGGCCGAAACCGCCTCCCGTTTGAAGACCTGCTAGGCGCCCTGCGGCACGAGAAGGAGCCGATCAAGACCCCGTGGTGGATTCCGACTTGGTCATGCCCTTCTCCTTTTTCTCCGGTACCGGGGCTGGCGCCGGCAGGGGATGGAGCGGCTCATCGTAGACGCGCTGCAGGCACCGGGCGAGCTCGCCGGGCTTGAACCCGAAACTCCTCGCCGCCACACGCCCCTCTCGATCCAGGACGAAGAAGGTGGGAAGCACGGGGACGACCTTCATGAGCAGGTAGACCCCATCCGGCCCCTTGTCCGGCGTGAACACCTTCACATCGGTCATGATCGTTCTCACCCGCTGCTGGTTCAGGAAGGGCGCGATGGTCTGCCAGCGCTCCGCATCGAAGTTGACCGGAAAGACGGCGAAACCGAACTGGGCCGTCTTGTGCCAGAGCTGGGCCATCTCGCTCAACAGGTATAACGACGGCTCGCAGTGGGTACTCCACAGGCCGATCACGATGGGCTTTCCTTTCAGTTGGCTCATCACAGTGGGCTTGTTGTCCTTGTCGAAGACTTTGAAGGTGCTCGCATCCACGCGCTGGCCGACGGGATAGTACTCCGTGCCCGTCTCCCAGGTGACCCGGCTGGTCGGCTGGTAGGGGGAGGAGCCACGCTGATCCTGTCTGGGGCAGAAGTTCCAGGACTTGTTGTAGGTGACATAGCGGTCCTGGGCCATCAGGCCCACGGCGCAGAGCAAAACAAACAGCACACGCTTCATGACTGAACTCCTGATTGGACGGGGAATGAAGGCGGAATTTTAACCTGAGTCGCAAACCAAAATCAAACCGGGGGGCGTGACCTGGGCAGGAGCCCACGCCTGCGCACACACCCGAAGGGCTCAGCGACCGCCCCGACAAATCTCCCCCAAATGCCAGGCTCATCCGGTAAACTATTTCCTTCGTGATCGCAGGCGACCGCCGGTCTCCGCCTCTTTTCAGTCCGAAAGTCCTCATTCATGCCCTGACCGGGCCCCCGAAACCCTGATTCCGCGGGCGGGCCCCACCAGGAGTACCTGATGTCCTTTGAATCCCTCGGGCTGCTGCCCGAGCTCCTGCGCGCCGTACGCGAGCAGGGCTACGAAACCCCCACCCCCATCCAGGCCCAGGCCATTCCCATCGTGCTGGAAGGCCGCGACCTCATGGGCCGCGCCCAGACTGGCACCGGCAAGACCGCCGGGTTCACCCTGCCCCTCCTGCAGCGGCTGGCACCCCACGCCTCCGCCTCGGCCTCGCCGGCACGCCACCCCATCCGCGCCCTCATCCTCACCCCCACCCGCGAGCTGGCCATGCAGGTGGAGGAGAGCGTCCGCACCTACGGCCGCCACATCCCCCTGCGTTCCACCACCATCTTCGGCGGCGTGAACATCAACCCCCAGACCAAGGCCCTGCGGGCCGGGGTCGAGATCCTGGTGGCCACGCCCGGCCGCCTGCTGGACCACCAGCAGCAGGGCAACCTGAACTTCAGCCAGCTGGAAGTCGTGGTCCTCGACGAGGCGGACCGGATGCTCGACATGGGTTTCATCCGCGACATCCGCAAGATCATCAGCCTGCTGCCCGCCCAGCGGCAGACCCTCCTGTTCTCGGCCACCTTCACGGACGAGATCAAGCAGCTCGCCAGCGCCTTCCTGAAGAACCCCGCCCTGGTGGAAGTCACCCCGCGCAATTCGGCGGCGGAGCTGGTCCGCCAGGTGGTGCACCCCGTGGACCGCGAGCGCAAGCGGGCCCTGCTGGCCCACCTCATCCAGAGCCGCGGGCTGGAGCAGGTGCTGGTCTTCACCCGCACCAAGCACGGCGCCAACCGGCTGTCCGAGCAGCTCGACAAGGACGGCATCAGCTCCATGGCCATCCACGGCAACAAGAGCCAGCCCCAGCGCATCAAGGCCCTGGCCGATTTCAAGAAGGGCGCCGTCCGGGTGCTCGTGGCCACGGACATCGCCGCCCGGGGTCTCGACATTGACCAGCTGCCCCATGTGGTGAACTACGAACTGCCCCAGGTGCCCGAGGACTACATCCACCGCATCGGCCGCACGGGCCGCGCGGGGAGCGAGGGCGAGGCCCTTTCACTCGTCTGCGTGGATGAGCAGCGGCTGCTCAAGGACATCGAGAAGCTGCTCCGCAAGGATCTGCCGAAGCAGGTGGTGACGGGCTATGCGCCGGACCCCAGCATCCCTGCGGAACCCATCGAGAACGGCCGGCGATCCGGCCGACCCGGGGGGGGGCGTCCCGCCGGGGGCTCCAGCAGCCGCGCCTCCGCGCCCAGGCCGCGACGCTCCGGCGGCCGCGCGCAATAACGTCTCCCAACCTCCGTTATCATCAGGATTCCCGGAGTCCAGATGCGCGTTGCCCTGCCCGCCCTGCTTCTTCTGCTCAGTTGCCTGACGCTCCCGGCGGCGCCGCCCCCGCTGCCGGCCAGTCTGACGGACGACTACGTCTTCCCCCAGATGAGCCCCTGGGCCAGCGTCCAGCAGACCATCGGCACCACCGTCATCGCCGTTGACTACCACCGGCCCGCGGTACGGGGCCGCCAGATCTGGGGCAAGCTCGTGCCCTACAACCAGGTGTGGCGCGCGGGCGCCAACGAGGCGACCACCATCCGTTTCAGCGATCCCGTGCGGATCCAGAACCACCTGGTGAAGGCCGGCACCTACGCCCTCTTCATGCTGCCCCGCCAGGGTGCCTGGACCGTGATCCTGAACCAGCGCGCCAAGCAATGGGGCGCCTTTGAGTACGATCCCCGCCAGGATGTCCTGCGCCTCGATGTCCAGCCCCGCACCGCCCCCTATACCGAATGGCTCACCTACGCCCTCGATCCCACCAGCGATTCCACCGCCTACGTGGAACTGCTCTGGGACCGCTTGAAGGTGAGCTTCCTCGTGGAAGTGGATGTGGAAGGCATGGCTGCCGCCCGCATGAAGAGGCTTTTCGCCAAGCATCCCAACGACTGGCGGGTGTACGCCGAAGCTGCGGACTACGGCCTCCAGCAGACGGTGCCGCTCCGCCAAGCCATCGGCTGGGCGGACCACTCCCTGGCGCTCCAGGTGAATCCCACCAACCTGGCCGTCAAGGCGCGCCTGCTCCACGAGGCCGGGCAGAAGGCCGAATCCCAGGCCCTGATGGAACGCGCCCTGCGCCTGGCCCAGTCCCGCAAAGCCCCACCCACGGTCACGGGCCCCCTCGAAAAGGATCTTTCCTACTGGAAACAGGGCGGATGAGCCCAATCTCCAATCTGGATTGACAGACTGCCTGGTTGCATCGCACATTATTGCTTATGCAACAAGATGATTCGACTTCCATTCCCCCAGTCGGACTCGGATTCCTGATCGCAGCGGCTCGCCGCCGCCTCAAACAGGTGATGTGGACCCGGCTGCAACCCTTCCACCTGACGCCCCAGCATGTCTGGGTGCTGATGCTCCTCCAGCAGCGGGGGCCCATGTCCCTGCATGCCCTGGCGCGGATCGCCTGGATGGATGATCCCACCGCCAGTCGGGTGGTGAAACTGCTGGCCGGCCGGGGACTGCTCCGCAGCGAGACCGATCCGGCCCACGGCCGGCGCATCCTCATCCGGCTGACCGTGGAGGGGCGCCATGTCCTCCGGCAGGTGGAAACCCTGAACGGGGAGATCAGTGAGCATCTGGTGGCTGGCGTGGAACCGGGGGATCAGCAGGTCTTCCGGGAGGCCCTCAACCGGATGATCCTGAACCTGGAAGCCCTGGCGGATCAGGCCCCCAAGGCCCCGCGGGCCCCCGCACGGCGGCTCAAAGCCAGCAGCCTCTAGCCAAGCCGGGGCGCCCGCTCCGCGCAGGCTTTTTCCGTTTATGTGCCTCAAATAGCGATACCCTGCCCTGCGGAACGTTTCCGCGTATCTTTGTCTCCCTTCCTTCGCACTGGAATGCCCATGGATCCCTTGCATCCCGATTCTTCGTTGCCCCAGGAGGATGGTGCGCCGACCGCAAGGGGCGCCAGGCGCCCGGTCTGGCTCTGGGCCGTGGGGCTGGGGCTGGGCCTCCTGGTGCTGTGGACCTGCGCCCGCGGCGGGCGGAACGCCCCAACGGGTCCGAAAGGGGCGGGGCGCCCCGTGCCCGTGTTGGCCGTAGCGGCCCGCACCGGCGACATGGCCCTGAGCCTCACAGGCCTGGGCACCGTCACGCCCCTGGCCACGGTCACCGTGCGAAGCCGGGTGGATGGTCAGCTGGTCCAGGTGGCGTTCAAGGAAGGCCAGCAGGTCGAGCAGGGTCAGCTGCTCACGCAGATTGATCCCCGCCCCTTCCAGGTCCAGCTCCAGCAGGCGGAGGGTCAACTGGCGAAAGACCAGGCCGCCCTCACGAACGCCCGTCTGGATCTGGCGCGCTTCAAGGATCTGGCCCGCCAGGGCATCCTGGCCCAGCAGCAGTTGGACACCCAGACCTCCCTGGTGAACCAGGGGCAGGCCTCCATCCAGGCGGACCAGGCCCAGGTGGCCAGCGCCCGGCTGAACCTCACCTACAGCCGCATCACCGCGCCGATCTCCGGCCGGGTGGGCCTGCGTCTGGTGGATCCGGGCAACATGGTGCACGCCACGGATACCGGCGGCCTGGCGGTCATCACGCCCCTGAATCCCATCAATGTGGTGTTCACCATCCCCGCCGACAGCATCCAGCGGGTGCTGGCGCGCACCCGCAAGGAGCCCCACCTGCCCGTGGATGCCTACGACCGGGACATGACGCAGCGGCTCGCCCAGGGCGAGTTGGACGCCATGGACAACCAGGTGGATCCCGCTACCGGAACGGTGAAGCTGAAAGCCCGGTTCCCGAACGAGGACCATGCCCTGTTCCCCAACCAGTTCGTGAACGCCAAGCTGTTCGTGGACACGCTCCACCAGGCGGTCCTCATCCCCACCGCCGCCCTGCAGCGGGGCCCCCAGGGGATCTACGTCTACGTGGTGAAGCCGGACCACACCGTTGCGCTGCGCCCGGTGACCGTTCAGGCCACGGAGGGGGATGCCACGGCCATCCAGTCGGGCCTGAAGGCAGGCGAAGTGGTGGTCACGGACGGCATGGAAAAGCTGCGACCCGGCAGCGCGGTGAGCCTCGCGAAGCCGGACGCGCCCGCCAGCGCCAAGCCCTGACGCGGGGGTCCGGTTGAATCCCTCCCGACCCTTCATCCTCCGGCCCATCGCGACATCGCTGCTGATGTTCGGCCTGCTGCTCGTGGGCGCGCTGGCATTCCGCCAGCTTCCGGTGTCGGCCCTGCCTCAGGTGGACTACCCCACCATCCAGGTGCTGACGTTCTACCCCAGCGCCAGCCCGGATGTGATGGCCTCGGCCATCACCGCGCCCCTGGAGCGCCAGTTCGGCCAGTTGCCGGGACTGAACCGCATGTCCTCCAACAGCTCGAACGGCTGTTCGGTCATCACCCTCCAGTTCGTGCTGGACCTGAACATTGACGTGGCCGAGCAGCAGGTCCAGGCGGCGGTGAACGCGGCGGGCAGCTACCTGCCGGCGGATCTCCCGAATCCGCCCATCTACAGCAAGATCAACCCTGCGGATTCGCCCATCCTCACCCTGGCGCTGACCTCGGATTCCCTGCCGCTCCCCAAGGTCGAGGATTTCGCCGACACCCGCCTCGCCCAGAAGATCTCCCAGCTGCCCGGGGTGGGGCTGGTCAGCATCAGCGGCGGCCAGAAGCCGGCGGTACGCATCCAGGCCAACCCAGCGCAGCTGGCCTCCTATGGCCTCACCCTCGACGACATCCGCAGCATCGTGGGCGCCAGCAATGTGAACCAGGCCAAGGGCAGCTTCGACGGGAAGCACCAGGCCTACGCCATCGGCGCCAATGACCAGCTGCTCACCAGCCAGCAGTACCAGCCCCTGGTGATCGCCTACAAGAACGGTGCGCCGGTGCGCCTCTCCGATGTCGCCACCGTGGTGGATGGCGTGGAGAACGCCCGCCAGGCCGCGTGGAAGAACGAGGTGCCCGCCGTCATTCTCAATATCCAGCGGCAGCCCGGCGCCAACATCATCGCCGTTGCGGACCGCATCAAGACCTTGCTGCCCCAGCTCCAGGCCTCCCTGCCCGCCGCCATCCATGTCTCCATCCTCACCGACCGCACCACCACCATCCGCGCCTCCGTGGCGGATGTGGAGTTCGAGCTGATGCTCACCATCGCCCTGGTGGTGATGGTGATCTTCCTGTTCCTGCGCACGCTGGCCGCCACCGTCATCCCGAGCGTGGCCGTGCCCCTGTCCCTGGTGGGCACCTTCGGGGTGATGTACCTGCTGGGCTACAGCCTGAACAACCTCACCCTCATGGCGTTGACCATCTCCACCGGCTTCGTGGTGGACGACGCAATCGTGATGATCGAGAACATCATGCGCTACATCGAGGAGGGCCTGTCCCCGCTCGAAGCGGCGCTGAAGGGTTCGGGGCAGATCGGGTTCACCATCCTCTCGTTGACGGTCTCGCTCATCGCCGTCCTCATTCCGCTGCTCTTCATGGGCGACATCGTGGGCCGCCTGTTCCGGGAATTCGCCGTGACCCTGAGCGTGACCATCCTCGTGTCCGCCGTGGTATCACTCACCCTCACGCCGATGATGTGCTCGCGCCTGCTGCGCCACCGCAAGCCCGAGGAGCAGGGCCGCTTCTACCTGGCCTCGGAACGCGTCTTCCAGCGGATCATCGCCTTCTACGGCCGCACGCTCAGCTGGGTGCTCGACCACCAGAAGGCCACGCTGATCGTCGCCGCGGCCACCCTCGCCTCCACGGTGCTGCTCTACCTCGCCATCCCCAAGGGCTTCTTCCCGGTGCAGGACACGGGCGTGATCCTCGGCATCTCCGAGGCGTCGCAATCCATCTCATTCTCCGCCATGGCCCAGGAACAGCAGGCCCTCGCCAAGGTGATTCTCCAGGATCCCGCCGTGGAGAGCCTCTCCTCGTTCATCGGCGTGGACGGCACGAACACCACACTCAACAGCGGGCGCATCCAGATCAACCTCAAGCCCCTGGCGGAACGCCGCATCAGCGCCTCCGACGTCATCCGCCGGCTCCAGCCCAGACTGGCCCGCGTCGAGGGGATCAAACTCTTCATGCAGCCGGTGCAGGATCTCACCGTGGAGGACCGCGTCAGCCGCACGCAGTACCAGTACACGCTCGAGGATGCCGATCCGAAGGAACTGGCGGAGTGGACGCCCCGCTTCCTGGACCGCCTCCAGGCCATCCCCGTGCTGCGGGATGTGGCCAGCGATCAGCAGAATTCAGGGCTCCAGGCCCGCCTGATCCTCGACCGCACGACCGCCGCGCGCCTGGGCGTCACGCCCCAGATGCTGGATGACGCCCTGTACGACGCTTTCGGCCAGCGGCAGGTCTCCACCATGTTCACCCAGCTGAACCAGTACCGCGTGGTGCTGGAGGCCACGCCCGGCCTGCAACGCCATCCCGAGGACCTCCAGAACATCTATGTGAAATCCAGCTCCGGCCATGCCGTCCCCCTCAGCGCCTTCACGCGCCTGGAGATGGGCACCGCTCCACTCTCCATCAACCATCAGGGGCAGTTCCCGACCGTCACCCTGTCCTTCAACCTGGCACCGGGCGCCTCCCTGGGCGATGCGGTGAAGGCCATCGAAGGCGCCCAACGGGAGCTCGATCCTCCGGCCAGCCTCCAGACCGGATTCCAGGGCACTGCCCAGGCGTTCGGGGCGTCCCTGGCCAACACGCCCTTCCTCATCCTCGCGGCCGTGCTCACGGTGTACATCCTGCTGGGCGTGCTCTACGAGAGCTACATCCATCCCATCACGATCCTCTCGACCCTGCCTTCGGCCGGCGTGGGCGCCCTGCTCTCGCTGATGGTGTGTCGGACGGATTTCAGCGTCATCGCCCTCATCGGCATCATCCTGCTCATCGGCATCGTCGAGAAGAACGCCATCATGATGATTGACTTCGCCCTCGATGCGGAGCGGAAGGAGGGGCGGCCACCGGCGGAGGCCATCTTCCAGGCGGCCCTGCTGCGCTTCCGGCCCATCATCATGACCACCCTGGCCGCGCTCCTCGGTGGCGTGCCCCTGGCCCTGGGCACCGGCGTCGGTTCCGAGCTGCGCCGGCCCCTCGGCATTGCCATCGTGGGCGGGCTCATCTTCAGCCAGGTGCTGACGCTCTACACGACGCCCGTGATCTACCTGGCCTTCGACCGGCTCGCGCACCGCCTGCGCGGCGCCCGCCAGGCCCACCCGTGAGCCTCTCGTCCCCGTTCATCCGGCGGCCCATCGCCACCACGCTGCTGACGGTGGCCCTGGCCCTGCTGGGGGGCATCGCCTACCAGTTCCTCCCGGTCGCCTCCCTGCCCCAGGTGGATTTCCCCACCATCAATGTCTCGGCGGGGCTGCCCGGCGCCAGCCCGGACACCATGGCCTCCTCCGTGGCCACCCCGCTGGAGCGCCAGTTCAGCCGTATCGCCGGAGTGACGGAGATGACCTCCACCAGCTCCCTGGGCTCCACCAACATCACCCTCCAGTTCGATCTGGACCGCAACATTGACGCCGCCGCCCGGGATGTCCAGGCCGCCATCAACGCCGCCCGGGGCGACCTGCCGGCCAACCTGCCGAGCAACCCGTCGTACCGCAAGGTGAACCCGGCGGACGCGCCCATCCTCATGCTGTCCCTCACCTCCAACGTGGTGCCCCGGGAG
>JAKAMQ010000230.1 GCA_021812805.1 Acidobacteriota bacterium
GTCTTGCCCATGGCGGACAGCACCACCAGCGGGGCAGGGGGAAGCGCGGCACGGACGAGGTCCGCGGCCTGCCGCATGCAGGCGGCATCCGCCACGCTGCTGCCGCCGAATTTCATGACGATGGAGGTCACAGCAGACCTTTGGCGTGGGCCAGTTCGGCGTTGAGAATGCTGCCGCCGGCGGCGCCCCGCTCGGTGTTGTGGCCGATGAGCGAAAACTTAATGCCCAGCAGAGGGCAGGGCCGGATGCGGCCCACATGCACGCTCATGCCCCCATCGCACTCCACGTCCCGCCGCACCTGGGGCCGGTCTTCGGCGTCGTGGAGGCGGATGGGCACCGGCGGGGCCGAGGGGAGGCCAAGCTGCTGAGGCTCAGGCTTCCATTTGTGAAGCGCTTCGCGCACTTGTTTGGGCGTGGGATTGCCATGGAGCTTCACGCTCACGGCTTCGGTGTGGCCTTCCAGGACCGGTACGCGGTGGCAGAGCGCCGAGATGGCGATGGCGGCGCTCTCCACGCCTTCCAGGGTGAGATGGCCCAGCATTTTCGGAAGCTCTTCTTCCACTTTTTCTTCCTCGTTGCGGATGTAGGGCACCACGTTGCCCAGGATGTCGAGGCTCGCGACGCCGGGATAGCCCGCGCCGCTGACGGCTTGCATTGAAGTCATGAAGACCTGTTCCACCCCGAAGGCCAGGTGGAGCGGGGCCAGCGCCATCACCAGCACCGTGGCGGTACAGTTGGGATTGCAGAGGATGGCGCCCTTCCAGCCATGGTGGCGGCGCTGGAACTCGATGAGCCGCAGGTGGTCGGGGTTCACTTCTGGCACCAGCAGGGGAACTTCCTTGGCCATGCGGAAGGCCGAGGCGTTGGAAAAGACCAGGGCCCCTTTCTCGGCGAATTTCGGTTCGAGCTCGGCGGCGGGGCCCGTGTCCAGGGCACTGAAGACGATGGGGGACAGGGCGTGATCCGTATCCCCATCCACCAGGATGTGGTCTGAAAAGCCGCCATAGGGTTCGCCTTCCAGGCGCCAGGAGCAGGCTTCGCGATAGCGCTTGCCCGAGCTCCGCTCGCTGGCGGCCAGGTGCTGGATGATGAAGAGCGGATGATTGGCCAGACGCCGCACGAAACGCTGGCCCACCACGCCGGTGGCGCCCAGGACCGTGACGGGAATCTTGATGTACTGGGTCATGGGTCAGTCCTTCAAGAAATGAATGGCCAAGCGCTTGTTGAGGGCCACACCCGAAGCCAGGGCCGCCAGTGTGATGTGCTCGTTTTCGGCATGGGCCAACGCGATGGACCCTGGTCCTGCGAGCACCACGGTGCCATCGGGAATGAGCCCCCGGAGCCGGGGCGCATCGCTGCCGAAGGGCATGGGCACATGGTCGAAGCCCTGAATCACCGGGTACCGATCCGCGGGTTCAGAGAGGAGGATTTCGACCTCGCCGCCTTCGGGTTTCAGATCCTCCACCTGCAATTCGAAAAGAGAGCGAGGCAGCGTGCGCGCCAGCACATGGGCCTCCGCATGAGCGGGAATGGAATTGATGGCTTGTCCTCCTTCAATTCGGCCCAAGTTCCAGACTTCCGGTCCTAGCTCCGGGTCATCCAGCGTGGGCAGCGCTCTCATGCGCTGGAGCCAGTCAATGAGCATCCAATTGGCGTCCAGCCCAAGTTCCGGAGAACCGCTATGGACGGCTCTGCCCATGCATTTCAAGCGAAGATGCAGCACGCCCCGCTGGCCAGTGGCCAGTTTCAGATCCGTGGGTTCGCCATTGATAAGCGCCCGGCAATCCCGGACCCGGTCCGAGAGGCCCAAGGCGGCCGCGGCGCCAAGGCTGTCGGTTTCTTCGCCCACCACCCCCAGCCACGCGAAACCCGTGATGCCCTCCCGCAGCATCTGCCGGATGGCTTCGAGCTGAGCCATGATCTGGCCCTTGGCATCGCAGGTCCCGCGGCCGTGGATCGCGTTGCCCTGCTTCTTGGGGGGGATGAAGGGCGGCACGGTGTCGAGGTGTGTGGAAAACAGCACCCGGGGCCTTCCCCAGAGCGCCAGCACATTCGTGCGCCCTGTGGCCACGGGCTGCTCGAATACTTCGGCGCCCATCTCTACGAGCAGCTGATGCAGCGAGGGCAGCAGCGCGTCTTCGCGGCCGGAGGTGGAATCCACCTCGCAGAGCCGCAGCAGCCAATACTGCATCCACAAGGGACCAGTGGCAGAAGGGATTTTTTTTGGATGGGCCTTGTTCATCGGGGCATCGGGGTCCGGAAGATCCGGGATATTGATGGTGCCACCGATTTCAATTTTCGATTGCCGATTGCCGATTTGCGATTAGCGGCTCACAGGAATCCGAGATTCGGATAGCTCCCGCCCAGCACCGTCCGGCTGCTCACGCCCATCCACTTGTCCAGCAGGGTGGCGTAGAGGTTGCGGAAATCCGTGGTGAATTTCAGGTTCCCGTTGTCATCGAGATTGGCCAGGTCCGGATAGTTGGAATATAGGCCGCCTTTCACGCTCTTGCCGATGACGTAGCTCAGGCCTGCGGTGCCGTGGTCCAGGCCGCCATTGTTTTCCCGCACGCGGCGCCCGAATTCGCTCCAGCCCATGATGATCACGCGGTCCTGGGCATTGCCCTTGGCGGTGCTGATGCTGGCGAGATCCGCGTAGAAAGCGTTCAGGGATGCGCCCATCTCGTTCAGCAGCAGCGGGAAATCCCGGGCGTGGTTGCTGTGGGTGTCAAAGCCGCCCGTGGAGCTGACGAAGACCTGGGAGGGCAGGTCCTTGGCGATCATTTCCGCGATGAACTTCAGTTGGGAGGACAAGTGGTAGTAGCCGTCGCGAAGGGTGGCATCGGGATAAGCCGCATCACCGGGATAAGGCACGCTCGATGTGCGCCGGGTGGTGCCGATGAGGCTTGAAAAAAGGGCCTGGGCCTGGTCATAGAGATGGCCGGATTCCACAGCCGCTTTCAAGCCTGATGACACCGGCGTCCCGCTCATGGAAAACCCGTCGCTGAAACCCACGCGCAGCGGAGCAGGGTCATCTACGGAACCCCA
>JAKAMQ010000069.1 GCA_021812805.1 Acidobacteriota bacterium
CTGGCCACCCTCCAGGCGCAGATCTCGCAGGTGCTGGCGGCGGGGATCGCCCCCGCCGACCTGGCTCAGGCCAAGGCCGCCTGGGCTGGAACACGGCAGATCCGCGTCCTACACCCCGAAGCCCAGCTCGATGCGGATGTCCGCGACCTCCTGGGCGAGGAGGCCCAGCCCGATGCCGTGGCCGCCGTCACGCCGGATCAGCTCCAGGCGGCCCTGCGCCAGTGGCTGGCCCCCTCCAATCTGCGCTGGGTTCTGGTCACACCGTGATGCCGAACCGACCCGCCAGATCCAGGTAGCGGGCGCGGATGCCCTCGATTACCTCGGCCGGCAGATGCGGCGCCGGGGGCTGCTTGTTCCAGTCCGGCAGGATCTCCAGGTAATCCCGCAGGAACTGCTTGTCGAGGCTCGGTGGGGTGCGTCCCGGCGCCCAGGCGTCGGCCAGCCAGTAGCGGCTGCTGTCGGGCGTGAGCGCCTCGTCAATGAGCAGCAGGTCGCCGTCGTCGGCGAGGCCGAATTCGAACTTGGTGTCCGCCAGCAGGATGCCCCGGCGGGCCGCCAGCTCCGCGCCCCGGCGGTAGAGCGCCAGGCTCAGCTCCCGCAGGCGCGCGGCCAGGTCGGTCCCCAGGATCGCCGCCATGCGTTCGAAGGAGATGTTCTCGTCGTGGCCCGCTTCCGCCTTGCTGGCGGGCGTGAAGATGGGCTCCGGCAGCCGATCCGCGAGCCTCAGGCCGGCGGGCAGGGGCACACCGCACACGGCTCCGCCGGCCTGATAGTCCTTCCATCCGCTGCCCGCGAGGTAGCCGCGCACCACACACTCGACGGGAAGGGGGCGGGTCTTCTCCACCAGGACTGCCCGACCCTCCAGCGCCGCGCGATGGGCCGTGAGAACCTCGGGCCAGGCCGAGCCCCTGCGGAAATGGTTGGGCACCAGATCCTCCGTGGCCGCGAACCAGTAGCTGGCCACCGCCGTGAGGATGCGGCCCTTGTCCGGGATGCCCTCGGGCATCACACAGTCGAAGGCGCTGATGCGGTCCGTGGCCACGATGAGCAGGCGGCCATCCACGTCGTACACATCCCGCACCTTGCCGCGGCGGAACAGGGGGAAGGGCAGATCGGTCTGGAGCAGTGCGGCCATGGGAACCTCGGCCTTCCATCTTCCCAGGATCAGGCCAGTTCCGGCAGGTGCCTGGGCGTGGGGGCCGACCAGTGCAGGCCCCCGGGCAGCAGGGCGTAGCGGTTCATCACCCCAGCCCAGCGCGCCAATTCCGATTCGCGGACGGTACCCCCAGGCCCGGTTCCGGGGAAGCCAAGGAAGCGGATGTAGTCCTGGATCTCCGCGCCGGACACCCCCAGCAGTCCAGGCAGGTCCTCGACGGGATAGAGCTGTTCCCCGGCGGGCGGAGCGAGCAGATGGTAGTCGAAGGTCTCCCGCAGCACCGACGCCGTGGCGACGGGATCCAGTTCCTGGGCGGCATCCAGGTGCGGGAAGGGATTCCCGCCCAGCAGGGCCAGGGCCTGGGCCATGCCCAGATGCCCCAGCAGGTGGACCGGGTGGGCTTTCAGGACCGCCTCGAAGGCATTCCGGGCTTCCTGGGCCCGGCCCAGGCGAAGCATGGCCTCGCCGAGCCGAAGGCGGGCTTCGGCGCTGGCGGGATCCATCTTGAGCCAGCGCTCGGCAGCCGAAGCCATCTCCTCCGCCATGCCCTGAAAGCGGAAGAACGAGGCGAGGTACGAGAGGGAAGCCTGGTCGCGGGGTGCCAGCAGCAGCAGGCGATCCAGGATCTCCGCCGCCCGCAGCGATTGTCCCTCCTGATCCAGCCGTCGCGCCCAGTCGCGGAGAATGTCCACCTGGCGCGGCACCGCATGCCCGGGCGTGCAGCGGGCGGCATCGGTGGGGTGGAGCACCTGGGTCTTCACCCACAGGTAGCGGAGGGGCTGGCGGCCTTCGGGTCCGGCCAGATCATCTTCCACCGCATGGATGATGGTCTTGAGGCCGCGCTCCCAGAGCGGCGGCACGGGCATCTGAACATGGGTCCGCAGTTCCCGGGCCAGGGGCTCCAGGGGATTCCCGGCGCGGCCCAGGTGCAGATGCAAGCGCAGCAGCTCCAGACCGTCCCCCGCCGCCGGCTGGAACGCCACACGCAGGGCCAGATCCCCGGTATCCGGATCGAAATCATCGAGGAGCAGGAAGCGCAACGAGGCCCGCATAGATGAAAAGGGTAGCAATCAATGCTTCAGGTCATGGCCCCAGATCCGGTAGCATGTTCGTGTCCCTCCCCCCGGAGACTCCCGTGAAAAAACGCCTGCTGCCCCTCCTCATCGCGATTGCTGTTCCCCTGGCCGCCCAGAGCTACGAGCTGGGATTGAACATCTCCCGCCAGGCCTACCCCAGCCATACGGAACTGGGCGCCTTCAAGTTCGAACCCCAGGACAAGACGGTGGTGGCCGGACGCTTCGGCTACTCCTTCTTTGATCTGGGCCCGGCCCTGTTCCAGGTCACGGCCGTCTACCAGCCCAAGGTGGATACCGAAATCAGGCTCAATGGAACCAACACGGGCACCAGCCTCGGCGATGAGTACTGGGGCGTGGGCGCCATGTTCAACTTCAAGGCCCTGGTGGCCGTGGGCGCCGGCGTGGAATACCGCTCGGAGAAGCTCACCGGCCCCAGCGCCAGCACCACCTACGGCCGCCCCTGGGCCCGGGTCAATGTGGGGTATGCCTTCCCCACCCCCCTGGTGAAACCCTTCATCGGCCTGGAAGTGGCTGCACCCCTGACCACCAAGAGCTACAACGACGCGCTGACCTCCGAGGACATCCTGAAATCCTTTGCACCCAAGCTGCAGGTCGGGATCTACGGCGGCATTCGGTTCTGAACTGTACGCTCCTTCTGGAAGGAGGCGCCTTCCGGCGCCTCCTTTGCTATGATGGCTCCATTTCCGAGGAACCATGGAACTGCGGATCCTGGGCTGCAGCGGGGGTGAAGCGGAGGGCGAACGCCTGACGGGGCTGCTCGTCAACGGTTGCGTGGCCCTCGACGCGGGCTCGATCACGCCCGCCCTCACGGTGGCCGAGCAGATCGGCATCCGGCACGTATTCATCAGCCACTCGCACCTGGACCACATCTGCACCCTGCCGTTCTTCACCAAGAACATCTTCGGCCATACGCGGGAGCCGGTGGAGATCCACGCCCTTCCCGAAACGCTCGATGTGCTGCGGCGCCATCTGTTCAATGACGAGCTCTGGCCCGATTTCAGCGTGATCCCCAGCCCCAACGATCCCACCATCCGCTACACCGGAATCGAACCTGAGCAGGTCTATGAGGTGTGCGGCCTCCGCCTGACCCCCATCCGCGTCAACCACCTGGTGCCCTGCGTGGGATACCTGGTGGAGGATGGCCGCGATGCATTCCTGTTCACCAGCGATACGGCGGAGACGGATCGCATCTGGGAAATCGCCAACGCCACCCCCAATCTCCGTCTGGTCATCACCGAGGCCAGCTTCCCGAACGAGCAGGCCTGGCTGGCAGAGGCCTCACGGCACCTGACGCCCGCCAAACTCGGTGTCGAGCTGAAGAAACTGCACCGGGACGTGCCCGTGCGCATCTACCACCTGACGCCCGGCGACCGCCCGGTCATGCTGCCTCAGCTTCACGCCATCGGGGATTCCCGGATCAGCCTGCTGACCCAGGATGAGCGGCTGGTCTGGTAGCTTCCCGTCAGGCCGGGAAAGCCGTCTTCAGGGCCGCCAGTCCCTCCGCATGCGCCGCAGGCAGGGCAGCCACGAGCGCCGCCACCCCCTCCAGGCGGCCTTCCCGGCCCGCCGTCTCCAGGCACTTGGCCAGTTCCGCGAAGCGGACCAGCCCGAGGTTGCCCAGGGAACCCTTCAGATGGTGCGCTTCGGCCATGAGGCGGCCGGCATCGCCACGGGCCGCCGCATCCGCCAGGGCCGCGATCCGTTCGGGCGCATCGGCCTCGTAGAGCCCGATCAGTTCCTGGACAAGGGCTGGCTCAGCCCCAAGCTCCAGCAGGGAGCGGAGTTGAGCAGGATCGAACAGCGGCAGATCGGACACGGGAGCCCCCAGTGCGAGCAGTGGACTCACTTCCGGCCCGGTTTCGGGGACGCGGCCTTGGCCTTCCGGACGCCTGGCGGCACACAGGTGAGGTGATCCCGGATGGACAGGAACAGGGGCTGCGGCAGCACCCCATTGAGCACGAGGTGCTCCTTGGTGAGGTAGGGGCGGTGCGCGATGATCTGCGCGGCCAGGGCGGCGTTGAGGCCCGGGACTTTGGCCAGCTGGGCCTGGGTGGCGGTGTTGATGTCCAGCTGATGGACCCGTGCAGGGCGCCTGGCGTGCGGCCGCATCCGGGGCTTCGGAGGCTGGGCGGCCGCAGGCACGAGGCTGCCCAGCAGAAGCGCGGAAAGGGCGAATTTCAGGGAAGCGGACATGCGGAACCTCGAAGACATCGGGGCCCCCCGGGCCCCGGAAAGAAGATAACCCGGATGCCTCGCGGCATCCGGGTTATCAGTGGAGCTTGTGACCTCAGGCGTCCGGAAATCCGGAGCGCTAGAAGTTCATATGGACAGCCTTGATGTCCGCGGTCTTGCCGGGGCCGTGGCAGATGAGGCACTGCTCGACATTGGCGAAGGCCGTGGCGCGGGGCGCGTAGATCGAACCACCGTTGTTGCGGAAGTGGGCGATGTCAATGGCGCTGTCGTGGCAGCCGAAGCAGGCCGAGGCGATGGGGGAATGCACCAGGGTGGTGCCCGCCGCCGGCGTTGCCGTGGCCGTGGCCAGGTTGTAGGAGAAGGCATTGCCGTAAGCCGTGCCTGCGGTGACGAAGGGGGAAACGACTGTGGCGCCGGTAGGAATCGTGGTGCCCGAGGTGGGCGTGAAGACGAAGGTCGTCGTGGACGTGGTGCCGATGGCGGCCGTGCTCCACAGCAGGTTCGGAACCTCGCCGGCATTGGTCGCGTTGCTGAAGTCGTACGAGCCGGCCACATGGCAGACCTCGCAGTTGTTCAGCATCGTGGGGCCGTCGCCGCCGGGCCAGGTGGTGGCCCAGTAGGTGGCGCCATTGGCGGCCTGCCAGGAGAAGTAGTTGTTCCGCACCGGAGCCGCGTGGATGGCGTGGATCATGTCCTTCTCGTTATCCGCCCAGCCATCGCTGCCATGATCGCCCACATAGTTGGCGTGGTGGCAGAAGGTGCAGGTCTCGGCGCTGTTGCGCTCACCGGCGTGGAAGACTTCGGCGGTGAAGATGCCCAGGGCATGGTGGCAGGCATCGCACTTCTGGGTGTCCACGATGGCACGGCGGGCGGTATTCCCGGTGACAGCCGCAGCCATGAAGACATTGGGCGCGGGCACGGCCAGGCCGCCCAGCTTGGTGGTGGGATCGTAGGTGAAATCCACCTTCCCGAACTTGGGCACCGCCGTCTGGGTCAGGGGCTGGCTGGAGTAGCTGTAGACATAGCCGATGCCGCCCGTGATGTGGGTGGCGCCCGCGGGAACCACCGTGCCGACCATGGTCAGGGTGTAGTAGCCATTCGCATCCGGCGTGGCCGACAGCGTGGCCTTGGTGGCCAGGGTGCCATTCCAGACATTGGGGAACCAGACGTTCGAGGTCACGTTCCAGTCAGCCGGCGTGTTGATGCCGTCCTGGGGCACGCCCATGGCCACATAGAAGGAGGGGCCACCGATGTAGTTGTCCCAGAAGGAGGCGGCGGTGGACGCGTTGAAATCCTTCCGCAGGCCGTCTTCCAGGAACCGGAAGGTGAACACCGGGTGGCCGGTGGCATCGAGCGTGACGCTCTTCAGATCCCAGGTCACGCGGTGGGCGCCGGGAATGTTGCCCGGATCGCTGGCGATGTAGGAACCATTCGTGTGGGAGCCGGGAACGAACCCTGCATAGTTGGGGGCGACCAACGGCGTATGGGCAAGCTGCACGCCCGCGGCACCGTGGCAACTGGTGCAGAGGGAGTCGTCCAGCTGGGTCCCGCCGTCATGGTTGGCGCCCGTGGCGAAGTTCACGTTGTCGTGGCAGGTGCCGCAGGCCAGGCGGCTGGGGTTGTTCATCCAGGCATCGCCCTGGGGTGTGCTGGCGAGGGCCGCGGTGTGGCACTTGGTGCAATTGCGCTGGTCCTGCGGGAAGCCCACTTCATTGAAGAGGACGCCGGTAGCGCTGGGATAGGCATAGCCCGTCTTCATCAGCTCTCCGCCCATGTGGATCTTGTGGATCATGACGGGGAAGTCACCCACGGCCGTGAAGTCCGTGGCGCCGGGGCCTGCAATCTTGGTGGTGGCGCTGGTGTAGTTGCCAGAGGCATCCGTGGTGGCCGGGGTGCGGCCGTACTTGCGCTGGTCGTCGTGGCACATCACGCAGAACTCGGTCTTGACCCGGTTCCCGCCATGGAATGCCAGTTTGGTGTGGCAGCTGTTGCAGGAAGCCATGTCCGTGATCTTGCGGTTCAGATCCGTGGAGGCCACGGGTGCCCCGGTGGAGGGGATGAAGTCGTAGATCAGGTTGCCGGCGTTCAGGACGCTGTAGTTCGAATCGAGGGGAGACCGGCCGCCGACCTGGATTGCGATGCGGTGGGTCAGTGCAGACTGGTAGCTCACATCGCCCAGGTCAGCCTCGATGTTCGTGCTGTTGTAGCCGGTGTAGGCGTCCAGCTTGGCCTGCATCTGAGTGATGTCATTGGCGAAGGTATAGGTATAGGTGCCATCGCCGTGATCCGCCAGCTGGCCATAGTTCTCGGTGGTGGGCCGCCCGGGAACGCCCGAGCTGTTCACCACGATGTAGCTCACCCACTTGCTCGGATGATCAGTGGTGGCGGGCACGAGCTTGGCGATGGTGAATGCCATGTTGCTGAGCGTGCCTGTGGAGCTGAGGAAACCCAGCCCCACCACGGGGGTGCCGTTCTGGTTGGTCACGGTGAAATTCACCACGGGCTTGCCGCCCATGGTGATGCCGGTGACCTGGCCATCCAGCGAAAGCTGGGCCCACTCCTGAGGCGTCAGCTGAGCGGCGTTGATGGTGATCATGGCGTTGGTGCCATTGGTGCCGTTGGTGCCGTTCGTCCCGTTGGTGCCGTTGGTGCCATTGGTGCCGGCAGCGCCGGCGGGGCCCGTGTCACCCTTGCACCCGACCAGGGCGAAGGTGACTGCGGCGGCGAAAACCAGCCCGCCGAGCCGTTTGAGGGAGATGGACTTCATGTGTCGTCCTCCTATGAGTGGGAAATGTTGCTGGGGAAACTGTTGATTGGGGCTGGGGCTGGAAAGCAATCGGCGATCTTCCACCTCCTTCTTCAGTGGGTGTCTGCCGGAAGCTGCACGCCAGGCAGCCCGCCACCCGTGATGTTCGTTCCGTGGCACATGGTGTTGTTGAAGCAGCCGGGCTGGGTGCCGGCGGGGGCGGGGGTGGTGGGCTTCATGTCCGAGTTGTTCCCGCCCGCATGGCACTTGAAGCACTCAGGCGCATTCCCGGCATCCGTGAACACGTGGTTCGGCTGGCTCACCGTCGTTCCGCCGATCCACTGCGTCTTGTCGGGATGCGGGGCCTTCGTGTGGCACGACTCGCACGACGGCGTGATCCCGATCGGATTCGTATACTCCGATCCGTGGCACTTCGAACAGTGCGCGAATCCCGCCATCGCCAGCGGATTGGACGGATCCGGCGCCAGCTGCGCTCCGTTCCTCCCGTGCTGGCTCGGATCTCCCCATCCCTGCGGATGCCACGGCCCGTTCGCGTGGCACGTGAAACAACTCACCTTCGCGATCCCTCCCGATACCGCCGGATCCGTCGTTGATCCGTGGCACGTCGCACACTGGCTCGGATTCTGGATGAACGCCTCCCAGTGGTTCTCGATCCATCCCGCTGGATGCGCTCCCGTCGCCGCATCGAACTGCGGCGCATTCGTGCTGCTCCCGCTGCAGCCCCAGGCCAGCAGCCCGAGAACCACCGCCAGCCCGCTACCAAGCATCTGTGTCGCTCGCTTCATGGCTTTCCCTTTCAACGCTTGGCCCCTTCCCTACTGGTGGCACACACGGCACTTGTCGTTGTTCGCACGCCCGTGGCACTGGTAGCAGCTCGATGGATCTTCCCTTCCCTCGATCTTGTGCAGCGTCATCCAGTCCCCTCGGTGCGGCGACATCCGGTCCGGACGCTCCCCCAGCTTCGTCGCTGGCTTCATCACCGTCTTACCCCCGTGGCAGTCCGCGCAGAACGACGGCGCGTGGCACACCGCGCACGTGTTCCCGTCCGATCCCGCCAGGAACCGGTGGTTCCTCACGAAATCTGGCGTGTGGTTGAACGCGCTGTACGGCTTCAAACTCCCCTTCATCACATCGTCCCCATGGCAGTCCGCGCACATCGGACGCCCCGGGCCCAGCTCCTGCGGATGCGTCGCCACGAAACTGCTCTCCGGCGACACCACTCCGCATCCCATCAGCAGGCCGAAACCCACCACCAGGACACTCATCTGGTAAACAATTCTGCGGGCCATCAGCGGCCTCCTTTCCGGCCAAAGCCGAAGCGGTAATCCGCGCGCAACAAGGCCGTGGCCTGGTTCTTCGCGAGCGCCGTGGTCCCGAATCCCACATCCCCCGACACCCTCACCGCCGGCGTGATCTGATACCCCAGTGACGCCACCACTTCATACAGCGACGACTGCCCATTCAAAAATGGATTCTTCTTGTCCTGGAAACTGTAGAGAATCGCATCCGCGCTTGCTGTCAGCTTCTCCGCCGTATACATCGCCCACGCCCGCACTTCCGTGTTCGACAGGCTGAATGCCGGCGTAATCGGATCCACCATCAACGCTTCCGTCGCGTTCGTACGGTGCGCTCCCAGTCCCGCCATGTAGCTGTCCGTCACCGCCCAACGCAGATCCGCCCCGAACCGGTTCGTGTCCCCGTAGCTCTCCCGGTGCGTGTGCTTGTAGTCCCCCACCACCTGGATCCCCGAGGCCTGGCCCCACGTCAGGTCCGCCCCGTACCCCCGGAACTTGTCCCGGTCATCCTGCCGGAACAAACTCGGCAGCGTCGTCCCCGCGAAATACGCGTAGTAGTTCCGCTCCGCAAAATTCCCCGACACGCTGAAATCACCCGGCAGCTTCACACGCACCCGGTAGTCGTGCTCCGCGATCCGCGAGGGTTTGGCCATCCCCACTCCCGGATCCGGATGCGACGCCACATCGAAAATCGTCCGACCGCTGAAATCCACCACCGCCACCGGCACCAGGTGGATGTCCGCTCCCAGCTGCTTCCTCGTGTAGTCCACCGGCTCCGGCACCGGCAGATCCTTCGGCGACTTCGATCCGTCCTGCACGTAGAAGACACCCACCTCTCCCAGGCTCTTCAACCGCAACGACAACCGCCCGCCGTAAATCACATCCCGCTGATACGCGTAGTCCTTCGACAACGCCGGATCGTCCGGCCGATACAGCACCGGCTGTCCCGCGAAAAACGACACCGCGAACCCGCCCCGCAGGTCGGTCCGTCCGCTGATCCCGTCCACCTGCTCGAACCCGCCGCCCTGGTTGATGCTGAACCGTCCCGCCTTCAACTCCCCATTCGCCTGGCTGAACCGGTAGTCCAGATACCCGTACGTCAAATACCCGTCCGCCTTCCCTCCCGACGCCTTCACATACCCCAGGTCGCTCGTACCCCACCCATACAGGTGCATGGACAAACCGTCCATCCCCAGTCCCGTCGCATCTATCCCCAGGAACTGCGTCGCCGGCGTGTACGTCTTCGCATCAAACCCTGGCGTCTCGTCCTTCCACGTCTGCGCCAGCGTCGTCCCATACACGCTCACCTGCTGGCCCCACGCGCACGCTGACATCACTGTGGCAATCAGGGCCACGTAGCTTGGTCGCTTCATCGCTCGCCTCATCTCGCTTCCTCGGAAAGGTCACCGATCCTGCCGCCATGCGGAGTCACCCCCGCGCGCCTGATTCTTGGCCTCAATGTAAGCCCACCGAGAGGTTGTTTGAAATAGTTTTATAAATAATTACATACTCATAAAGGAAATAAAAGATACAAATTCATGACATTCATTAATTGATATAAGTTGTCTAAATTCCAATTGTTTCAAAAATTCATAAATCAGAAAATTACGATAATAAAACTAAATTTAATGAATTTTTACATATTTGTTGAAACAACCAGATTGTGATCTATGACACTGAGACTGAAATTCCAGACAGACCTCACGGAATGCCCAGTCCGGACCCGGGATCGTCCACCTGGGCCGGTACAGACCAACGCCTCCCTGGAAGGGGGAGGCGTTGGTCGCTTCGGATGGCAGGTGGCGCTTGGGGAAACGTCCTTTGCGAGGATTCGGGGGGCTAGAAGCCGTGACCAGAGGGGTGCCCAGCGGCCTGGATGCGGATGAGGCTGGCGTCGAGCTTGGCCTGGGCTTTGGCCATGTCCTGCTCGGTCTGGGCCTCCTTCAGGAGCTTGAGGGCCCGCTGGCGGGAAGCTTCGGCTCGTTCCAGGTCAATCATCTCCACCGTTTCGCTCTCACGGGCCAGGATCGTGACCCGCTCCGGTCCGACTTCGGCAAAGCCGCCGAACACCGTGATCCAATGGCGCTGGCCATCCTGGAAGTAGTAGAGGAGCCCATCTCCAACCGGCGTCATCAGGGGAGTGTGGCCTGGCAGGATGCCGTAGTAGCCGCGGGCGGCGGTGGGGAACTGGACCTCGGCCACCTCGGCCGAGAAGACGGGCCGCTCCGGCGTCACCACTTCCAACTTGATGGTCTGAGACATGACAAGCCCTTGGGAAAGCCCAGAAGCCGCTCACGCGGATCCCGGGTTGGGGAGGTGAATCCTAGACTGCCGCCAGTTTTTCGGCCTTCTCGGCAGCTTCCTCGATGGTTCCCACGAGGTAGAAGGCCTGCTCAGGCAGGTGATCCCACTTGCCATCGCAGATTTCGGCGAAGCCCTTGATGCTGTCTTCCAGCTTCACGTACTTGCCCTGCATGCCGGTGAACTGCTCGGCGACATGGAACGGCTGGCTGAGGAAGCGCTGGATCTTGCGGGCGCGGGCCACGACCAGTTTGTCGTCGTCGGAGAGCTCGTCCATGCCCAAGATGGCAATGATGTCCTGGAGTTCCTTGTACTTCTGCAGAATCGCCTTCACCCGCATCGCGGTGTTGTAGTGGTAGTCACCCAGGACGCGGGGATCGAGCAGGCGGCTGGTGGAAGCCAGGGGATCCACCGCGGGATAGATGCCGAGGGCCGCGATCTCGCGGGAGAGGTTGGTGGTGGCGTCCAGGTGGGCGAAGGTGGTGGCGGGCGCGGGGTCGGTGTAGTCGTCGGCGGGCACGTACACGGCCTGGACGGAGGTGATGGAGCCCTTCTTGGTGGAGGTGATGCGCTCCTGCAACTCGCCCATTTCCGTGGCCAAGGTGGGCTGGTAGCCCACGGCACTCGGCATGCGGCCCAGCAGGGCGGACACTTCGGCGCCGGCCTGGGTAAAGCGGAAGATGTTGTCAATGAAGAGGAGCACGTCCTTGCCTTCCTGGTCGCGGAAGTACTCAGCGACGGTGAGGCCGGTCAGCGCCACGCGGGCACGGGCTCCGGGGGGCTCGGTCATCTGGCCGTAGATCAGCGCCACTTTGCTCTTGGAGAGGTCGTCCTTGTTGATGACGCCGGAATCCATCATCTCGTGCCAGAGGTCATTGCCCTCGCGGGTGCGCTCGCCTACGCCAGCGAACACCGAGTAGCCGCCGTGGCCCTTGGCGATGTTGTTGATGAGTTCCATGATCAGCACAGTCTTGCCCACACCGGCGCCGCCGAAGAGGCCCGTCTTGCCGCCCTTCGCGTAGGGTTCGAGCAGATCAATCACCTTGATGCCCGTCTCGAACATCTCGGAGGAGGTATTCAGCTCGTCGTACTTGGGCGCCTCGCGATGGATCGGAAGGGTCATCTTGTTGCCAATGGGACCGCGTTCATCCACGGGATCCCCCACCACGTTGATGATGCGGCCCAGGGTTTCCGGGCCGACGGGCACATTGATGGGCTGGCCAGTGTCCGTCACAATCTGGCCCCGCACCATGCCCTCCGTGGGCTGCATGGACACGCAGCGGACGCGGTTCTCGCCCAGGTGCTGCTGCACCTCCAGCGTCACCCCGGCGCCACCGATCTCGGTGTGCAGGGCATTCATGATCTCCGGAAGGTGGGTGTCGAACTCGACGTCCACGGCGGGGCCCACGATGGCGATCACGCGGCCTTGAAGGGTGTTGGACATGGGAACCTCGGAAGAGTAGGAACCGCGAATGACGCTCATTGACGCGAATTGAAAAGAAGAAGGGTTTGGATTTCAAGCAGCCGTGCCATTCGCGAGCATTCGCGAAATACGTGGTTTCAGGCGTTGGCGCCGCTGACGATCTCGATGATCTGATTGGTGATCGAGGCCTGGCGGATCTTGTTCATGGTCAAAGTCAGCTTCGCGATCATGTCGCCGGCATTGTTGCTGGCCTTGTCCATGGCCGCCATGCGGGCGCCGTGCTCGGATGCGCTGCTTTCAAGAAGCGTGCGGAGCAGTTCCGTCTCTACGAAGCGGGGCAGCAGCGTCTCCAGCACCTCGTTGGGGCCAGGCTCCAGGAGGTGCGCCACCTCAAGCACATCGCGCTCCTCGGCACGCCGTTCCACTTCCATCGGGAAAAGCCGGAATACCGTGGGCGTCTGGGCGACGGGGCTGTTGAAGTAGTTGTAGATCACGTAGAGGGCGTCAATCTCGCCGTCCCGGTACTGGCCCGCCGCTTCTTCGGAAATCTCCATCACGGCGCGTTCGAAGCCGGTCATGTTGAGGTTGACGTAGGTCCGGCCGGCAGGAAGCTTGCGCTTGCGGGCCCAATCCGCGGCCCGCTTGCCCACGAGATCCATCTGGATGATCTGGGACGTGGATTCGGCCAGGAAGGCCTGGGCAGCCTTGAAGATGTTGGCGTTGAAGCCACCGCAAAGGCCCTTGTCGGACGCCACAAGCACGACGCGGATCCGCGTTTCCTCCCGGGGCGCCAGGAAAGCCTGGGCAGCCGGACCGGGCACGATCTCCGGGTTCCCCTTGATGCGGCCCACAACCCGGCGGACGACCTCGAGCAGTTTCCCGGCATAGGGACGCAGCGCGACCAGGCGTTCCTGGGATTTCCGCAGCTTGACCGCAGAAATCATCTTCATGGCCTTGGTGACCTGTTGCGTGTTCTTGACGGATCGAATACGGCGTCGGATGTCCTGGAGACCGGCCATGGCTAGTTACTCCAATCCGAAAGGGGGCGGTAAGGCAAGCTCATGGCCTTGGTGACCTGTTGCGTGTTCTTGACGGATCGAATACGGCGTCGGATGTCCTGGAGACCGGCCATGGCTAGTTACTCCAATCCGAAAGGGGGCGGTAAGGCAAGCTCATGGCCTTGGTG